>JALZEI010000223.1 GCA_030862115.1 Actinomycetota bacterium
GTCCTGGCGTTCGCCAAGGGCGATTTCGCGCAGACCCGGTTCCGATTCACGGATGCGGATCGGTAACGCCCATGGAACGGTTGAAAGCTCTTTAGCTCGCTTGACCCTGATGGACGAGGTCGCCTAACGTGGCGCGGTGCCAGTCTTCGAAACCGTGAAGGTGGCCGCTGTCCAGGCCTCTCCAGTCATCCTAGACGCGGAAGCGACCATCGAGAAGACCCTTGGCCTGCTGCATCAGGCTGCTGATGAGGGGGTCCAGCTAGCCGTCTTTCCGGAGACGTTCGTGTCCGTGTATCCGAGCGGAGCCTGGGCCCACCAAGCGGCGCAGTTCGGTGGGTTCGACGTGATGTGGGAACGCCTGTGGGCCTCTTCGATCGAGGTCCCTGGCCCTGCCATAGACATGATTGCAGCAGCGTGCGCCGAGCGCGGGATCCACTGCGTCCTCGGTATCAACGAACGAGAGATCGAACGCCCAGGCTCTCTGTACAACTCTCTCGTGTTGCTGGGGCCCACAGGTGTGTTGACCAAACACCGCAAGCTCGTCCCCACGATGCATGAACGCCTCTTCCACGGAGCCGGGGACGGTACGGATCTGAACGTGGCCGAGACCGAGCTGGGCAGGATCGGGGGACTCATCTGTTGGGAGAACCGGATGCCCCTTGCTCGTTACGAGCTGTATCAGAAGGGCGTCCAGATTTGGGTAGCGCCGACCGCCGACGACTCCGAAGGATGGCTCGCGACGATGCGGCACATCGCGATCGAATCGGGCGCTTTCGTGATCAGCGTTCCCCAATACATCGAAAGAGGTGACTTTCCCGACGATTTCCCCGTACCCCTCCCCGATGACGAAGTCTTCGGACGTGGCGGTGCCGCCGTCGTCGAGCCTCGCGGGGGCGAGATCGTCGCCGGCCCCCTTTACGGCAAAGAGGGAATCGTCACCGCGGAGATCGATCTGAGGGTGGGACTGAGCGCGAAGAGGTGGTTCGACGTGGTCGGGCACTACAAGCGGATCGATACCGGTCCGCCACGATCGGAAGGAGAAGACAAGTGGCCGGATTCCCCGGACTCGGGCACGTTGCGGTAACCGTTACGGACATCGATCGCGGCCGGGAGTGGTACTCGAAGCTCTTCGGTGCGCAACCGGCGTTGGATGAGGATACCGGCAACTTTTATCACGTGGTGTGGGCGCTGGAGGGGGGTTCCTTGTTCGGCATCCACACTCATCAGCGCGAGAACGATCAACCGGATTTCAACGAGTTTCGCACCGGCTTGGACCATGTGGCGTTCGCCGTCTCGAGCCGCTCTGAACTGGAGACATGGGAGAAACGGCTCGACGATCTGGGGATCGCACACGGCGGCATCGTCGACGCGCCGTATGGATCCGGTCTGTCTTTCCGTGACCCGGACAATCTGCCCCTGGAGCTCTTCGCCCCGCCTTCCTAGAGAAGCGCCGGACGTTTCGTTGCCATGGAGAAACCGCGTAAACCAAATGCGGCCCGAAAGCCACCGGTGCCGTCGGAAAGCCACGCCGACATCGACGATTGGATCCGGCGCGTGATGCCGGATCTACATCCCATCGTCGAGCGGCTGGACGAATCGATCCGCGAGACGATCCCCGGGCTTCAATACGCCGTGAAGTGGAAGAAGGCGTACTACGCGCTGCCCGAGCTCGGGTGGATCATCGAGATGGTCGCGTACGACGTCTCCGTGAACGTCGTCTTCTTCGGCGGCGCGGAATTCGACCCTCCGCCGCCGTTGGGAACCACCGAACGGACCCGCTACGTCAAGGTGAAGACCCTGGAGGAGACGCAAGGACCGCAGATGCTCGAGTGGATCGAGCAGGCGGGACGCGTGCCGGGCTGGAAGAGCTGACCGTGCAGCCGAACGAGATCGCCGAGGTCCTGAACCGTCCGATCAGCCAGGAGCTCCTGGCTCGCGACCTTACGCGCCTGGCCTATGTCGCCAGGGACGGGACTCCCCGCTCTATCCCGATCGGGTTCACCTGGAACGGCTCGGAGATCGTCATGTGCACGTCGAAGAATGCCCCGAAGCTTCCTGCCCTGCGCCACAACCCGGCGGTCGCCTTGACGATCGACACCGAGGTGCACCCGCCGAAGATCCTGCTCCTCCGCGGTCAGGCGGAGCTGGACGTCGTCGACGGCATCCCGCACGAGTACCTCCAGATGAGTGGCATCTACACGATGACACCCGAGCAGCGGGTCGAGTGGGAGGCCGAGGTCCGCTCGCTCTACGACGGCATGGTCCGGATCGTCGTGACCCCGACGTGGGCGAAGCTGATCGACTTCGAGACGACCCTGCCGAGCGCGGTCGAGGAGCTGATCCGCCAGCGGGACGAACGTCAACGCGCCTGAGCCACCATCAGATCGTTCCGACAGGGAACGCGAGGTCGGCGGACGCTCCGGATCGCACCGAAGTAAACGCCGACGAGTACGAGAACCGCTCCTGTCACGAAAGTTCCGGTGATGCGCCCGTCCCGTCGTCGTGGTCGGCGGAGGGGCTGTGATGGAATGGCGTCGTGTGGTGGGGCATTGGTGTCGCGGCCGCGCTGACCCTTCTTCTCTTCGTCTTCTACGTCTTTGTCGCGTTGCGGCTGACGTCAGTAGCCGAGGATGCTCCGCCGGTCGCCAGGAGCATCCTCATGTCGACGGCGCGTACGTCAGCGGCCAGCGCCTTGCAAAAGCTCGGGATCGGCGTCATCTTGCTGGTGGCCGGGCTCGTCGACGACGGCATCCGCGCGCACGTCTGGTGGATGCTTCTCATCATCGTCCTTCCCGTCGGCTACATCGTCGTGGAGCGGCGCAGGAGAGCTCGGATCAGAGCGGAGCTCGACACAGACTCGGAGAGGTTCCTCGGGTCACTGGACCGGATCCCGATGTTGCCGTGGCAGAAGTCGACGTAGGTCCTGCGAGGTTTTTACTCACCCGGTTTCTTGTACTGGATCTGTCCGGCCTGCCTCAACGCCTGCAGCGTGTCGTCAACGGACATGAGCACGGTCGTCTCGAGTGAGCTCAACGCTCCTCCGCCGCCGATCGCGAGCGCGACCGCGGCCATCGAGACGTTGTCGGGAGCCTCCCAGAGCGTGAGACCGTCGTGTGCGCCGAAGGCGTACCAGAAGCCGTGGAGCTTGCCGCCGACGGCCTCTATGTACGACTTGGCGGCAATGCGGCGATCCTCGGGGTTCTGGATCAGCTTGGCCCAGGTCTCGGGCGTGTAGCTGAACCTCGATAGGTAGAGCGGCACGGGCTCTCCTTTCGCCGTCACCGACCGGACCACGGAGCGTTCGCGAGTATGGCACCCGAGCCGCCGGCGCGAACTAACGCGACACCAATGTCTCGACGCGGCCGTGACGCGGGTTCAGACTCGGTTCGTGAGGTCGTTCCGGCTCCGGCTAGAGCGGGTCAGGGACACCGCGGCAAAGTAGCCCGGAAGCGATTAGTTCGGGTCGGTCGACGAGTCTTAGCGCGTGGTTGACTGCTCGTGTGATTGCCCGGGGGCCCGGGCTGGAAGGAGGCTGCCATGCCGAGGATCACGCCGCACCTATGGTTCGACAAGGAGGCCGTCGAGGCGGCCGAGCTCTACACGACCGCGTTCCCGGACGGGAAGGTAACGAACGTCTCGACCCTCAAGGACACGCCCTCCGGCGACTGCGACGTCGTCTCGTTCGAGTTGCTCGGCCAGCCCTTCACGGCGTTCAGCGCCGGACCGTTCTTCCGGTTCACGCCGGCCGTCTCCTTCCTCGTACGTTGCCAGACGGTCGAGCAGGTCGATGCTTTGTGGAGCGAGCTGTCCGAGGGGGGCAGCACGCTCATGCCTCTCGACTCGTACCCCTTCAGCGACCGCTACGGATGGACCGAAGATCGCTACGGGCTGTCGTGGCAAGTGATGCACGATGCAATGGGAGAGATCGACCAGGCGATCGTGCCGACCCTGACGTTCGTCGGAGACGTCTGCGGAAAGGCGGAGGAGGCGGTCGGCCACTACGCGTCGGTCTTCCCGGAGTCGAAGATCGAGCGCGTCCAGCGCTACGGCGAAGGTGAAGAACCCGACCGGCCGGGGACGATCAAGCACCTCTACTTCGATCTCGACGGGTTCAAGCTCGCCGCGATGGACAGCGCGCGCGACCACGACTTCGGGTTCAACGAGGCGATCTCGCTCATGGTCGGATGTGAGACCCAGGAAGAGATCGACTACTACTGGGACAGATTGTCGGCGGTTCCAGAGTCCGAGCAGTGTGGCTGGCTCAAGGACAGGTTCGGGGTCTCGTGGCAAATTACGCCGACCATTCTCGACGAGCTCCTGAGCCGGGGGACGGAGGAGCAGACGGCCCGCGTCACGCAGGCGTTCCTGGAGATGAAGAAGTTCGACATCGCGGAGCTACGAAGGGCGTACGAAGGCGCCGAGCAGGGAGAAAGGTAACTATTCCCGCGGGCGGACGCCTTATCCGTCGGACGGGGCGACGCCCGTCGCTCACGCGGCCGGCGGCCGCCGGTACTTGCAGATCTGGACTCCGGTGCTGCTCGTCGTGGTCGAGACGAGCTCGAGACCGCGCAGCACGCCGTCGTCCGGGAACAGCCTCTTGCCGCCCCCGAGGATGACCGGCTCGATCATCAGGCTGTACTCGTCGACCATGTCGTTCGCGATCAGCTGGGCCGCGAGGTTCGCGCTCCCGTAGCACTGTATGTCGCCTCCTTCCCATGCCTTGAGCTCCGCGATCGCGCCGAGGACGTCGTCGGGGGGCAGGAGCCGCGAGTTGTTCCACGGTGTGAGGTCTTCCTGCGACAGGGTTCGCGACGCGACGTACTTCGGTAGCGCGTTGAGCCCGTCGGCGAAAGGATCCGTCCCCGCTCGTTGCGGCCATGCAGCCGCCGAGACCTGCCAGGTGCGCCGGCCGAACACGTATGCATCGGTCTTCTGCATCGCCTGGTCGATCGCGGAGCCCATCGAGTCGACGTCGAAGTACCGCATGGACCACCCGCCGTGCTGGAATCCGCCGTCGGTGTCCTCCTGCCGCTGCCCGGGGGCCTGGATGACGCCGTCGAGGCTCATGAACTCACTTAGAACGAGACGCATGGACGCAACTCCTTCGTGTCGCCGGGTATAGACCGCGTGAGGGACGGCAAGGCTAGCCTGACCGGATGTGAGGGAGGCGAACACACTGCTGGTGGTTGGCTCTGGCGGCTGCGTCCTTGCTGGCCGCCTGTGGCGAGGCCGAACCGGGATCGCAAGAGCACCTAAGGGCCCAGCTCGATGCCATCGACATCCCGGCAGGGATGGTGGAGCTCGACGACAATTACGTTGCGTTCGAGCCCCACCCCCAAACCGAACCTGGTCGTCTGGTACCAGGTGACGGGCCCGTTGGAGCAGA
>JALZEI010000252.1 GCA_030862115.1 Actinomycetota bacterium
AACCGCGCCAGCAAGGCCATCGGACGGGCCGCGACGGAGGATCGTCCGGCCGTAATCGAGCGGGCCAAGGGCTTCGCCGACCGGTTGAAGGCCTTGGAGCCCCGGCTCGAAGAAGCCGCCGAGAATCTGCGCACCGCCGCTGCGCGCCTGCCCAACCTTCCGCATGACTCGGTCCCTGAGGGACAGAGCGAGGAGGAAAACGTCGTCGAGCGAGAGGTCGGCTCTCGCAGGGATTTCGACTTCGAACCTCTCGATCATGTCGCTATCGGGGAACGACTGGGGATCTTCGACTCGGAGCGCGGCGCGCGCACGTCGGGCAGCCGGTTTGTGTATCTAACGGGCGCCGGCGTGTTCTTGGAGCTCGCCCTGGTCCGTTTCGCGATGGACTTCTGCGCGCAGCGCGGGTTCACCGCGGTCGTACCCCCGGTGCTCGTGCGGGAACAGCCGATGTACGGCACCGGCTTTCTGCCGACCGACGAGCACGAGTTCTACAAAGTCGAACGCGACGACCTCTACCTCGTCGGTACGTCCGAGGTGCCGCTCGCCGCGCTGCACGCCGAGGAGATCCTCGACGGGGGCGAGCTTCCCGTTCGCTACGCGGGTTTCTCTCCGTGTTTTAGGCGCGAGGCGGGAAGCTACGGCAAGGAGACCAAGGGTCTCATCCGCGTGCACCAGTTCGACAAGGTCGAGCAGTTCTCTTTCGCTCATCCCGATACCTCGTGGGATGAGTACGACGCGATCCGCACCAATCAAGAGGCGATACTTCAGATGTTGGAGATCCCCTATCGGGTCCTTGTGATGTGCGCTGGGGACCTGGGCGCGTCGGCGGCGAAGAAGGTGGATCACGAGGCGTGGCTACCGGGCGCCGAGCGTTTCCTCGAGGTGACCTCCGCGACCAACGCCACGGACTTCCAGGCGCGCCGCCTACAGGTCCGCTGTCGCAGCGGTGGCGAGACACGCCTTGTGCACATGCTCAACGGAACGGCCTGTGCGGTGGGCCGGACGATCGTTGCGCTGCTGGAGAACCACCAGAGGGCCGACGGGGGCGTGGACATTCCGGGAGCGCTGCGTCCCTACACCGGCTTCGACGAGATCCCGCCGCCCTGACCCCTGCGCCCCTCATTCTTTGCGCCGCACTAGTCATTATTTGAGGGCTAGGGCGAAAAGAATGAGGCGACCGCCGCTTGTCCCGCGGCT
The DNA here is from genome assembly GCA_030862115.1 of Actinomycetota bacterium. Lineage (GTDB taxonomy): Bacteria > Actinomycetota > CADDZG01 > CADDZG01 > WHSQ01 > JALZEK01. The sequence continues at coordinate 1,198 of JALZEI010000252.1, forward strand.
ACGCTTTTGAGTGGAGGGCTACGGTAACTGGTAACCGGACGGTCTTGAAAACCGTTGTCCGCAAGGACTTGTGGGTTCGAGTCCCACGCCCTCCGCTATCGCTGACCTGCTGTGATGCTGCGCGAACGTCTGTCGAATGCATCGGTCGAATCGGGCTTGTTAATCCTTTGCTAATCCCGATGTCACTTAGGTCGGCCTTGACCTGGGGCGCCACTTCACGTTCGAGGTGTCGTGGAGCTCGCCGCTTCCTGCTCCATGATCGATGCGGGCGGCCGCCGCCTTCTCGGTCCCGACGACGCCGCGGACCCGACTGGATCCGTTCATGATCTGATCGAGGCAGTTCGAGCACACGAGCCGGCGGATCCCCCCGCCGCCGCCGCCGAGGAGGAGGCCACCGGCCGGTTTGACCTGCCTGTGGGCTCCTAATATATTCCAGAGCACGCGTCTCAAGGGTGAGACGACGGTGGCGGAGGGCGCTTGGGCGGCGACCACACGATCTTCGGGCGGTCATTCGGCAGATCGCATAAGCGCGCTCCTGTCGGCCCTCGAGAACGACGTCTTCATCTCCCGACGGGCTCCCGCCTCTATCCACTGCACGCGCGCGGTCGGAGGGGGGTGATGACCGCGAACGATTGACGAGATTGTCGGCAAGAAGGCCTTTACCTATCGAAGGAGGTACCGATCTTGGTTCTTGGCAGACGACTCCGCCTGGTAGCTGCCGTCATCGGCAGCATGGCGCTGGTGACCGGGGGCATACCGGCGCAGGCGACGCACAACGGCGACCAACACAGGAATATGAACGTGGTCTCAACCTCGCCCAACGCGAGCATCAATACGGATCTCGCTTTCTGGGGCGATCATGCCTTCATCGGTTACTACCGCAACGACGCGGCCGTCGGCGGCGTCCGCATCTTCGACATCTCCAACCCGGCGAATCCGCAGCTGGTAAAGAACGTCGTGTGTGACGGGCTCCAGAACGATCCGATCGTGTGGGACCGCAATGGGAACGGGATCGCCGACCTGATGCTCCTGGCGGTGGACCGCACGATGGAAAGTTCCGAGTGCGGCGCGCCGCGCTCGGCGCAGCACGACGACCCGGACGGCTGGGAGGGCGTACGGATCTTCGAGATGAGCGACAACCCGGCCAACCCGTTCGCTACGGTCGAGCAGGTCGCCGCGGTGTACACGGACTGCGGCGCGCACACGATCACGTTGTGGCCGGGGGAGGCCGACGAGGGGCGGCTCCTCGTGTACGTGTCTTCCTACCCACTGCGGCCGGGACCGACCTGCGGTGAGACCAGAGGTCCCGCGGCGGGACGGGATCCTCTTCACGGGGTGATCCAGGTCCTAGAGGTCCCCCTCAACAATCCCTCGGCGGCCCAGGAGATCGCGGAGCCTCCGATCAACTATCCCAACGACCCTGACAACCAGATCGATTGGACCGAGCGTGGGCTCGTCGCTCCGGGAGTGCTGGAAACCGCAGCGCGGGCATGCCACGACATCTCGGTACACGTCAAGAGCGGTCTGGCGGCCGGCGCCTGCGCGGAGCAGGGACAGCTCTGGAGGATCGACGAGAACGGGATCCCGGACACGGCGAACCCGGTCTGGGTTTCCGATGACGAGGTAACGTCGGGCGGAAGCGGCGACATCCCCGGAGCCGTCGACTTCTTCCACTCGGCGACCTTCAGCAACGATGCCAGCGTCGTCAACTGGATCGATGAATCGTTCGGCGACGGTTGCCCGCCCGAGACCGAGTATCAGCCACGCGAGTGGAACCCGGCGGGTGGAACCCACAAGACCGGGCGGATGTTCTTCGTTCGCGGCGGGTCCGGGAGCTTCGTAAGCGAGTTCCAGGTGGGGGACGTGCGGCCGGAGCCGGGCGCCTATTGCTCCGCTCACATGGGACTGCCGATCACCAACACGAAGAAGGATCTGCTGGTCAACGCGTGGTACATGGGTGGCGTTGACGTGATCAACTTCACCAAGCCGGCGCGTCTCAAAGAGATCGCCTATTACGACATGGCTCCGGATGGCCCACTTGGCTCCGATAACTGGTCCGCGTACTCGTATGTCGGACCGAACTTCCGCAGGGGGCCGGGCGTTCCGATCTACGCCTCGGATGGGGTGCACAATCCCGACTCCGCAAGGGGCCTGGTCGTGTTTCGGGCCAATATCGGCAAGTTCGGGAATCGCTCTGTAGACCACTTGAATCCGCAGACGCAGGAATAGCTCGAGGCGTCGCTGTCTGGGAACAGGGCCCCCTCAGGGGCCCTGTTCCATTTCCACTCGGCGACCTGCACGATCTTCTCATCGGATCCCGTTGGTCTCCGTGCCGTTGGCTCCGATTCCTTAAGATCGGATGCCGGGATCGCAGAACGGTAGCTGCTGATCGACCGGACGGCTACTTGGTCTTGTGGGCGGTGACGGGTGCGAACCGCCGTCCCCTGCGTTGTAAGTGAGGACTCACACAATCGCGTGACCAGGGCAAATCCGAGTTTACGCAGTTCAACCGCCTGATTTGCCGTCTCTGCAGAGAGCCGTCGATTGCCGAGAATTGTGCTGAGCCGCGGTCCCCTCGCGGTCCCAAGCTCGTGATGGTGGCGATTGCTAAACGGGACAGCGTCGTCGGACGCCCGACAGCCCGAGCCGACGAACGCCAACGCTTAGGCGCCATCGCCCTCCCGCTGTGGGAAGTAGAGCTCGAAGGAGCGCCGGTAGCTGAACGCCGAACGCAACATCATGAGGATCATCACGGGTAGGCCAACGACCGGCCTGCATTACCTCGGCCTCTAGTGAGCCGAGAACTTTCGTTAGGTCACGTTTCGTGCCACACCGGGAATTATCTACTACGAGTCCGTCGTAGGCAAAGAGGCCGACTCGCTCCGCCGACGCAAGCGGCTGCGTCGACTCGACTTCGTCCGGACACGCTGTAAGGGAGCATTTCAAGTTGGGTCAGCAGCTCTAGCTTTTCCGCGACTTCTCTCGCCTCACCCATCACAGCCTCCTTACATTCAATTCAGAAAGCGTAGGGGTCGGAGGTCCCATCGACCCAGGTCGCAGCGCAGCGAGAATCACCGGGCTCGATCATGACCTTTCGGGCGAGGCTCGATGTTCGAGCGGGGATCGGGCGGCGCGCTATCGCTCGTCGAGGCGGAACAGAGACCATTCTCCGTCGATCCCCTCAAGCTCATGGCGGCCTCGGTCTTCGAACCGCAATCCGGACCCCGCGATCAATGGCGGGATCGCCTGCGACACGAGGACCTCCCCCGCTTCTGACTTCTTCAGGACACGCGCCGCGATATGAACAGCTATGCCGCCGATATCGTCCCCACGCACTTCGACCTCGCCGGTATGAAGCGCGAACCGCATTGCGGCGGCCTCCTGTGCCGCATCATCCCGAATGAGCGTGGCCGCCCGGATCCCACGTGCAGGGCGATCGAAGGTCGCGAGGTAGCCGTCGCCAAGTCGCTTTACGACGCGGCCCCCGCAGCTTGTCACCCGCGCTTCCACAACCTCATCGAGCCGATCGAGCAACACCCGCCAACGCATGTCGCCGATGTCGTTCGCGAGCCGAGTTGAGTCCACCACGTCACAGAACAGGATCGTCGCGAGCATCCGCTGCGAATCGTGCGGACTTCGACTGCCGGTGATGAATTCCTCGACCTCGCCGAAGACCGCATCCCAATCCCCGAAGAATGGGAGATAGTCCTCCCCGTCCAGTTCTACGAGGCGGGACTCCGGGATGTGGTCGTTCAGGTAACGCGCGTTGCCGATGGGGACGCCTGGATTCGCGGTTCGGTGCAGGATCAGCGTCGGAACCCGGATCGATCCGAGGACATGCCGGACGTCGGTGTGGGTCAAGATCTCGAAGAACGCGGGTACTGCGTCCCGGCTCAGCGAATCCCGCTGCCACCGGCGCGCCCATGCGAGGAACTCCTCGTCGTCTGCGACCGACGGATTCATCCACTCCTGCATCAGGGGCTGCCCCCAGTTCTCGACCACAGCCTCGACCTGGGCCGCGCGCTCATCCGGCTTCTGGCCCCACGGGTAGTCGGGCTGCCACATCGTGGTGGCGAACGTGCCGTAGAGGACGAGGTGAGAGAGACGATCTGGATGGGTGGCGGCGAGCATCATGCACAGCGAGCCAGCTTCATGGATACCGAACACCGCGGGACGGTCGGCACCAACGGCGTCGAGCACCGTCACCACGTCGTCCAGCCCCTCTTCGAGCGTCGCCGGGCCACACAGCCGATCAGACAGGCCCGAGCCGCGCCGGTCGAAGAGGATCAAGCGTCCGATCTTCGCGAGACTGTCCAGGGCGTCCCTCACCGGCGGATACGCATCTAGAACATCGAGGTTCGACAGCCACGGAAGGACCAAGAGGATGTCGCGCGACCCGCTGCCCATGACGCGGTAGGCGACCGAGACGTCCCCCGACTGGGCGTAGCCGACGTCGGAGCGCTCGATCATTCCGATACGAGCCGATCGATCCAGCGGTCGAGAACGCCCCAGGGCCCGCAGCCGGTAACGACGTCCTCGCCGCGAACGACGCTGGCGATCGCGCCGATTTCAGGACAGCCGTCATAAGCGGTCGCGGCCGCGACCAAATGCGAGACGCCGAACCATGTAGCGCCTATCGCCAGGGGACGCAGGAGCGGACGAGCCCACAACATCGGCGCGGGCGCCAAGAAGAGCCCGCCGGCGACAGCCCGCGCGACGCGATGCCTCGCCGCAAGCCCGTCCGACTCCGTCACTGCTGCAGCACCCGGCGGCGCTCCTCGAACTCCTCGTGATCTATGTCACCGCGCGCGTAACGCTCCTTCAGGATGGACAACGGGTCATCGTCACGAAATCCCTTGCCGCCGCTCTCACGCCCGAACTTCCTCACGCGAGCACCGCCGCGCCTACCACCGCCCCTATCAACAGGAGGAACGCAATCATCCCCCACCCTGCCTCCATCATTCGTAGGTCACCCGGCCAAAGAGGAGGGCCGCGGCCTGCGCGAGGTTCTCGGCCGCGTGACGATGCAAGTCTTCGTTCGGCGAAAATGCACGATGATCGCAGCACCCGTCCGATGTGACGTTGATGGAATACCGAACGGGTCGCATGGCGGAAGAGTACGGCCGATGCCCACGATGGCAACAACATTGGCGTCCATGACGGTCTCCTTTCTCTATCGCAAAGACGGAGAAGCCACCCTCCTGCCATGAGTCGGCGGTAATCGTGACATTCTCTTGACGTTCCCGTCAGCTAGGTCCGGTCCCCGTTGGATTTCCTGTGTGGGAACGGGCCGCCGCGGATGAGTTTGTCGTTGTGCTGGCGGTGGTCGTTGTCCCGAACGCGCGGGTCGTAGTGGGTGGCGAACACCTTGGCGACGAGGCCACGACGGCTGCGGACGCCGGTTTTCTCGAAGATGCCCTTGAGGTGCTGCTGGACGGTGTGGGGGGAGAGGTGGAGGTCGGCGGCGATTCTTGCAGTGGAGTCGCCCTGCAGGACGTACCGGGTGATCTCCTGCTCGCGCGGGGTCAGCCCGAACAGCGCCATCAGCAGGGGGGCGATTCGCGCCGGCCGGTCCGGCTCGATGATGACAGGTGCCTGCCATCTGCCGGTCGTCGCCAGCGCTGCCCCGTGCAGGGCGAACCATCGACCGCGTTGGCTGCGCACGCGGGCCATAGCCACCCCGTCCGGCGGTTCGTCGCCTCCGGCAATCGCCATCGCCTGGGCAGCTACCGAAAGCACCGCAGTAGGGAGCGGGCCGCCTCCGACCACCTCACCGCCCAGCTCCTCCAGCAGCTCCTCGCCGGCTGGTGTCATCCACAGGACGCTGTAGTCCTCGGCGAGCACAACGAGGCCGGGCGCGTCCGGCCCCTCGGGCTCGGTGGCCTCGCCGGTCAACAATCCCCGGCGTGCACCCTCTGCCAGATGGGGTGACAGGACTCGCAGGAAGTCGAGGTCGTCCTCGCTGAACTCTTCCTGGCTCCTCGCCCGCACAAGGCGAACGGTGCCCCAGTTATCACCCCTGCGTGTCCGCAGCGCGACGAGCGCCTCCTGCTCGATGCCCAACGGCTGCATGTACTCGCGGTAGGTCCGGCTGCGGCTCGGGTCGCCCCCGGTCGCCTCCTTCAGCGTCTGGATCCCCTGGGGGTTGCGGCCCACGTCCACGGCTTTGTTGAAGTCGTCATCCACGTACTCGAACTGGATCACGTCCTCGATGGGCATGTCACAGATCCCGACCATGCTGGTGATCAGCATCGACGCAGGGTCCAGCGTGTACCAGAACGGGTTGATGCCGGTCCCGCCGTTGTTCGGCACTGCTGCCGAGAGGGCCTCGGTCGCCTCGTCGAAGAAGGACTGCACGTCCAGGCCACAGCCCGACAGGGCCTGGATGCGCTCCAGTGCTCGTTCCTTCGTGTGTGCCGTCACCCCGCTCCCACCTCCGCCCACGGTACGCCTCTCACGGGCACAAGGCGAAATACCAGGTTGTTGGTATCGACGGTCCGGGCGTGACCCTCCACTATCGGACCAGGCTGGCACCTGGCCTGGGAGCCCGAGAGCGGGTACGCCGACGGGGTGAAGAGGAGTTGGCAGTGACTGGAGCCGAGCTCGCACGCGAGTACGTGGACGCCTTCAACCGCCGCGACCTTGACGGCTGGGTAGCCCTCTTCTCGGAGGATGCCTTGATCTTCGAACCCTTCTTCCCGGAGCCCACGAAGGGGCGCGAGGCCATCAAGGCGCTGCAGGAGAACGTCCAGCAGGCCTTCTCCGACATGCGCTGGCGACTCTTACACCCCGCAATCCACGTTGGTGACGCGGTGGTGATGGAGATCGACGTGAAGGCAGTGAACGACGGTCCCCTCGAGATGCCGGACGGCACCGTCCCCGCGACGGGAAAGCCCATCGCGTACGAGTCGTGTTCCGTACTCACCGTGGGCACCGACGGGCTGATCCTCGAGGAGCGGAACTACTTCGATGCAACAGGCGTCGCCGCCCAACTTGGGCTCCTGGGTTGAAGCCCTTGCTCAGCCGGCCGACGACGCTGCTGGTTGCCGGTTGGCTCGGAGGGCACCTGTGATTGCATCCGCAGCGTTGATACCAGCATGTATGGCCGCGGGAGCGTCCTCAGCAGCTTCTAGATATTCCTCGGCCTTCGCACTGTAGTCGCGAACATCGGTGGCGTTCAGAGCGACGATTTTGGATCTCCAACTGTTGCAGAAATGACCCCATTGGGTTGTTGCTCTTTACCATTCTGGTGCCATTCCTTCCGGGTGACGAGGAGGCACAAGCACGGATCAGGAGGGGACTACCCAGCAATGAACGGAGCGGGAAGGACCACGAGGGAGAGGTGGGAACCGCGAGGGAACGTGATCCGCGGGCTTTAAAACCGTTGTCCGCAAGGACTTGTGGGTTCGAGTCCCACGCCCGCCGCACAGTTCGGGTTGAGTCGGGATGGTTCGGGACGAGTCCTTGTGCTCCGCAAAACAACTTCTCGTTCATGAACGCGTGTTTGACATTCCCTGACATTCCACGACTGCCAGCGATGTGAGATCGATCGAAAGGCCGTTCGCGTTCATCACGACCACTATTAACGGATTCCGCTTCCGAGGACGAACTGCTTAACGACAACTACTGGGCGTCACGTGGTGCCAGATCCCCGCTACAATCGGTGGCCGCCCGAATTTCCGACCATCGTTCTTCCTCGCCGTACCAGCTTCCTTTGGCCAATTCATGAAGCA
>JALZEI010000282.1 GCA_030862115.1 Actinomycetota bacterium
CAGGCAAGTCGGACAAGGAGGCGATGCGCTGTCTCAAGCGGCAACTATCCAACGTCGTCTTCCGCCAGCTCATGACCGAGGCCGAGGCCTCGATCCGGGCCGCTTGACAACATAGAAGGTCAGGTCATTTCTGAGCGACGAGCGATATTTATCAGGACTAGCTAGCGTTCGTCCCGCGAGCTTGGGTCCCTTGAGCGGTGCTAACACCGCTCGTGCATTTGTGACCAGGTCAGTAGGATTGGGAGCCTAGACGGCAACTTTCGGAGGATGACATGCCCGTTGAGAGGCTCTTCCCACGGCGCACCCTGGAGAACGCGCTCCGGGTCCCGCAGGCAATCAAGCAGCACAACGCAGGCAACCCTTGGAGCACCGAGGAGGTAGCGCGCGCACTAGACCTGGGTCCGAAGTCGGGGAATTTCTTCTACGTCACGGCCTCATCTCGAGCGTACGGGCTTACAGAAGGAACGCGGGAGACGAGCCAGATCTCGTTAACCCCCCTTGGACGACAAGCCGTCTATCCGGCCAACAAGGAAGAAGAGCGAGACGCGTGGGTCAAGGCGTTCCTCAACGTTCCTGCCTTCCGACAAGTCCTGGAGTACTACCGAGGCAACAATCTCCCGGAGCGGCAGTTCTTGTCGAACACTCTTGTATCACAGTTCAACATTCCCGAGGACCAGCACGACGAGTTCGTTGATCTCTTCACAAAGAACTGCAAGTTCGTCGGCATCGCGCAGAACTTTGACGTTAAGCAGGCGCTTTCAGGGTCGAGCAAGCGCCATGTTCGCGACTCGATTGCGGAAGCTCCGAGAGATGCGACCGACGACGGGCGCGCGAGCGACACCGTTACTGTCGACGCTCCCGAGGGAGCTGACGATGCGCCCGTTTGCTTCGTTGTCATGCCATTCACGGAGCGAGACGATTCGCACTCTCCCGGCTTCTTCGATGAGGTACTCGAGCAGATTTTCACTCCCGCCGCTAAGAATGCAGGCTTCCTCGTGCGCACAGCGATGCGTCAGGGCAGCGACATTATTCAATCGACGATCGTGAATGACCTCCTAGAAGCCGACCTCGTGTTATGCGACCTCACCGAGCACAACCCCAATGTGCTGTTCGAGTTGGGGCTTCGGATCCGTGAAGAAAAACCCGTTGCCCTCGTCAAAGCCCGCGGCACGGGAAGAGTGTTCGATGTTGACAACATGTTGCGCGTAGTCGAGTACAACGCCAATCTCTGGCCAAGCACGGTGCTCGAAGATGTCCCAAACATCGAGGAGCACATAAAGGCAACCTGGGCGAACAAGGATTCGGATCGAACATTCATGCGCATCCTTCGCCAACAGGCAGCGGAATAGCGTCGCGCAGGGCCGGGTAGCTCGATCGGGAAGAACCCGAACAGAACACGCAGCAAGGTGATCAATTCCTGGAAACGACTTACTAGCCCTGTTCGTGGGTCCCACGAGCAGCTGAGATCGCCTGTACCCAACCGTCGCGGTCGTCCACAACGAATTTGTCGACGCCCGCTGACGATGTGACACGTAGTCCATTCGGGATAAGGAACCAGGTCATCCGCGGTCGCACGCCGGTTATCGAGTCAAGCGGGACTGACTGTCGGTGGTTCTGAATGTTGAAACTATGAGACTGAAAAAGAAGTTGGGTATTCGTCAGGTACAGATAACCGCCGACCGCTTCTCCACTACGAAAGTGGTTGGCGGGCCCTCGCTTCAAGACTACTTCCCCCGGTACGACCGTGGGGTCCTGTGCCTCGAATTTCTTGGTTTGTCGACCCGAGAATCCGGCAATCGCGATACCGAACAAGACGCCACCCACGAGACCGGCCATGATCGCGACCGCGATGCTCCGCGACATGGCACCTAGCACCAATCCCATCGCAAGACCGAATACCAGGCCCGCAATTGCAGCGCTCCGCATGGCTGCAGGCATCTTCACCTCGCGTCACTTTCCGTCAGCAACTTCGCCAGCTCCCTCGCATTCCTTTGCGCATAGCTTCTGTAGCAGTTGTTCATCAGCACGTGGGTCTGCTTCGCCTCGCTTGCGAGGTCCTCGATCTTCGGCGCCCAGGCCTTCAGCTCCTCTTCCGAGTACAGGTACTTGAAGCGTTTCTGCACCGAGCCGCTCTCCCAGTCCTCCTTGTTGTGGCCGTGGAAGCGGACCATCGCCAGGTCCGCGGTCGCCGCGACGACCGGCGGGAGCGAGCTCTTGAAGCCCTGCGGCATGTCGACGCACACGTACGGGAGCCCGTGTCCCTCCAGGAAGTCGAGCGTCTCCTTCTGGTTGTCGTCCGTCATCCACGACTTGTGGCGTAGCTCGACCGCGATCTGGAACGGCGCCGCGCGTTTCGCGCATTCCAGGATGTAGTCCTTGTTCTTCCGCGCTATCACGAACCACGGCGGGAACTGGAAGAGCAGCGCCCCGAGCTTCCCCGCCGCCCGCAGCGGCTCCAGCGCCGAGAGGAACCTGTCCCAGACCTCGTCGATCGTCTTCGGGTCGAGGTCGTCGGGGTAGACGTTCTTCTTTCCCTCCGGACGCGGCAGGTCCTTGTAGAGCGCGTCGGCCTTCGTCGGGTGCTGCGTGAGCAGCGAGAACGCCTTCACGTTGAACGTGAACTCCGC
>JALZEI010000026.1 GCA_030862115.1 Actinomycetota bacterium
CGGAGTCCGGATACTTCTACGACGCCGCGACGACCACTCTCCACCTCAAGATCGCCGCACCCAATACGGATTGGGAAGAGATCCGCGTTCAGTCGTAGGGCAAACTTGTTTCTTTGGAGCCAAACAAACGCTCAGCGCACATCTGGCTCCAAAGAAAGACCGGGGGGGCCCGACGGGCCGGCCGGCTGCAAAAGAAAGGCCCGGCAAGTAAATGCCGGGCCTTTTTAGTAGACGGGCTGGCTACAGCCGGATGGTCCCCAGGTTCTTGACCTGTCCCCTATCGACGAACACCTTCATCGTCTTCTTGTTGGAGCCCCGCGAGATGGTGAGGGTGTAGGCCTCGTCCTTCTTCTCGTAGGGACGACTCGACGGGGTGAGGTGCCACTCGAACGAGCCGTTCTTGTTCGTGACGATGCTCGAGTGGATCTTCTCGGGCCACGCCTTCTTGCCGGTGGGGTTACCGGGCGACAGCGGCGTCTTGAAGCTCTTGGTCACCGTCAGCTTCGCGGGACCGCTTCCCGCCACGCGGCCCTTCAGCACCGAGTGGTACTTCTTGTCGAGCGACGCCTTGGCCATGATCGTGAAGGCCTTCATGTGCTCCTTCCAGAAAGCGCCCACCTCGTTGGCGTAGGGCGGGTGGAAACCGAGTCGGCCGTGCTCGATCGTGAAGCCGAGTGCACTCATTGCCGCGTAGGCCCAGTCGTCGGTGGTACCCGTCGTCGGGTAACCGACCGAGGGCGCGTTCTGATACTTCAGGACATCGGCCATCTTCTGACCCAGTCGCATCAAGATCCCATCCTCAGGAGCGTTACCGCCGCCCGCGCGTAGGACCGACGCCTGGTAGGTGTGGTTGGTGATGATGCCCGTCGGCAGGCGGCTGAGGACGATATCCCGGACGTTCCTCGTCTCGGGCTCCGAGAAGGGAGCGGCGCCTCGATAGGTGTTGTTCCAGTAGTCGCCGGACGATCCGCCGTCGCTGTCTCCCCAGAGGTACGCGTAGTTTCTGTTGTTGTCGATCCCGTACGCGTCGGGGTTGTTCTCGGTCGCGGGGTTCGTTACGCCGGTCAGCGAGCGCCGGTTCTTACGCCAGTAGCCCTCGAGTCCGACGGGACCCAGTCCCATTAGGCTCGTTGAATTGCGCAGCTGCTGGGTGCTGGAGAGAGGCGTCTCCCTGGTGTAGTGGAATCCGTCAACGTTCACGATCGGGACGATGATCACGCGCAGCTTCTTGAGTAGCGAGGTGATCTCTTTGTCTTTTCCGAAACCCTCGACCAGGTGGTAGATGAACAGCTGGCTGTACTCGCTGGCGGGCCACTCCCGGGCGTGGTGAACGGCGTCCATGTAGAAGATCGGGCGGCCGTCTTTGGTGTTCTTGACGTTGGCGGCAATTTCGACGCCCAAGATCTTGCGACCCTCCAGCGATTTGCGCTTCATCTCGAAGAGTTTGACGAGCTTGGGGTTCTTCTTGGCCAGCGCCTTGAGCTCGGAGTTGTAGTCCGAGAGCCTGCGGTAGTCCTCCCGGTCTGGGCCGGGTATGGGAAGAAGTCCGGTCGCGGCGTTTTCCTCGAGGCGAGCATCGCGGGCCAGCAGGTCGGCGGCCACGACGTCGTAGGTGTAACCGAGGGCGTCGAGCTCGGCCCTGTCACCAGGCCACAGCACCAGCTCGATCTCGCTGGCCGAGTGGTTGTGGCTCTCGTCGAAGTTGTTCATGAGGTACGCCGCGTCTTGAGGTGAATCCACGTAGACGCGGACGAGCATCAGGCGGTTCGTATCGGTATAGCCGGCAGGGATCAGGGCCATCACGAAGACCGCGATCAAAGCAAGGATGAGGTATTTCCTAGAAGTTTTCATGACCTGTATTTCGCCGGTGGGGCGCTTATCCCTGCCCTCACCGCCCTAATCCGCCCTCACAGGACGAGCCGAAAGTGCCGGCGAAGCCATTCCGTCGGGGGTGCGGATAACGTCGGGTCATGCCAGTGATAGAGCGGTCCTTCGCCGGCGGAGCCGCGATCGTCACGATCAACAGGCCCGACAAGCTGAATGCCCTGACGCCCGAAATGCTGTCCGAGCTGGGCAAGCGGCTCGAGGCCGCGGCGAGGGATGGGGCCGGGGTCGTCGTCACGGGCGCCGGGCGGGCCTTCTCGGCCGGCGACGATCTTCCCGCCACCGAGAATCTCGATGCCTCGAGCTTCGAGGACCTTCTGGCCGGCTTTCAGAATCTGACCCGTA
>JALZEI010000033.1 GCA_030862115.1 Actinomycetota bacterium
CGAGCAAACGTGATGAACGCGAGATTCACCGCGTTGAGCATGAGCTCGATGAACATGAAGATCACGATCGCGTTGCGTCGCAGGAGTGCCCCGACCACGCCAATGGCGAACATCAATCCCGCCAGAACCAAGAAGTACTCCGGAGGAACGCTGGTCACGCGGTAATCCCCTCGGGGTGCTGCCCGTCCACGGTCCCCGACTCGGAACGCGCGTCGGCGGTACCGACCGGTGCCCCCGCGCCCAGCCCCGAGATGCGCCTCGTCAAGACCATGACGCCGACGATCGCGGCGACCAGCAGAATCGAGGTCACCTCAAAAGGCAGCAGGTAGTCGCTGAACAGCACGCGCGCCACCGACTCGACGTTGCCGGGGCTCTGGTTCAGGTCCTCGAGCGCCTCGGCCCCCGGGCCTCTGACGGCGACGAGGTCCGCGCCGCGGATGGCGACGTAGGAGATCTCGGCGGCGAGCAGCAAGCCCAAAGCGGTCGCAAAAGGACGCTGACCGGAGAACGGTTCCGCGATGATCTCGCGCCGGTCGACTCCGAGCAGCATGATGACGAACAGGAACAGCACCATGATCGCCCCGGCATAGAGGATGACCTGCACCGCAGCAACAAAAAACGCTCCCTGAAGAAGGAACCCCAGAGCCAGCGCGATCTGCGTACCAACCAAAAAGAGTGCGATATGAACCGGTGAACGCGCAAAAAGCATCGCCATCGAACAACCGAGGGCAACAACGAACATCACCCCAAAGACGACGACGTCGATGCTCATGTGTCTACTCCGAGACTTTCACCTGCCGGGATCTCAGCCTTCGTTTTCCAGTGACGCTCGATCGGCGTGTCCACGATCAGTTGATCCTTCGTGTAGATCAGGCCCTCCCGGGAGTCACCCGATAGCTCGTACTCGGTGGTCATCAGAAGCGCTTGTGTAGGACACGCTTCAACGCACAGCCCGCAGAAGATGCAGCGCAGGAAGTTGATCTGATAGATCTGCGCGTACCGCTCGCCCGGCGAGAAGCGCGCCTCGGGAGTGTTCTCGGCCGCAACGACGTAGATGGCGTCGGCGGGACAGGCTCCCGCGCACAGCTCGCAGCCGATGCACTTCTCGAGTCCGTCGGGATGGCGATCGAGAATGTGCCGTCCCTTATAGCGAGGGAAGGGAAGGCGTCGGACCTCCGGATAACCGAGCGTGTCCTTTCGCTTGAACACGTTCTTTATGACGATCCCCATGCCTTTCAACACCTCAGGCAGCGCCACGAGCCACCTCCTTGCGAGGAGTTACGGATTCCGCGAGGCGCGGGTCACCCCGGCCCACCCAGAAAAGGATCGCCACGAACAGAAAGGCGAATACCGCGAGACGAACATTGCGCGACACGCCGTCGGTGTTCACCACGGCGGTGACCATGATCCAAACCAAGGCGCCGGGAATCAGGCGCTTCCAGCCCAACCACATCAGGCGGTCGTAACGAAGGCGCGGCAGCGTGGCGCGAAGCCACACGAAGAGATACACCCCAATCCCGGTCTTCAACGTGAACCAAAAGAGAGGCCAGATCCACGGTAGGAAGCCGAAGACCGGGCCGTGCCACCCACCGAAGAACAGGGTGACAGCAAACGCCGAGACCACGACAACGTGGATGTACTCGCCGAGAAAGAACATGGCGAAGCGGATTCCCGAGTACTCGGTGTGATAGCCGGCGACCAGTTCGCTTTCGGCTTCGGGGAGGTCGAACGGAGCCCGGTTGGTCTCGGCGATGCCGGCGATCATGAAGATCGCGAACGCCGGCCACTGCGACCAGATAAACCAGTTCGGCGCGAACTCAAAAACGTCCGCTATCTGCTCGAGCAAGGGAATTCCGTCGAAGAAAGTGACCTCGCTTACGCTTCCCGCCTGCTGGATAACGATCTCGCCGATCGAGAGACTTCCGGCCATGAGCACCACGGGGACGAGCGACAGCCCCATGGCGATCTCGTAAGAGATCATTTGCGCCGTCGAGCGAACCCCGCCGAGCAATGGGTACTTCGAGCCCGAGGCCCATCCCGCAAGGACGACGCCGTAGACCCCGAGCGATCCCATGGCGAGGAAATAAAGAATCCCGATGTTGAGGTCTGTCACAACCAGGTCGACTTGGCGGTCACCGACGGTGACGTGGTCGCCGACCGGGATGACGGCGAACGCGAGGAAGGCCGGCACCATCGCCATGATCGGGGCCAGCGCGTAGGTCCACCGGTCGGCGTTAGCCGGGCGGAAGTCCTCTTTGAAGAACAGCTTTATCCCGTCGGCAAGGGTTTGTAGAAGACCAAACGGCCCCCAGCGATTGGGCCCAACCCGCGACTGCATATCGGCGATGACCTTGCGCTCCGCCCACACGACGATGATCGTCGTGATCAACAGAGCCAGGAACGCGGCGACCACCTTTATTACCGCCGTGATCACGTCTTCGCCGATGAAGTCGAGCAACCAGTTCACGCCTTGGCCACCTCGACTGTCGGATTCACGCCCGACATGAGCCGGTTGGCGCGCAGTCCCTGTTGGTCGTAGGGGACGAACACGCATCCATCGGCGATGTCTGACACGACCACGCGCAGGCGCGCCTCGAAGCCGTTTGCCGATACGAGCGCATCCTCACCCTGTTGAAGCTCCAGTCGCGCGGCGTCGCCCTCGGAGATCTCGACGAAGGGCCGGGCCGCTATGGCGCGGAGCGCGGCGGTCTTCGACAGCATCGAGCCCTCGTCGTAAATCAGTCGGCCCGCCAGTAACGTGAAGGAGTTGGACGCTCGCTCTTCTGAGGACTCGGGCACTCCACCGCTCGAGGTCACCTCGGGGCCCCCGTCGGCGGGGGGGGCGGCGCCGTTACCGTTTACCGACGGGATGAAGCCGGGCCGTTGCCGCGCCTCGAAGGCACGGAGCTCCCACGACAGCGGCCAGTTCTGGCCCGTCTGAAAGGGGGCTCCTGCGCGGAAACCCTTCGGGTACTGACCGCCGGGTCCCGCCACCGAGGGGTGTTTGTAGTCGGGATCTCCTTGCCACCCCGCCCCGTACTCGGGTCGGGGCACGGGCGCGGGTTGCGAGATCGCGGTCAGGTCGACGTCCGCGTACGTCGGAACCTCCTTGCGAAGGGCGGCCCACAGGTCGTCGCACGAGTTCCACCCCCACTTGTCGCCGAGAGCGGCCGCAAGACGCCCGCAGATGCGCCACGGGTCGGACGCGGATCCGGGCGGAGGCACGGAGGGTTCTAGCTTCTGCAGGCGCCGCTCAAGGTTCGTAAAGGTTCCTTCGCGTTCCGCGTACGCGGTACTCGGCAACACGACGTTTGCGTACGCGACGGTGTCAGTCGGGAGAAGTTCAACAACGACGCTGTAGGTCGCCTGCAGCGCGCGCTCGACTAGTCCCGCGTCGGGGAAATCCGAGACGAGCTCCGCTCCGAAGATCAGCAACGCGTCTAGCTCCCCGTTCGCCGCGGTCTCCAAGATCGCCCTCGTGTCGCGTCCTCCCTCCGGAGCGACCTTGTAACCGGCTTGCAAGGAGGGAAGCACTCCCATGTCGACCATGCTCTGCGATCCCGCGTGTGGTGGACAGACGAGCACCTTGGCGCCGGTACTGCGAGCAAGGGCGATCGCCGCGCTCGCCCCCGGCGCCTCATCCCGTCCGGCGAAGGCCGGTCCCCAGCAAACGACGGGGTTGTCTCCGAGTTCGAAGCCGCCGTCCTCGAGTGAGCTCACCGACTGCTCGATCCCCTCGGGATCGGTGCGGACGATGTGGTTGGCCATGTAGTCGAGAGAGATGCGCCGCGGGGACACGACCGCCAGCTGTGCGTCGAGATCGAGAACGGCCTTTCGCAAGCGCAGATACAGGACCGGCAAGGTTTCCTTGGGGTCCGGCCCGATCCACACGATGCTCGATGCGGTCTCGAGATCGTTGAGCGTTGCCGTCGAGCCGGCGACCCCGAGCTCGAGGAACATGTCGTAGGGCGCTCCCGCGTCTTGAATCCTCGAGTCGACGTGCGTCGTCTTGATCGTCTTGCGCGCGAGGCGTCCGATGGCGAAGGCATCCTCCGTCGTCAAGTGACCCCCCGCGATTACTCCGACACGGTCCCCGTCGGAGAGTTTGCTCGCGACCTCCTCGAGAGCCCGACCCCAACTCGTCAACTCGAACTCGTCGTTGTCGCCGCGCACCAAGGGGGAGCTCAATCGCTCCTCGGAGTCGACAAAGTGATAGCCGTAACGCCCCTTGTCGCAGACCCAGAAATCGTTGACGTTCTCGTTGGGAAGCGCCTGGACGCGCACCAACTTTCCGGAGCGAGACTCGTTGCTGACCGGACAGCCGACCGCGCAGTAGGAGCACACGCTGGGAGCGGACTTGAGGTTCCACGGACGCGAGACGAACCGGTAGGGCTTGGACGTCAGTGCTCCAACGGGGCAGATCTGCACGGTGTTGCCCGAGAAATAGCTGTCGAAGGGATCGTCTTTGAACGTGAGGATCTGCGTTCCGGGTCCCCGGTCGACCAGTTGGATGAACTGATCGCCGGCGATCTCGTCGGCGAAACGCACGCAACGCCAGCACAATACGCACCTCTCACGATCGAGCACGACCAGGTTGGAGATGTCGATCGGTTTCTCATAAGTGCGCTTGGGTTCGACGTAGCGAGTTGCCCCGGGGCCGTGGCGGAACGTCTGGTCTTGTAGGGGGCACTCCCCCGCCCGATCGCAGATCGGACAGTCGAGCGGATGGTTGATGAGCAGGAACTCGAGCATTCCTCGTTGCGCGTCCACCGCCTCCTCCTCGACGGTGTTCACGTTCATCTCGTCGGCGACCGGGGTGGCGCATGACGGCACGAGCTTCTTTTGGCCCTCGACGGCTACGAGGCACATACGACACACCGCGACCGACTTCATGCCGGGGTGGTAGCAGAAGCGCGGAACGAAGATCCCCATCTCCTCGGCGACGTCGATGAGCATCCGGCCCTCTTCGACCTCGGCGTCGCGCCCGTCGATCGAAACGCGCACGGTCTTTCGTTCGCTCATCGCGCGCCGCTCCCGTCGGTGCCGATTCCTGCCGACGGTTGCGGGTTGATACCGGCCTCGCCGGGACCAATTCCGCGGACGCCGGCGTAGGCGAGGTGCTCGCCCTCGAACGGACAGCGTCCTTGCGTCACGTGCTGCTCGAATTCCTCGCGGAACAACTTCACGTTCGATCTCAACGCCCACGACGCGGCATCGCCGAGAGGACAGAAGGAGCGACCGTCGATGCCGTTGGCGATGTCGAGGAGGAGGTCCATGTCCTCCGGGCGCCCGTCGCCATGCTCCACACGCTCAAGAACCTTGACGGCCCACCACGTTCCCTCCCGACAAGGCGTGCACTTGCCGCACGATTCGTGCTCGAAGAACTCGGTAGTCACGAGGGCGTTGCGGACCATGCAGGTCGATTCGTCCATGAACACGATGGCTCCGGATCCCAACATGGTTCCGGCGTCCTTGAGCGCCTCGAAGTCGACCGCAACGTCGGTCGACGTCAACAGCGGCGCGCTCGCGCCGCCGGGAATGATCGCCTTCACTCGCCCGCCGTTGCGCATGCCGCCGGCGAGCTCCAGAACGTCGGCAAGCGAGGTACCCAGAGGCACCTCGTAGTTGGCCGGCTTGTTCACGTGGCCGGAGACGGACAAAACCTTGGTGCCGGGAGAATCCTCGGTCCCCCACTGGCGGAACCAGTCGGCGCCGTTCAGAACGATCGGCGGCAGTGAACACAGCGTTTCCGTGTTGTTGACGACCGTGGGTTTGCCGTACAGGCCTTTAACCGCGGGGAAGGGGGGCCGGAGACGCGGCTGCCCGCGGTGTCCTTCTAAAGAATCGAGCAGCGCGGATTCCTCGCCGCAGATGTACGCGCCGGCTCCTCGGTGAAGAACGATGTCGAGATCGAAATCGCTGCCGAAGATGCCGCGACCGAGAAACCCATGGTCGTAGGCGTCGTTGATGGCCGTGTCCAGGCGCCGCGAGCCCAAGGCGAACTCGCCGCGGCAATAGATGAACGCCTTGTTCGCCTGGTTTGCCCACGCGGCGATGATGATGCCCTCAATCAACAGATGAGGGTCGAGCTCGGCCAGCTCTCTATCCTTGAACGTTCCGGGCTCGCCCTCGTCGTGGTTGACGACGACGTATTTCGGAAACACGTCTTTAGGGACAAAGCTCCACTTCGTCCCCGTTGGAAAACCCGCGCCTCCTCGCCCGCGCAAACCGGATGCCTTCACTAGTTCGATGAGGTCGTCGGCCGACACTTGCGTGACGGCTCTCCGAGCTCCTTCGTAACCATGGTCGCGAAGAGCGCGCCCCATCGTCCAGGAATCGTTCGGATACTCGCGGAGCCGGCGGGTCACCGCTCGCACTTCGCCGGCGGCCATCAGTCGCTCTCCTGGTCGGACTCGCGCGGCCAGGACTCACCCTTTTCGACCTTCCCCTGAATGTGTTGTCCGAAGTCGACGGGCCCCTCCACGCCGCCCTCTTCCTTGGGGCGGAAGCCCGGTCCCTCTTGACCGAGCATCGACTCGCCGCCGAACGTCTCCTCGACCGAGTCGCCGGCAGTGCCGGGCGACCTCAAACCCACGGTCGCGATTTGATAGCTGCAGTCCTTAAATGTGCCGACGGCTTCCCCACGCACGCTCGTCACCGTGTCACCGCGGCGAAGAGTTTCGACCATCCTGATGACATCGTCGGACGCCACTCGGTAGAAATCCTCGTAGTTAATCTGCATGGCCGGAGCGCCGTCACATGTGGCGAGACATTCGGCGGCCTCGAGGGTGACCTTCCCGTCGGCCGTGGTCTCACCCACCTCGATATTGAGTTGGTCCTCAAGCTCCTTGATTATCTTCCGTGCGCCCAAGTGAGTGCACGAGATGTTTCTGCACACCGACACTAGGTAGTCGCCCTGCTCCTTCTTTTTGAGCATCGTGTAGAAGCTCGACGTGGCGAGAACCTCGGCGGGAGTGAGATGCAGGATGTCGGCGACCTCGCGCATCCCCTGCTCCGAAACGTAGCCCTCGACGGATTGCACGAGGAACAACAGGGGCAGGGTCGCCGAGCGCGAATTCGGGTACCGCCCCGCTATTGCTTCAGCCGTGCGCCGAAGCTTGCCCGTCAGCACCTGCGGAACGAGATCGTCCTCCGCGCCCACACGATGCAACTCGGTCTGGCCGTGTAGCGGGCGCATGCTCATCGGTCGACGCCTCCCATCACGGGATCAATGGACGCGATGACGGCGACGAGATCGGCTATAAGTCCGCCGACCGACATGACGGCCAAGGCTTGGAGGTTCACGAAAGAGGGGTCTCGCACGTGGACCCTGTACGGAGACGTTCCACCGTCCGAGACCACATACGCGCCGAGCTCTCCCCGCGGCGACTCGACCGCCTCATACACCTCACCCGCCGGTACCGCGTATCCCTGGGTGACGAGCTTGTAGTGGTGGATCACCGCCTCCATAGAACGGTTCATCTCCTGGCGTGGGGGCGGCATGATCTTTGGATCCATGTTCTTGAAGTCGCCCGAGGGCATCGCCTTGACGACCTGCCGCAAGATCCGCAGGGATTGACGCATCTCCTCCATGCGGACCTTGTATCGAGCGTAGACATCGCCCTCCGTTGCAAGCGGCACATCGAAGTCGACGTCCGCGTACTCGTCATAAGGGAGGTCGCGTCGCAGGTCCCAGTTGTGGCCCGCCGATCGAGCTATCGGACCGGTTGCTCCCGTGGCGACCACCTGTTCTTCGGTGATGATCCCGACACCCCGCGTTCGCTCCAGGAATATCGGGTTCTCGCTCAATAAGCCCTCGTACTCGTCGACGCGGGGCTCGAGCGATTCCACGATGGTGGCCATCGCCGTCTCCCACCCCTCCGGGAGGTCTTCCCACACTCCTCCGGGAATGATGTAGCCGTTGTTCATCCGGAGACCCGTAACCATCTCGAAGAAGTCGGTGATGAGCTCCCGCTCGCGAAAACCGTAGAACATGGCCGAGATGGCTCCCATGTCGAGTCCCTGCGTTCCGAACCAAACCAGATGCGAGCTAAGCCGGTTGAGCTCGGAGAACAACATGCGGATCCATCGACCACGGGGAGGGACCTCGACATCGAGCAATCGCTCGACCGCCCGCGAGTAGACGAGCTCGTTGTGGAACTGCGCCAGATAGTCCATGCGCGTCACGATGGTTACGGTGGCGCGCCAGTTCTGGTCCTCGCACTCCTTTTCCATCCCGGTGTGCAGATAGCCGATGATCGGCTTGCACGTCATTACTCTCTCGCCGTCTAGCTCCAGGAGCAGACGAAGAACTCCGTGGGTCGACGGGTGCACGGGTCCCATGTTGATGATCATGCGGTCGTCGTTCGGGTCGAACGACTCGATGAAAGCCCCGTGTCCTTTTCTCTCGAAGTCCTCGATGACCGTTTGTGCGGAACTCACGACCGAACCCCCTTACGGTCGTCCGGCCTCGGAGGATTGCCCGGTCCCCGCTTGGCGCGGCCGGACTGTCCCAGATCGTCGACCTCGCGACCGGCCCCCTCGGTATTCGGCGACTGACCCGGCGCGTCGATCTGCAGGAACGGCTGGGGCAAGTACTCAATGGCGACCTTGCCTACGCCGTAGTCCTTGCGAAGGGGATACCCCTGCCACTCCTCGGGCATCAGGATGCGATCGAGGTTGGGATGACCCTCGAAGTTGATCCCGAACATGTCGTAGGCCTCCCGCTCCATGAAGTTTGAGGTCGGCCATATCTCGGCAACGGACGGAACCGTGGGAGGGTCTCCCTCGGCCGCAATGTGCACCGTGACTCGCTTTTTTGTGTCCATGTGGAGGAGCTGGCAGACCACCTCGAAGCGGGGGTCGTCGCCAAACCCAATGCCATCGAGCCCGCACAGATCGACCAGCGCCCACCCCTCACGCTGGAGTGCTCGCGCGCGCTCCGCCCAGTCCTGCGCCGCCACGGTTTCGCGGTTCACGCAGTGACTCTTCCCGCCTCGTATTCCCCGCGGGTGATGCGTTCGTGGAGCAACATGATCCCGTCGATCAACATCTCGGGCCGCGGAGGACATCCCGGAACGTAGATGTCGACCGGCACGATCTGGTCCACTCCCTGGATTAGCGCGTAGTTGTTGAATACGCCTCCCGTCGAGGCGCAGGCTCCCATAGAGATGACCCACTTCGGCTCGGTCATCTGGTCGTAGATCTGGCGAAGCACCGGAGCCATCTTCTGCGCCACGCGCCCGGAAACGATCATGAGGTCCGCCTGACGCGGTGACGCTCGAAAGGCCTCCATGCCGAAACGTGCCAGGTCGTGGCGCGGCATGGTGGTGGCCATCATCTCGATCGCGCAGCAGGCCAGACCAAAGGTCGCCGGCCACAGCGACGACTTACGTGCCCAATTAACGAGTTTGTCGAGCTGGGCCGTAACGAAGTTCGCGCCCACCGCGTCGCTTACTCCGCCCACTCGAGCCCTCCGCGTTTCCAGACGTACACGTAGGCGGCGAGAAGGATCGCTACGAACACGCCCATCTCCGCCAACCCGAAAAGAGCCAACCGGTCGTAAGTGACGGCCCACGGATACAAAAACACCGTTTCGACGTCGAAGATGATGAAGAGCATCGCGACCAAATAGAACTTGACCGGAAACCGCTCGTTTTGCATTTCGGTTTCGGGGACGATGCCGCATTCGTAGGCTTCGAGCTTCGCCACGGTCCACTTGCGAGGAGACAGCTTCGACGCCGCGAACATCGAGGCGACCGCAAAGGCGGTCGACAGGATGATCAAGAAGAGAATCGGCAGATAAGCGGACAAGGTCACGGCTTGATCTCCGCGATCTTCTTCAACAGCCACAGCCCTTTCTGTTCGACACCTTCGTGTTTTGAATCCTCAAGATTTGCAAGAAGCGTTAAGGCGAAACTCATAACGCTCTTAGAGCGCATCCCGGCGGACACGAGCTTCTCCATGAGGGCCGGGTAGCCGATCAACCTCACAAATCGCCGCCCGAGGCGATAGTAAGCGCCGTAGGTCTCTTCGAGTTCTCGGGTATAGCCGTCCAGACTCGGACTCGACCCCATACGCAACGCTTCGTCGATATGCCGACCCGCGATGCGCCCGGTCTCGTAGCCGTAGGCGATGCCCTCCCCGTTGCAGGGGTTGATCATTCCCGCGGCATCTCCGGTGAGAACGAAGCCGGGGCCGTGAGGGGGCCACACGCTCAGCCCCATGAAAAGGCGGCCCCCCCGGGGCTTCGAGCACACGGTTTCGTAGTTGATCTCCCATTCCTGAGGAAGGCCGCCTATGAAGCTGCGCTGCAGCTCGTTCAGGTTGACCTCCCGCCACCCGCCGTACGTCGACAGAAGGCCGACGCCTGCGTTGACGGTTCCATCACCGACGGGGAACACCCAGCCGTAACCGGGAAGAGAGCTGTCCGCGCTTCGCACGTCGAGATAGGCCTCGAACCAGCCCGAGCTTTCCATCGGAGACTTGAAGTACTGCCGGATCGCAAGACCCATGGGATAGCCGGTGTCGCGCACCCGGCCGAGGGCGCGCCCGAACTTCGTTGCTGCTCCCTCCGCGCACACGGTCCACTTTGCGTTGATGTGCTCTAGTTCTCCGTCGCGCTTGGCCACCACGCCGGTGCAAACGCCGCGGTCGAACAGCGGCTCGACAACCTGGGTCTTGAACAGCACTTTGGCTCCCGAGGCCTCGGCGTTGTCGAGCACGATCTGGTCTAGGTCCTTTCGAGGTTTCACCAGTCCGTAACCGGCCCAGTCGTCGAGCTCCGGAAAGGAGAGCTCCAACGTCCGGCCCGCGGCGTGAACGCGGAGCCCTTGCACGCGTTCCCACGTTGCAAGCTCGTCTCCGAGCCCCATGTCGTCGAGGACTTTGACCGCCCGGGGAGTGAGCCCATCCCCGCACGTCTTCTCGCGGGGGAACTCTTTCTTTTCGCACACGACAACGGAGTGGCCTCGCGTTGCGAGGTAATGAGCGACTGCGGCACCCGACGGACCTCCGCCGACGACGGCAACATCGAACTCGGTGGACACCGCTACTTCCTCCCGACGGGGTGGGGCGCGACCGACCTCGAGGGGTCTCGAAAAGCCGGGGATCGGTGCCCCGAATGTGCTCTCACAGCGCCACCTCGAAGCTCGTGAAAATTTTCACAAGCAATCCTACTCCTTCGGGGGTTCGGTGGCCCAGGCCGTCCCGCTGGGGGTCTGTCGGCCCAGGCCGTCCCGCCGACCGTGCCCCCAGGAGTCGGCATACACAAGGCCTTGGCCCCGACGATATGTCCGGCGCCTAAGCATGCCGAAGGCCCTGCCGGAACAAACATGGAGAGCGCCGACGGCCTAGACCGCCTCGACGATGCTCCTCCAGGGGCGGCCAGTGGTGCACGCGGTGCAGTGGTGCACGCGGTGCAGTGGTGCACGCGGTGCAGTGGTGCACGCGGTGCAGTGGTGCACGCGGTGCAGTGGTGCACGCGGTGCAGTGGTGCACGCGGTGCAGTG
>JALZEI010000069.1 GCA_030862115.1 Actinomycetota bacterium
GCGTCAGCCTCCGAGCAGTTCCCAGGCGATGATCATCTTCTGTATCTCCGAGGTGCCACCGCCGATAGAGATGAGCTTCGCATCGCGGATCGAGCGCTCGACCGGATACTCCTTGATGTATCCGTAACCTCCGAAGATCTGCGTGGCCTCGAGGGCGTTGCTCATCGCGGCCTCGGCGACGAAGAACTTTGCGACGCTCGCCTCGACCTGATGAGGCAGACCTTCCTGCTTCATCCACGCAGCGCGATAAAGCAACAGCGAGGCCGCGTCCAGGTTGGCCTTCATCTCTGCGATCTTGTGCTGCATCGCCTGATGCTTGGCGAGCGGCTTGCCGAACGCCTTTCGCTCGTGCGCGTACGAGATCGCGGCCGAGAGGGATGCCTTCATGCCTCCGACGGAGGAAGCAATCATCACGCAGCGCTCCCAGTCGAAGCACTCGAAGGCGACCTGCCACAGGGCCGCGCCCTCGGTGCCCAGCATCGCCTCGCTCGACACCCTGCAATCGTCAAAGTGAAGCAACGACAACGGTGACGAGCGCGTACCCATTTTGTCGAGGTCGCGCTCTGCCACGAACCCCGGGTTGTCGGTATCGACGATGAACGCGCTGATACCACCTCCGGAGCCCGCTTCCGGATCGGTCACCGCGATCACGATCACGGAGTCGGCGATCGATCCGTTCGTGATGAAGATCTTGGAGCCGTTAATGACCCAGTCGTCGCCGTCTCGCCGCGCGCGCGTCTTGATTGCTGCCGCGTCCGATCCCGCCTCCGGTTCGGTTATAGCCATGGCGCCGATCGCCTTCCCGCTGCATAGGTCGGGCAGGTAACGACGTTTCTGCTCCTCGGTGCCGTGCAGCCAGATGGGTACGGTGCCGATCGTGAGGTGCGCTCCCACCGAGAGCCCGAGACCCGCATCGTGACCACCCTCGGCCAGCGCCTCGAGCGCCAGACACGTTGTGACGATGTCGGCGCCCGAACCCCCGTACTCCTCGGGGATAGGTAACCCCAAAACCCCGAACTCCCCTACCGCGTCCCACACCGACCGGTCGAAGCGCCCCTCGACATCGCGCTCGTGGGCCCCCGGAGCAACTACCTCTGCAGCGAAATCCTTTACCGACTTGTAAAAGGCGAGCTGCTCCTCCGAGAACCGAAAGTCCATGCGTTCACCTTAATTGGACTGCGAAAAGGAGGTCAGGACACCGGGCGAATCGACTCGACGATCTTGTATGCAGCGTCGGTATCGGCATCGCTTGCCGCTTCTCCAATCCAAGTGTGCACGCCGAAGCCTGATGTGCCTTCAACGCAGGCCGAGAGAAAGAGCCGCGCCGGCGAACCCCACCGTGGGTGATCCTTCGCCGCCCCGGCAAGCGACATCGGAAAAGAGGTGGTCCGCCGACACTGGATTGAGAAACGATCCGCCTGAGAGATCTCCACGACGACGGCGGTAGCCGGGAGCCGACGCATATCCCACGAGCTGGTGCTGCGGCCTCCTCCCAGATTCGGATACTCGAAATTGTGGGGGGCGCTCGACAGGACGAAGCCGTGGTGTCGAACCATCCCGAGATCGTCATCGAAAGGCTGAAGGTGCCAATCGTCTGGATGAGGCACCTCCACGCCGAGCTCGCGGTCTACGTACAGATCGCCGCCCGAAAATGGCCCGACGGGAGATGGCCTTGTCAGGAAAAAGGCGGTAACAGCAACAGTTGCCATTCCCACGAACAGCACGAACAGGGCGGATCGCCTACTCGATCGAAGAACTGCAGCCTGTGTAACCATCGCCGACCAGATCGTAGCAACGTCGGGTGCAGTGGTGCACGCGGTGCAGTGGTGCACGCGGTGCAGTGGTTCACGCACCACTGCACCAGAGGCACCACTGGGTTCACCTACCTCGCGAAACACTTATCTCGGCCGGAATCGCCCCCGCCTAGGCCGTCCTTGAGGGGGAACTCGTAGGGTGTTGAGGTTGGAGGACACCGAGCGATGTGGGGGACGGCATGGCGCACGTACGCAAGAACCAGAAAGACCTGTCACAAAACGAGTGGCAGAAGTTCATCAGCTCGATCAACAAGCTCCACCGGAATGACGCCGGCACTCCCGATTACGACGACTTCGTCGAGGTGCATCTGGCGGCCATGGAGTCCATGGAGGGAATGGACTGGCGCGTCCACTCCATGAACCACGGCGGTCAGTTCATGCCGGGAAAGAACTTCTTGGCGTGGCACCGTCAATACCTTGCACGCTTCGAGAAACGACTACGAGACGTGGAGCCCGGCGTAGCGCTGCCGTACTGGGACGCGGTCGAGAACCCGAATATCCCCAACCCACTCGAGGATCCCGCCCTCCTGAACAAATGGGAGATCAGCCGTTCGTGGAGCGACGACGATCTTCCCACCATTGAGGACTGGCGGGGAACGAAGAGACGAAAGACCTTCGCAGCCTTCCAGAGGCGCCTGGAGTTCATGCACAACGACGTGCACGTCGCGGTCGGCGGTGACATGCAAACCGCCGCGTCACCGAAGGATCCGCTCTTCTGGCTTCACCACTGCAACGTCGACCGGCTGTGGTCAAAGTGGCAGAAAGACCATCCGACCGCGAAGCCCAACAACACCGACGAGAAGCTACAGCCTCCGCCGCTCCTCGATATCAAGGTGGCCAAGGTCTTAAAGACCGAGGACCTCGGATACACCTACGCCTAATTTGCGGCCTTCGTGTGTCTGAAATCGCGCGGAGGAGCGCGAAGTGAGGCACAACGAACCTCGGAGAGCGTTCCTGAGAACTTTTAGAGCACTAGTCCAGCTCGTCGGCTATCTGCATCGCAACCGCCGCGGCCCCCACCTCGATAGCCAGCAACAGCACCTTTCGAAGACCGGGAAGGTCCTTCCACGCGGCCAGGGTGCCGACGGCATCGCCGGCATCCGCCAATGCTCCACCCTCGATCCAGCCGCGGGCTGGACCGTCGTTCTCCAGCGCAGCGAGAAGGCCTGCTCCCAGTGCGATATCGCGCGCGGCCATCCCGCGCATGATCATGTTCGTGGGATAGGGCTTCGCCTCCTGGCCGATCCACGCGCGCACCGACTTCGTCGGAGCAAGAAACGAGATAACTCCCACTCCGAGCCTTGCAAGCCCGAGCATGCGGGCGGTGTCCTTTGGGTTCATGAGGCCTCCTCCTTCTCAAGTGCGCGGCGGATGAGCTCCCGGTCGTGCTCCCACGCGAAGTCCAGATCGTCTAACTCGTCTTTTCTTACCCACTGGATGTCGGCCACATCGTCGCTCGCCGCCGGCTCCCCCGAGCGCAGCCGAGCGCGGAACCCCAGGGCGAGTACGTAGTCGCCCTCTGCTCCGTAGCGGTGAGGAACCATGGAGATGCAATCGGAGACCGAGACGTCGACCTCGACGCCAAGCTCCTCTTTGATCTCCCGCTTGAGACCGTCGATGGGGTCCTCGCCTCCATTTAGGAAACCGCCCGGCACATCGAGGCGACCCTTCTCGGGTTCCCGGCCGCGGACGCAAACGAGGGCGCGGCCCTCGCGCACTATTGCCGCGCCGCACGTGGGTGCGGAGTTGCGGTACCAGCTGCGACCGCAGGATCGGCACTCGGCCCCGCCTTCGGGGTTCGGCTCCCTGAGCTCTCGTCCGCAGGCCGGGCAGTAAACGAAAGGCTTCAACGTCGCCGGGAGGGCTCGGCTCTCTCGCCGCGCTCGGCCTCCTCGTAGCGCGCCATGACGAACAGGAGATCCGACACCCGGTTCAAATAGCGAAGGATCTCGGGGTCGGGCATGAGCTCGGAGCGGTGCATGGCTACGGCCTGACGCTCTGCCCTGCGGACGGTGGAACGCGCCAGATCGAGGCCCGCCGCTCCCTGCGTTGCCCCTGGGAGGATGAACTCCTGGGGCAGGGGATGCTCGGCGATCAGCCCGTCGATATCGGCCTCGGCTCGCTCCGTCATATCCGGAGTGATCTTGGAAACGCCCGGCTCGAGCTTCGTCTGATGCTTCTCGGACGTGGCCAGCTGAGCCCCCACGACGAACATCTCGCGCTGCAGGCGAACGGCGATTTCGCGAACTCGCTCGACCAATCCACCGGCGCGCGCGATCCCCAAAGCAGAGACGACCTCATCGAGCGTCCCGTAGACCTCGGTGCGGACGTCGTCCTTGCCGACCCGGCCCCCATAAAGGAGACCGGTGGTTCCGTCGTCGCCCTTTTTCGTGTAGATCCTCATCGGTCGCAACCCTAATGGGCGGCCCCCGTGGCTGGATATGCTCAGGCCGAACAGCCACCTCAGCCCTAGGAGGCCACCCTTGATCGCTCGGCGAACTTCCACCTGGTCGTTGCTCCTGTTGTGCTCGCTGATCCTGGCCGCATGCGGTGGGGGCAACCCGGCCGGCGAGGGAGAGGCCGAAACCGGCTGCGGCGCGGCCGGCGAGGGCGAGATCTCGGTGGGAATCGCTTATGACGTCGGAGGAATTGGAGATCAATCCTTTAACGACGCCGCGAACAGAGGACTGCAGGACGCGATCGACGACGGGCTCGTAGACGAGAACAACACCTCGACTCTCGAGGCCGACGCGACGGGTTCTGACCGCGACGAGAACGTCACGAACCTCGCGGATCAGGGTTGCGATCTTGTGGTCGCGGTCGGTTTTGCTTTCTCAGAAGCGATCAAGGTTGAGGGAGCCGAGGGCATCGCCGATCAGTACCCGGATGTGAAGTTTGCCGTAGTCGACGGGTTTGCCGCAGAGGCGGACAACGTGACCAACCTCGGGTTCAAGGAAGAAGAGGGGTCGTTCTTGGTGGGTGCGGCGGCCGGGCTAAAGACCGAAACGGACACCATCGGTTTTCTTGGAGGTCAGAGAGGAACCGGTCTGATCGAAAAGTTCGAAGCGGGTTATGTGGCCGGCGCGCAAGAGGTCAACCCCAAGGTTGAGGTCCTCGTCGAATACATCGGAGACACCACGGCCGCCTTCAACGACCCCACTAAGGGCGAGGCTCTGTCGGCCAAGCTGTACGACGACGGGGCCGACATCGTGTACCACGCGGCCGGGGAATCGGGTCTGGGTCTCTTCGATGCCGCGGTCGAAGCCGACCAGCTCGCCATCGGAGTCGACTCGGATCAATCTCTTACGGCCAGCCCCGAGCAACAGGAACTGATCTTGACCTCGATGCTGAAAAGGGTCGACACCGCGGTTTACGACACGATTAAAGAGGTCTCGGAGGGAGACTTCACCACGGGCTTCCAGGTCTTCGGTTTGAAAGAAGAAGGTGTGGACTACGCGGTGAACGAGTTCAACGACAACGAAGAGTTGCTGTCGGCCGACATCCAAGGGCAACTAGAGGAGTTCAAGCAGGCGATCATCGCCGGGGAGATCAAAGTACCGGTCGAACCGTAAGCAGGGTAATGCCGCCGGGCGTGAGCAACCCATCGAAAACGCACGAGGAAACGGCGCCTCTGGCGCGTCTCGAGAACATAACTAAGCGTTTCCCCGGCGTCGTTGCGAACGATTCTGTTGACCTCGAGCTCAAATCGGGCGAGGTACACGCGCTTGTCGGCGAGAACGGCGCCGGTAAGTCCACGCTCATGCGCGTGCTCTACGGCCTCTATCCCCCCGACGCGGGTCGCATCTTCGTGCGGGGCAAGGAGGTCTCGATGGACTCACCGCGCACCGCGATCTCTCATGGCATCGGGATGGTGCACCAGCACTTCGTTCTCGTGGACCGGTTCACGGCGACCGAGAACATCATTCTCGGCGCCGAAGGAGGGCCGCTTCTGGACATGGACGCCGCGACCAACAAAGTTCAGGAGCTGGCGGAGACCTATGGCTTCAAAGTCGATTCCTCCAAGCGAGTCGAGGATCTCTCCGTCGGGGCAGAACAGAGGGTCGAGATCCTCAAGTCGCTCTACCGGGGGGTGGACCTGCTCATCCTGGACGAGCCCACCGCGGTGTTGACGCCTGCCGAGGCCCGGGAGCTCTTTCAGAATCTGCGCAAGCTGGCCGACGACGGAAAGTGCATCGTGTTCATAAGCCACAAACTCGACGAAGTACTCGAGGTCGCCGACCGCATCACGGTGTTAAGGCGCGGTGCCGTTGTTGGTGAGACGGTCCCGACCGACACCAGCAAGGAAAAACTGGCGGAGATGATGGTCGGTCGGCCCGTTCTATTCCGTCTCGACAAGGACAAGTCCGAGGCCGGCGAGCCGGTCCTCGAGGTGAGCTCGCTGTCGATTGCGGGAGTACTTCACGACGTTGACCTGGCCGTCCATGCGGGCGAGATCGTAGGCGTTGCCGGTGTCGAAGGTAACGGTCAACGAGAACTTGCGGAGGCGCTCGTCGGGCTACGCACCGTCACCGGGGGCAGCATCAAGTTGAACGGCAATGACATCACCAATCTCGACTGCGCCGAGTGTCGCAAGGAGGGCGTGGCGTTCGTTCCCGAGGACCGGCAGGAGCGCGGGCTCATACTCGATATGACCTTGTGGGAGAACTCCGTCCTCGGCCGCCAGTCCTCGCGCGACTACTCGTCGGGATTCGGAGTCTTGTTCATCGCCAAGATCAAGGAGTTGGCGGCGCGCCTCATCAAGAACTTCGACGTCAGGGCCCGCAATGCCACCGTCGACGCGCGCACGTTGTCGGGCGGGAATCAGCAAAAGCTCATCCTTGCGCGGGAGCTGGAGGGCGATCCGGCCCTCGTGATCGCGCACCAACCGACCAGGGGCCTCGACGTCGGAGCGATCGAGTTCGTGTGGACCCGGCTGCTCGAGCAGCGGTCCCGGGGTCGGTCGGTGTTGCTCATCTCGGCCGAGCTCGACGAGATCTTTGCGCTGTCCGACAGGATCGTGACTCTCTACGAGGGCCGGGTAACGGGCGAGTTCCCGCCCGACACGCCCCCCGAGGAGCTGGGGCTGGCCATGACGGGCCATCGAGAGAAGGCCGCGGGTTAGGTGGCGACCGCCGAGCACACCGTCAAGGAAATGGACTCCCGCTGGTTCGACTTCCTCAGGGCGCAGGGCCTCGCTCTCGCCGGGGCGTTCCTGTTCGCCGCGGTCGTCGGCGGATTGATCATCATCGCCTACGGCGAGAACCCGCTCGACGTCTACCTGACGGTGTGGCGGTTCTCCACGGCCCGGCCCCAGGATTTCGCGCAGGTTCTCGAGAACGCCACCCCGCTCGTCTTTTCGGGTCTGTCGGTCGCCGTCGCCTTTAAGGCCGGGCTGTTCAACATCGGGGCCGAGGGTCAGTACATCGTCGGCATGATGACGGCGTCGGTCGCGGCCCTGACATTGGATTTCCTGCCGGGGATTCTTCTCCTACCGGCCGTCATCCTCGCGGGAATGGTCGGCGGGATGGTGTGGGCATGGGTTCCGGCAGTGCTGCGGGTTAAGACCGGCGCCCACGAAGTCGTTACGACGATCATGATGAACGGCATCGCCGTGAGCCTGGTGGCGTGGGTGTTGCTCAACCCGCTGCGGAGTTCGGAGCGCGAGCTCGTCGATCTGCGCACCGACATCTTCACGCCCAAGGCCAAGGTCCCGAACCTCGCGAGCTCGCTCGGATTCGAAGACGTCGTGCCGCCTTCGGTCCAGCTCACGTGGCTGTTCCCTCTCGCAGTGCTCACCTGCGCTGTCGTGTGGTTCATCTTGTTTCGCACTCGTCTGGGCTACGAGGTAAGGGCGGTCGGTTCCTCTAGTGGATCCGCCGAGGCCGGCGGGGTGTCGATCGGGGCCACGCAGATCAAGATCTTCTTGTTGTCGGGGGCGCTGGCCGGCCTCGTCGGTCTCAACCACCTCATCGGCGACAAGGGTTATCTCGGCAACAACTACGTGACCGGCCTCGGGTTCGCCGGCATAGCCGTTGCGTTCCTCGGTCGCAATCATCCCGGCGGCGTGTTGCTGTCGGCGATTCTCATCGGCATGCTCACGCGCGGCCAAGACGGCATCGACATCACCACGGAGTTGCCCACCGAGATCCTGATCATCCTTCAAGGACTGCTGATCTTGTCGGTCGTCATCGCCTACGAGGTAGTCAACCGGGTGCTGACCAAACGTAGAGCGGGCGCCGCCCCCGGCCCGACACCCACCGGAGCGGGGGCCGGCTAGTGGATCTCACCGACCTCGGGGCGGCGATCGCCCTCGGCCTCCGGTACTTCACGATCCTCTACCTCACCGGACTCGGGGGATTGTTCTGCGAACGCTCCGGGATCGTGAATATCGGCCTCGAGGGATTGATGGTCTCGGGAACGGTCGTCGGAGTGTGGGCGAGCTTCGAGTTCGGCCCCGTCCCCGGTTTGCTCATCGGGGCGCTCGCGGGACTTTTGTTCTCACTCGTGCACGCGTTGGCGACGGTTACGTTCGGCGTCGACCACATCGTGTCCGGAGTCGTCATTAACGTCGTCGCTCTCGGCCTCGCGCGTTTTCTCGGACAGGTGTTCTTCGGACAAGCGACTCAATCCGACCCCGGTGTGCCGGACCTTCCCACGATCGACATACCTCTCCTCGATTCGTTGCCCTTCGGTTTGGGTCGGGCCTTCGAGAACATGTCGCCGATTGTGCTCGTCGCATTCGCGTTCACCGTGCCGGCCCTTTTCGTCCTGAACAGGACGCGCTTCGGTCTTCGATTGCGTTCGGTGGGCGAGAACCCGGACGCGGCACGGACCTTGGGCGTGAGGGTCGCGCCCCTCCGCTATGCGGGCGTCGCGATCTCCGGCGCCCTCGCCGGTTTTGCCGGTGCGTTTTTGTCGGTGGAGATCAACGGCTTCTATGCCGAGGGGCAGACTCAAGGATTGGGTTTCATCGCGCTTGCGGCCCTGATCCTCGGGAACTGGTCTCCGCTGAGGGTCATGTTGGGATCGCTTTTGTTCGGTATCGCCCAGGCCGTCCCCTTACGGTTGCAGGACGCACCGCTTATATCCGTGTTGCCCGAGGAGTTCATCCGCATGATCCCGTACGTCGTGACGATCATCGCCATCGCCGGATTCGTCGGACGGGTCCACCCGCCGGCGGCCGCCGGCAAGGCATACCAAGCCGGGGCCGCGACGTGACCGAGGCGATCGACTGGGAGCACCTGCGCGCCGAGGCCACCGCCGCACGCGAGCTCGCCTACTCGCCCTATTCGGAGTTCCCCGTCGGCGCCGCGGGACTGGTCGACGACGGACGCACGGTCACGGCATGCAATGTGGAGAACGCCTCGTACGGACTTTCCTTGTGTGCGGAGTGCGGCCTCGTCTCGGCGCTCCACGCGTCCGGCGGGGGGCGCCTCGTTGCTGTTGCGGTAGTCGACAAGGCCGACCAACCGCTTATGCCGTGCGGACGTTGCCGGCAACTACTGCTCGAGGCCGGAGGGTCCGAACTCCAGGTGCTCGCGGCGAACGGAGCGCGCTCTCTCGGCACCTTGCTGCCGGACGCGTTCTCCCAGGACGACCTGCGCTAGGTCCGTGACTCGTCACGACGCGATCGATCTCATCCGGACCAAGAGAGACGGCGGCGCGCTCGACGACGACTCGATTCGTTGGTTCCTCGGCAAGTACGCGGACGGCGAGGTCCGAGACGAACAAGCAACCGCGCTGTTGATGGCGATCGTTTGGAGAGGCATGACCGACGACGAGTTGTCGACGTGGACGGCGGCCATGGTCGATTCTGGTGACAGGCTCAGTTTCGAGTCGCTCGAGCGGGCCACGGTCGGCAAGCACTCGACGGGAGGAGTCGGCGACAAGGTCTCGCTGGTGCTCGCCCCCATGATGGCCGCGTGCGGAGCCGTCGTTCCCAAGCTGTCGGGGCGAGGTCTCGGACACACGGGTGGAACGCTGGACAAACTCTCCTCGATACCCGGTTTTCGTTCCGATCTGTCCGTTGCCGAGATGATGAAGGTGCTTGCCGACGTCGGCTGTGCGATCTGCTCCGCGGGAGACGATCTCGCCCCCGCCGACAAAAAGCTCTACGCGCTGCGGGACGTCACCGGGACGGTGGAATCGATTCCGCTTATCGCCTCCTCCATCATGTCGAAGAAGATCGCGGAGGGCACCGACGCTCTCGTACTCGACGTTAAGTTCGGGGCGGGCGCCTTTCTCCCGGCTCTCGACCAAGGCCGCGAGCTGGCGCGCACGATGGTCGCGCTCGGACGGGCCCACGGCATCACGACCTCGGCTCTGCTCACCTCGATGGAGGCTCCTCTGGGTCGCGCAGCCGGCAACGCTCTCGAAGTCGCCGAGGCGTGGGAGACGCTACGCGGTGGCGGACCAGACGATCTGCGAGAGGTGGTCGGAGCGTTGTCTCGCGAGATGGCCGAGCTCGTAAGAATCGATCCGGCCGCGCCCGAGAAAGCGCTTAACGACGGCTCCGCCGCGGAGCGATTCGAGGCGATGGTCGCGGCACAGGGGGGCGATCCCGCGGCCCCCCTCCCGCGCGCCGCGCACGTTCGACCTCTCAAGGCCGATCGCAGCGGCTACGTCACCAGGCTCGACGCGCGCTCCGTAGGTATAGCGGCGTGGCGTCTGGGGGCGGGACGCGCGGCACAGGACGATCCCGTCAGCCCCACCGCGGGAGTTGTCTGTCTCGCTAAGCCTGGGGCTCAGGTCGAAAGCGGAGACGACCTACTGGAGCTGCACGGCGACGACGTCGATAAGTTCGACCATGCGCTCGCCGCACTCGAAGGCGGCATCGAGATCGCCGAGGGACCCCCCGCAATCCAACCTCTCGTCGCGGAGAAAATCGGACCATGAGCTCGGTCGTGGACATCACCGGCCGCAGCGACTGGCGCGTAGCCGTAGTTCTGGGCTCGGGCATCAGCGAGGTCGCCGGCTCGTTGGTGCGGGAGGGTTCGGCCGCCTTTTCCGACGTCGATGGCCTTCCCGAGCCGACCGTCGAGGGACACGAGGGCCGGTTGCACTGGGGACATGTTGACAACGTGCCCGCGCTCGTCTTCGCCGGCCGCGCGCATCTCTACGAGGGCCACGATGCTCGTACGGTCGTGTCCTCGATAGACGCCGCCCACGACGCGGGCTGCGACATCTTCGTGCTCACGAACGCGGCCGGCGCGATTAGCCGGGATGTGAAAGTCGGCGAGCCCTGCCTCATCTCCGATCACCTCAATCTGACCGGTCACAACCCCCAGCGCGGCCCCCACGACGGGCGCGGCCCGCGCTTCCTCGACCTGAGCGACGTGTACGACGCGCGCCTGAGGGACCTGGCAAAAGAGGTCGATCCGACACTAGGTGAGGGTGTGTACGCGGGGCTCGCCGGTCCCACATACGAAACGCCCGCAGAGATAAGAATGCTCGCCGGTCTCGGAGCAGACCTGGTCGGGATGTCGACGGTGCTCGAGACGATCCAGGCCCGCTACCTCGGGGGCCGGGTGCTGGGTATATCCATCGTCACGAACGTGGCCGCGGGCCTGGCCGATCGACCCCTCCACCACGAGGAGGTGGCCGCGGCGGGAAGGGCCGCCGCGGACCGTCTCGGTCGTCTGCTGCGCGGTGTCATCGCTTCGGTGCCCGAAGCCTGAGCGTGCTTGCCGCTGCCCGGGTCGCGTACCGCCTCGCTGCAGGGCTAGAGCCGATTGATCTGGTCGGCGACGTCATCCAGCAAGGACGAGGCTCCGATCCGGAATAGCTTGGGACGCAGCCACCCCGCTCCGAGCGCGGTGTCGACGATTTCGACGTAGCGGCCGGCGTCGACCGCAGTCCGGATGCCGCCTGCGACCTTGATGCCGACGGCACGTCCTGTAGTCCGTCTGATCTCGGATACGACTCGAGCCATAACGAAAGCGGCTTCCGGCGTGGCGCCCACGGCGGACTTGCCGGTCGACATCTTAATCGTGTCGGCTCCGGCCCACGCCGCAAGAACGGCCGCGCGCCGCACGCGATCGAGGTCACCGAGCTCGCCCGTCTCGAGGATCACCTTCAGGGGCGCGTCCCCCGCGGCGTCCTTTAGAGCCCGGACCTCATCGAGGAACGATCCCGGTTCATCGAGCAACGCGCGATTCGCAACCGCGTCGATCTCCTGCGCGCCGGCGGCCCGCGCGGCCCGGATCTGGGCTTGTTTGACGACCGTGGTTTCGACTCCTGCCGGGAAGTCTCCCGTCGCACATGCAACCTCCACGGGACTACCTTCGAGAACGCTCAAGGCGGTTCCCACCAGATGGGGCAGCACGCAGACGGCGGCAACCGAAGGGCAGGCGGGGTCCTCGGGCACCGGCCGCAACGCGCGGCGGGCCAGCGCTTCAACCTTTTCGGGCGTATCGCCGGGCTCGAGCGTCGTCAGATCACAACAGCTCACGATGAGCCGAAGCCGGGCTCGGGTTGCAATCGGATCGCGGGCGGTCACGGCTCGAACCGAGTCCGCTACGAAGGCGCGGTCGACACGCTCCTCGAGAAGCGGCGCGATCGAGGCCGGTATCCCGGACCTCCGCACGATTTGGTTAGTGGGTGTGTCCGTGCGCGTGGGTGTGTCCGCCGGCTCCCTGCGGAGTCATGGGGATCAACGGCAACGAGATCCTCTTCGTCGGTTTGGGTCGCGGCGGCACAATGTTCACGAGCTCCTTGGCGATCAGGTCGAGAGATTGGGCAACTTCGCTATCGGGGTCCTGTAACACGATCGGTGCGCCGTGATCGGCGAACTCGCGAAGCTTCGGGGCGATCGGCACCTGACCGAGAAGGGGGACCTGCAGGTTCTTGGCCAGCGCGGCTCCGCCCCCTTCACCGAAGATGTTGTAGATCTTGCCGTCGTCGCCGCGGAAGAAGCTCATGTTCTCAATTACCCCGACTGCATTGATGCCGGTCTTCTGCGCCATGTAGCCCGCTCTCTGTGCAACCTTTTCGGCGGCGGCCTGTGGCGTGGTAACGATGACCATCGATGCGCCTGGAAGGAACTGCGCGATCGACATCGCGACATCGCCCGTGCCGGGAGGAAGGTCTATCAACAGATACTCGGGCTCGTCCCAGTGCACGTCGCTCAAGAACTGCTGTAAGGCCTTGTGAAGCATGGGCCCGCGCCACACAACCGGCGTCTCCTCGTTCGTGAAGAGTCCAATGGATACGACCTTCACACCGAAGATCTCCGGAGGCATGATCATGTCCTCGACCACCGTCGGCCGTTCGTGGACTCCAAGCATGCGCGGGATCGAAAAACCCCAGACGTCCGCGTCCAACAACCCGACCGTGTGTCCAAGCTTCGCCAACGACGCCGCGATGTTCACCGTCGTCGTCGACTTGCCGACACCGCCCTTGCCCGAACCGATGGCAACGACCTGCGTCGTGGAGTCGGCGCGGGCGAACGGCGCCGGTGCTTCTTTGCGCATACCTCCGATGAGCTGCTGGCGCTCCTCCTCGGTCATCGAGGTGAGCTCGACGTTGACGTTCGAGATCTCGGGGTAGGCCTCCTTTAGCTTGGCGGGGATGACGTTGTAGAAGAAATCTTTGAGGGGACATCCGGGGATCGTGAGGGCGATGAGAACGGTTACGTCCGCTCCGTCGATCGCGATATTGCGAACCATGTTCAGTTCGTTCAGCCCGCGGTGCAGCTCGGGGTCCTGAATCTCGCCCAGTACCTCGGATATCTGGTCGTTGGTCGGTATCGACATGTGAATCGCTCCTTGAACTGGATTGACTTCAAGGTTAGTCGATTAGAAGGGGCTCTCCGGTCAGATAAGCAGGTCGAGAGCTCGCCTTTTCAGGCGGAAAGTCGCCGTCTTCCACTCGCCGACGTAATCGCCGTCCACCTGCACCGGCAGCGCCTCCGGAGAGGCCACCGTGACCTCCTCGAGATCGTGTTCGTACACGCTCGTGCGCCAGCGCATGTGTGAACGGCTCACGAAGAGCGACCAGGCCAGCCTGGGGACCGTCGCCAGGGAGAGCTTCTTGAGACCGAACACGTCGAAGCCCGCGTCCAGGGTGGCCCCCGGACATACGTCGACCGGGAATCGTTTGAAGTATGTAAAAGGTCGGCCGTTGCAGACCACGGCCGTCATAACGTTGTGCTGCTCGACGCCGAAGCGCAGGTCGATGATTGGGTTCTTGCCTCGATAGGTGGTGAGGCCGGCCCGTAACGCGTTGCTCAAGAACAGCCACTCGCGTTTCTTCCGCTTTTCCTCCGGATCCGCCTCGACGCGACGCACCACCTCGGCGTCCAGTCCCATTCCTGCCGAGAACAGAAAGTAGCGGTGCTCGACCTGTCCCACGTTGATCCGGCGCCTTGTCCCGGACCGCAAGCGGGAGGCGACGAAGGCGGTTGCGTCCACGGGGGCCGTCGGGATGCCGAGAGAGCGTGCCATGACGTTGGTAGTGCCTCCCGGAAGAACACCAAGCGCGACATCGGTCCCCACCAGCCCTTGGGCCACCTCGTTGATAGTGCCGTCTCCACCGAAAGCGAGCGCGGCGTCGAAGTCTCTATCGACGGCATCGGCGGCGAGTTCGCCTGCGTGCTCGCGGCGCGCGGTGACGGCGACCTCGAGCTTGAAGTCCGCCTGCAGCGCCTTCACGATGACTTCTTTCGTGCGCGCGGAAACCGAGCCGGCGTGAAGGTTGGCGATAAGCATCACCTTCTGCATGGCGTGGATGTTAGACGGGCCGCTCTACCAACGCCGCTTTGAAGGTCTTCCGGTGTAGAACGAGGTCATGTCTGTGGCGATGCTGGGAGCGATCGTGATCGCTCTGGCGCTGGGGTTCGCCCGCGGTGGCACGCTTCACCGCCTTTCGAACATCTCGCTGCGCTGGACTCCGCTACTTTTCGAGGGCCTCGCGATCCAGTTGATCTTTCAGTTGTGGGATCCGCCCGGTTTGAGCCGCGCCGCAGCTCTGACGGTCGTCCTGTTATCGAACCTCGCCGTACTCGTCTTCCTGGCGGGAAATCTGCGCACGGCGGGCGTCTTTCTTTTGGGGTTGGGCCTGGCGCTCAACGTGGTGGTGATTGCGGCCAATCAGGCGATGCCCGTGTCTCCTCGAGCGGCCGAAACGGCCGGCATCCCCGCTCCCCCGTCGGAGTCGACGTCACTCAAACACGAACGCCTCGACGACGACACCCGGCTCCCGTGGCTCGCCGACGTGATTCCCGTGCCCGGCCTGAGCGAAATCCTCAGCGTCGGAGACATCGTTCTGGCCCTGGGGATGGCCCAACTCGTCTATGTCGCGATGGGCGCGAGGACGGCGGCAAACGAGGAGCGGAAGAGGAGTGCCCGTCAGGCGGGCAGGTGAAGCTTGCGGTTCGTCGCCTGCAGAATGGCGCGGACCGAAGCGGTCGCAACATCGTCGTAGACGAGCGCCGTGCCGACCAGGGGCGTAACGGTTCCTCTGTCGTAGAAAACGGCTCGCACTAAAACGGAGTCCGAGGATCCCATGCGCTGGATCATGACGTGGTCTACGTCGACGCGCGCTTGCCGGGACTCGAGCACGGGCGCGAGCGCCTGCAGTAGGGCGGTTGCGGCCCCCCTGGCGCGCGCCTCACGAGAAGACCCCGCGGTTCCGGCCCCCTCCGTCGTGTGGCCGTCCGGCCAGCGCAGTGCGACCTTTACCCACCCCGAATCGCCCTTGCTGGCGAGCACCACGCGCTCCAGTACGAGCCGATCGCCGTGCCCGTTCGAGGCGGAGGTCACCGGCGCGGGCTGATATTCCGGAAGTGTCACGGGAGCCGGCGCCGCCTGGGGCTGAGCGGGAGGAGGTGGCGGCGTAGGGGCGTCGTCGAGTTGGACCACCGAGACGATCCGGTGGTCGATCGGGATCTGAAATCCGGCGGCGGCCAGCGACTGCACGTCGCGCACGACCTGCTTGGGAGACCGCTTGGAGGTCGTGACGATATGGATCTCGGTGGGGACGTCGTCCTCTCCCACCACGCGCGCGCTTCTAACTCCGGGCACGCGAAGCAGCTGCTGCTCGAGTTGGGTGAGGCTCGTCCCTGCCATAGAAGCGACCCTACACTAGTGCTGGAAATTTCTGGATACGAAGAACTACGTATTCTTCGTAGCCCTTTTTGCAAACCACCGATTTGCAAACCACCGACCGCAGTCACGGTCTCACCCGGCGGAGAGCGCGTCAAGCGGCAATGTCTTCTCGCGTCCGGCGGCGGCCCAGTACCGGCGGTTGCCGAGAGGTCAGTCCTCGACCAGGTCTATGAAGGTATCGACCACGTCGGGGTCGAAGCGGGCGCCGGCCTCGGCTCCGATGAGCTGAATGGCGACGTCCTCGCCGAGGGCCTTGCGGTAGGGGCGGGTCGAGGTGATGGCGTCGTAGGCGTCGGCGACCGCAAAGGCGCGGGCCGTAATCGGGATTTCCTCGCCCTGTAGGTTGTTCGGGTAGCCGCCGCCCGCCCAGTGCTCGTGGTGGTGAAGGATCACGTCGGTGGCGTTGGTCGAAAACCCGATGGGCTCCACGATCCGTAACCCGATCTCGGGGTGGCGGCGCATGGTCTTCCACTCGCCGTCGTCCAGGGGGCCGGGCTTGTTGAGCACGGCGTCGGGGATGCCCACCTTGCCCACGTCGTGAAGCATGAAGCCGTAGGCCACCTCCTCGTTGCGAGCCAGCTCGGGATCGATTCTCTCCAGACAAGAGGTGGCCAGGTTGGTCACCCGCTTCAGGTGCTCGCCGGTGGCGCTGTCGCGTGCCTCCACGGCGGCGGCGAGGGCCTCGATGGTGGCCAGGTCCCGCTCTCGCTTTTCGGATAAGGCGTCCACGTAGGAGCCGAGGAGCAGCCCGGCGGCGTCCTCCGGCACGACGGGAGAAGTCCGGCTTGAGGTCAGCAGCGCCTTCGAGAGGTTCTCGATGGAGGACTCCTTGTAGATGGCCCCCACGGCCCCCGAGGCCAGAGCCTTGACCATGCCCTCCGTCTCCACGCCCTGCCGATCGGCGAGCACGATGATTCGGGCATCGGGACAGCTCGCATGGAGCTGGGACACCATGGAGCAGTCGGGAGAGAGGGCCAGATCGATCACCGCGACGTCGGGGGCGACCTTGGGCCCTACCTCGAGGAGCTCCTCGGCCTCACAGACCGTGGCCGCCACGCTTCCGTGGGCCTCGATGATGCGACCGAGCGCCTCGGCCATCATCCGATGGCGATCGGCCACGAGGACTTTGAGCTTCGTCCCCGGGCGGGACTCCAGCACGGTCAGCCTCCCAGTTGACACAAGCAGGTAAGGGAGGGGGTACCCTCCCTAGATGACGGTAGTTAACACCCGTCTCATCGGCGCAGATATCCCCCGTTAGGGGCAGATCGGGCCTCAGGTGGGGTGACCGGGAAGAGGGGCATGTAACCAGTGGTGGTCGAGCAGTCCCATCTACGCTTTTGTACGTATATTTCGGCTCCCCTATTGCCCCGCGCTCCCAGACCCTCTAGCGTTCTCAGTCCCACAGCCAAAGGGATGCAAAAACCCTAGAAAGACCCAGATGTAACGAAGGGAGCGAAGCGGACGGTCTGACCAAGACTTCCAACTAGCGGAGCGAGCAAGTCCCGAAACGGCCACCTTCTATTTTTCCGAGGGGAGGTACGGATGAAGGCCAGGCTCGCCGTTCTTGCCAGCACGCTGATGACGATTTTTTATGTCTCCGGTGCCAGCTACCGCAAGTAACACGAAACGACGGAGGAGGGGTCGCATCCCCTCCTTCTTCGCGTCCACCCTGGGGGTGTGGGGGGG
>JALZEI010000071.1 GCA_030862115.1 Actinomycetota bacterium
ATAGTTGTTCTTTTCGCTACAAGGGCGGTGACTTCTACGTCGGGGCTTCGGTAGTCGGGAGCGGAACGCCGGAGGGAGGAGCGGCCGTTCGCCTCGAGGCCGTCAGCTCCATCACCGGTCATCGCCGTGTCCTTCTCTCTTGCGTCACCCCCGGCTCGGGGGCCTGCGCGGCGGGCGGAAGTTACGACCATCTCGAGCCCGTTAAGAGAGGACAAAAGCTGTTCTGCATCGTCGAAGGAGCCGGTCGCGGCCGCTACGAATGCGGAACCATCAAATAGAAGGCCAGTCCAAATAGAGAAACCGGCCCCCACGGGGCCGGCTTCTTTCTTATATGGAACGAAAGCTCGATCGAAGTAGTCCCGGTAAAGCCGTGCAGCGATGTGCGAAGGAACCTTTTAGTGATCGACGTGGTCCGGATCGAGCGTTCCCTTCGCCACGACCCTTCCGTCCCGAGATAGGTCCCCGTCATCGGCCTCCTCCAGGATGGTGATGTGATTGTGCAAGGCGGGGTCGACCCCGATGTTGAACTCCAAGGTCACCTCGTCCGGGTGCGTGATGCGGAAGGAGCCGGCGAGGGCCTGCCCTCCGCTCCCTTCGAGCCACACCTCGTAATGGTGACCCTGTCTTTGAACGGGGAAGTGATCTGTGTAAAGGCGCAGCCTGTAGTTGTTGTGTCGGAAGTGGATCAACCTCAGGCCTACGTCGCCTTCTGTCTTGCCCAAGGCGATGGTCTGCACGAGATGGCCCGGGGGCGGGGCGTTTCCGTTTTTCCGATCCAGCTCTTCGTTCAGGTCGGCGATCTTAAAGGTGGTGAACGCCAACCCCGCCAGAAGGATGGCGGCGACCCCCACGAGAGAGCGGACAACGTTGCGGGAGTAACCGGTGGGCTTCTGTCGAAGGAGGGCGGCCCCCGTCGTGTCGCCCTCTATCTGTGCCAGGGTCCGGCTCTCCAAGTCGGCATCCGGCGTCGGAGCGAGTGGCGCGTCCTTCAGCAACCGAACGGTCCGGTCGTGATCCACAAGTGCGAACACGTGCTCCTCGAGATCGGCCGGCGCTCTCTCCGACGGAATGTCCTCCAGAGCACCGACGAGTTGATCGAGGTTTTGAAGCGCTTCGCGGCAGTGCTCGCAGACTGCGAGATGCTCCTCGCAAGTCGTGCGCCTGTCGGCAGAGAGGTTGTCGATCCTGTAGTCGACGAGAGTCTCGCGCTCGAGGTGTTTCATGACACGGGCTCCTCGACGACTCCTCGTGTCACTAAATCCGTCTGCAACTTGGACAACGCGGAGCGAATCCGGCTCTTTACGGTGCCGAGGGGGACGTTCAGCGTGCGGGCGATCTCCGAGTGCGTGTATTGATGAACGAATGCCAGCGTGACAACTTTTTCTTGCTCGTCCGGAAGCGAACGCACGGCTTTTGCAACCTCCCAGGCGTACCACGCCGAGTCTTGCTCCCACGGCGTCTCCACCGTCGGGACCTCCTCCACCGGCGTGGGCCTGCGGCTGCGAGCTCTCGCGAGATCGGTCGCGGCATGGCGGGCTATCCCAAAGATCCATGCGCTGGCCCGACCCTTCATGGGGTCGTACGTACCGGCTTTGCGCCACACCCGAAGGGTTACGTCCTGGACGAGCTCCTCGGCAAGGTCTCGATCTCCGTACCAGCGGTATCCGAGAGCAAACAACGGTCCTTCGAAGTTTCGATACAGAATCCGGAGCGAGGCCGCGTCGCCGCGGCCCACCGCCTGGAGGAGGTCTTCCTCACTTAAGTTGTCTCGTGACACTTTCATCCGCTTACCTCTACGAGGCGAATGGCCGTGCTGGATTGTCCCACTCCGCACGAACTCCAATAATGGGGCGATGAGAGAGCAGTTCGTCGAGGTCGAGGGCGGGCGCGTTTGGTGCGGCGTTGCCGGGGAGGGCCCTGGGGATCCGCTGCTCTGTGTACACGGGGGGCCGGGGTCCACCCACGACGGCTATCTCGCTCTGACAAACCTCGGCCGTCGCCCCTTTGTCTTTTACGATCAGCTCGGGAGCGGGAAGTCAGATCATCCCGACGAGGACTCGCTGTGGACCCTCGACCGCTTCGTGGGCGAAATCGACCCCATCCGTAAAGCTCTCGGACTCGAGCGCATTCATCTCCTCGGTGGGTCGTGGGGAGGCTCGATCGCGGCAGCATACGCATCACAGCGACCGGCGGGTCTTCGCTCGGTCATTCTCTCGAGCCCACTGATCAGCGTCGAAACGTGGGTTCGAGACGCGCTCCGCCTTCGAAGCGAGTTACCCGACGACATCCAACGGACGCTGGACAGTCACGAGGAAAACGGCCGGACTCAGTGTCCCGAGTACGTTGCCGCGTCGCTCCATTTCTATAAGCGTCACGTCTGCCGACTGGATCCGTGGCCGGAAGAGGTGGAGCTCATGTTCGAGCGCACCAATTTCGACATCTACAAGAAGATGTGGGGACCCAACGAGTTCACTGCCAACGGCACCCTCGTGGGCATGGATGTAAGCCCCGGCCTGTCACGAATCGAGTGCCCCGTCCTATTCATGTGCGGTCGCCACGACGAGGCAACGCCTAAATCGACCGCGGAGTTCGCCT
Organism: Actinomycetota bacterium; assembly: GCA_030862115.1. Lineage (GTDB taxonomy): Bacteria > Actinomycetota > CADDZG01 > CADDZG01 > WHSQ01 > JALZEK01. The sequence goes on from JALZEI010000071.1 coordinate 2,596, forward strand.
CGCTGGTGCCGACTTCAGAGGTGAAGGTCCACGAGAAGAGTGCCCACCTGGCCATCTTCGAAGAGACCGCCGGCTACCTGGAGACGATCGAAGCTTGGCTCGAGCGAGCTGATTCCTGACTGCGGCTCTCGAAACCGGCCTTTGCAAAGTCTTCACACCGACGACAAAGGTCTGAGACATGGAGCCTCTAGCGTGCCCCCATGTTGAAAGATGCGCCTCTGTCGTTAGCTCTCCTCGGGGTCGGTTTAGCTGCCGCAGGGCTGCTCGTCGACCGGCCGGTGGGCGCCGGAGTATTGGGTCTCGCGCTGCTGGTTGCGCTTGTGGTGAGTTCGACCGACTCGGCCCCCGCGAGCAGGGACTCGAAAGTGGCCGGGATGCTGGCCCTGGCTTTGGTTGGCATGTGCGTCGTGATCACCTCTTCATGGGTGCTCATGATCGACTTCGTTTTCGCACTCATGCTTGCGTCACATGCAGCGGCCGGTGGGAAAACACTTGAAGAGGTGGCCCGGTCCTCTTTTGTTTTGTTCATCAGGCTCAAAGCCGGAGCGCTTCTGATCGTTCGGCCCTTGCTGGGTCCCCTCAGGCGCGTGACGGAGGGACGAGCGACCTTTTATGTGCGCGGCTCCCTAGCAGCGATCGTTTTGATGTGCGTTTTCGGGGGGCTTTTCTTGAGCGCCGACCGGGCTTTTTTGGAACTCGCCGGCGATATATTGGTACCGCACGTCGACCGCTCGCTGGTGCCGGTTCGTCTCGTGATCTTCATGGCGGTAAGTCTTCTGGGAGCCGGTTTGATCACCTCTCGTCTCTATGACCTGAACGGCGCGAGAGAAGCGTTCGCAAACGTGGATTACTCCACCCAGACCAACCGAGCGACTCGAACCGAGTGGATGATCCCGTTGGTTTCGTTGGACGCCTTGTTCGCCGCGTTCGTGACGGTCCAACTGGCCGTTCTCTTTGGGGGCCGGGATCATGTGCTCCAAACAACGGGGCTCACGTACGCGGAATATGCACGCCAGGGTTTCTTTCAGCTCGTCGCCGTTGCGCTGCTGACCCTGGCGGTGGTCGTGGGAGCGGTTAGATGGTCCAAGGTCGACAGCGACAGCGAACGGAATTTGTTGCGCTTCCTTCTAGGCCTTCTCTGCGTCCTCACCCTTGTGGTGCTGGCCTCGGCTCTGAAACGGCTTTCTTTGTACGAAGAGGTGTTCGGTCTGACGCGACTCAGAATTTCGGTTCACGCGACTATCTTGTGGCTCGCCGGGATTTTCTTGATGGTGATTGCAGCCGGCGTTAGCTGGCGCACGTCCTGGGTCCCTCGAGCGGCGATGTATTTCACAGGCTGTGGCTTATTGGCCTTTTCGCTCGCGAATCCGGACGCGCAAATTGCCAGACAGAACATCGATCGCTTCGGTTCGAGCTCGGACCTCGACGTTGCGTATCTCGCCACGCTCAGCCAGGACGCCTGGCCGGAGCTGGCGGCACTCCCCGAAGATCAGTTTGATTGCATGTCCATTGACCCTGGGGGAGCGGAGTCGCTATCCCCGCTGTCGTGGAATCTCAGCCGGCAGCGAGCGCTCGAGGCGATCGACGAGCATGCGAATGTCGAGGGATCCTGTCCCGCTTCACTCTCACGGTCGGCCCCCGAGGATTAACGACCCGGTTGGGCTAGTGGACCCCGGCGCTGATGGCGATTGTCTGCTCGTCGAGGATGTCGAGAGCGGAGGAGGTGCTGGTCACCAAAGGATTGGCTAGCCGCGCGAAGGTCGTATTGCCGGCGGCGTCGGAGACCTTGACCTGATAGCAGCGTGTGGCGAACTTGTCGATGTTCTTGTTTTCGAAGATGCGCTCCCGCGTGCTGATGACTCGGAAGTCCTCACATTGTCCGCCGTTGACGTGCCCCTCCAGCACTTTGTAGGCACCGAGACCGCCGCCGTCAAAGCTCTGGGTCCATTTGATCTGGGTCATGGGCTTGCCCCAGCCGTTGGCCTCCCAGATCGTGAAGGGTTTAGGGGGCACTACGTCTTTTGATGCCAGCGTCGCCCACCGGAACTGATGATCCGAGTAGTAGGGATCGCTGTGCTGGTCGTATTCGTTGTCCTCGTCGGCGTCGACCACGAACCTCTTTGCAAAGATGTAATCGATGTACCGGCCGAAGTCCTTGATCTCCCAGTAGGAGTCTCGGTAGTTGAAATCGTTGATCAGAGTCCTCCAGAAGGGGGCCCCGCTGCAGTTCTCGTCTCCGAAGTTGCAACGGTTGGCGTTGAAGTCTCCGCCGATGGAGCTGAGGTCGGCGTTCGGAAATTTTCTCTTGAGAAAGCTCGCGAGTTGGCGAGCCCATCTGTTCTTCACCTTCCGGGCAACCCGGAGGCTCCTTAGGCTCCCGTCCTTGGCGAGGTGAACGCTTGCCAGGGAGATCGTCTCGCCGCTCTGCAGGTCTCGGGCCATCCCCCAGGCGTTGCCCTTGAAAGCTCTTTTCACGCCGGGCTTGCCCTCCGAGGCGGTGTACTTGGTGACGAAGTATCCGCTGTTGCCGACCTTTTCCATTGTGTCGGTGTTCAACAGGATCGCCGTCTCCCGGAAGTAGACGGGGTCGCCGTTCTTCACCACGTAGTTCTCGCCCGGCGACACCGCCAGATTGAAGCGGCAACCCGTGCCCGCGGTCAGGAGACCACCGATGTAGTCGGCGCTGCTCGCCCGAACCTCCTGTAAGAGGACGACGTCGGGGGTATAGGGAATCTGATGTCCGGAGGCGTTACCGGCCCCATTAAGCAATCGATCGATGAAGTTCCGCATGTCGCCGTGGTTTGCCATGTCGGCGGGGTCGCGCTCCTCGACGTTGTTGTTGGCCACCGCGATCTGCCCATCCGGAGATTGGTTCGTGCAAAGCGTGCCGGCCTGGGCGGAAGAGGGGACCAGCGAGAGGCAGATAAGACCCAAGAGGGCCGCGACGCCCGCCGGCCGTCGATGGGGAACCAATTCGTGTTGTTTTTTCATGCCCGATTCCTGGATAGTCGCGGGAACGGGCAGGATCCAATCCGCGCCGGTTCCTTAGAGGCTGTTAGCTCTCATATCGGTAGCCGGAGGCGGGGACTGAAGGGGTCCTCCAAGGGTCCATGTCGGGCGAGGGGGCCCGCCCGGAAGGCGAATGCCCGGTCTGCTTCAGGTCCCGAACCGGGATGGGGAAAGAAAGGACCGAAGAACTAGGCGTAACGGCCCCGGTTTACGTGCCGGCGCTCACGATCACGGTGACGGGATTCACGATCTTGACGCCCGGAGTCGACTCGTCGAGCGGCTGCTTGATCTTTGCCAGCGTGAAGTTCCGCTTCGTCTTGTCTACGGCCTTGATCTGATAGCAGTGAGCCTGGCCTTTCCGGAGGGATTTGTCCTCGTAGCTGGGGAGAACGTCGGTGGGAACCAGGTCGACCACGTCGAACGTCCCGCAGTCACCCGCCGCGTCTATCGGAGCCCTGAGCACGCGGTAGGGGAGCAGGCCCCCACCATCAAAGGATTCGGTCCACCGGAGCTGGATCCTCGGATTGGTTCCGCCCCAGCCCTCTGCTCTGAGGACTTTGAAAGGTTCCGGGTCGACGACGTCGGTTGCCGCAAGGATCGCCCAGCGGAACTGGTGATCGGAGTAAAAGGGATCGCGGTCGGCACCCGCGTGGTCGTATTTCGTGTCTTCGTCGGCGTCGACGACGAATTTCTTGCCCCAGATGTAATCGATGTAGTGCCCAAAATCCTTCATGGCGTAATAAGAATCGATGTAATTGAAGTCGTGGCGAAGAGCTCTCCAGAAAGAGGCCCCCTCGCAGGTGTGGTCTTGGCCGTAGCAGCGATGGGCGTTGAAGTCCCCGGCGATTGAGCTCAAGTCGGCGTTGGGGTATCTCTTTTTGAGGTTCCTCGCGACCTGACGGGACCAATCCTCTTTTTTCTTTTTTGCAATTTCCAAATTCTTGAGGCTGCCGTCTTTGGCGAAGTGCACACTCGCCAGCGAGATAGTCAGTCCGCTATCAATCTCCTTAGCGAGTCCGTAAGCATGTTTCTTAAAGACCCTCTTCTGAGGACTGGACTGACTCCGCCTGTATTTCGTCATGATGTGTCCGCCGTCGTGCTCTTTGGTCATCGTGTCGGCGTTAAGGAGAATGGCGGTCTCATTGATGACGACATGGTCTCCGACCTGCTTGGCGTAATAGCTGCCAGGACCGACTGCCAGAATGAACCTGCAACCCGTCTTAGCCTGAAGAAGACCGGCCAGAGTAAGGGCGCTCTTGTCCCGCACCTCTTGAAGCAACAGAACGTCCGGCGTGTACGGGATTTCGTAGCCGGAAGCACTGCCTGCTCCGTCGAGCAGGCGATTGAGGAAGATCTGCATGTCGCGGGTGTCGTTCATATCGGCTATGTCGCGTTCTTCAAGGTTGTTATTAACTATCGCGATTTCACCTTTGGGTGAAAGATGGTCCGTGCACAGGACGGCCGCCTTAGCCGGAGGGTCGGCCACCGACAGAGTCGCGGCGCATACCAGCGAGAAGAGAGACAGAACCGCGATGGCACGACGAGGGGAGATCCTCGTCGGGTTTAGATGTCCGCCCATTTCAACGCCTCCGTCCTCGCAGTGGCTCCTCGAAGCCGGGTTGCGGGGGCGCCCA
>JALZEI010000137.1 GCA_030862115.1 Actinomycetota bacterium
CTCCCTACAGGAGAGCGCCGCCGCCTCGTCAGATCGGCGTTCGTGAGAAGAGGAGGTAGGCGTGGCCGGCATTGAGAAAAAGAGCTTCGACTCGCCCGACGAAACCAGAACCCCTGACAAGACAAAACTAGAGGTTGTCAATCTAGCCGGCACGACCGCAGGTCGAGCCACCTTCCAGCCCGGATGGAAGTGGTCCGAGTGCATCAAGCCGGTAGTCGGCACCGAATCTTGCCAGGCGCATCATGTCGGAGCGATCATCAGCGGCCGCCTGCACATCGTGCACGAGGACGGCAGTGAGGGCGAAGCCGGCCCCGGAGACGCCTACGTAATCGAGCCCGGCCACGACGCCTGGGTGGTTGGCGACGAGGCCTGTGTGGCGTTGGAGTTCGACTCGAAATCCGCGGCGGACTACGCCAAGTAGCTAAAAAGAGCCGGTTCGTTGCGCCTGAGGTCGCGCTGAGAGTGCGATCTGCGGGACAAAGAATTAAAGAAGCGGCGGGGCAACCTCAGAAGATCTCCGGGCACCAGGGCACGACGTCGGCCGCGAATAGCGAGTCGAGCGCGCGCAGACCTCCTCGTTTGAGCTCCCGCACGCGCCCGGCGCGCGCGAGCTCCGCAAAGGTCGCCCCGCCGAGGTAGACCGCGCCCAGCTCTTCGCCCCCCAAGCTCACGTGCGGCTCTTGATTGGAGCGCTCGGCGTGGCCGCGACCCTTCGAGACGTCGAGCCGCCACACGCCGGCGTTCCACGAGCAGAAGTCGTCACGGAAGTCGAACACGATCGATCCGTCGTTTAGGAAACCGCGACCAGCCAGCGCGCCGGGCAGATCGACCACTCGTAGCCACACCGCATCGCGAACGTTTGCGCGCAACCGGCGAGGCTCTACCAACAACCACTTGAGAGGGTGGTCCGCGGGCAGGAAGTACGACTTGAGCCTCGCCACGAGGTCGACTCCGAATAGATACATCCACATCTCGCGTGTCGAAGGTCCATCGACGGCCATTGCTTCAAGGACCTCGACGTCTCCTATGGGCAGCCCATCGTCTCCCCACGAGTTACGAACGCGATACAACGCATAACCGGAGGGGTGACCGTCCAGTTCGAATAGAACCCGGAACAGCGGCCCCGCCCCCTCGCGGTCCTCTGCCGGATCGGCGAGTCGGTGATTGCGCCACCAGGCCTCCGAGCGGGCGAACATTCCCGGCGTCCCCCTCCGGATTTCCTCGTAGACGTCTCCGATGGACTTAACCGATTCCTCCTCGGAGAGAAAGGTCGCACGCGCTCGCGGCGCGCTCGGGTCTCTGAAACGCACGTGGTGGCGTTCGATGTCGATGGCGGCCTGTTGCGTGGCCATGCCGTAGCCGAAGCGTTGATAGATCGTGCCCTCGGAGGCCCACAACACCGCGATCGGTTCGTTCCACGCACGCACGTCGTCGAGCTGGCGTCGCATCAGCGCCGTCAACACCCCGCGCCGGCGATGGCTCGGGAGAACGCCTGTGAACGTGACGCCGGCGGCCGGAAGTTCTCCGCCGGGGACCGAGTACGTGAAGCGATAGGCCCCGGTCGTTCCCACCATGGCCCCGTTTTCGTAGGCGGCAAGCGTTCGTTCCGGCTCGATGAGCGCGGCGAGTCGATCTACGTGCTCGTCTTTTATGTCGATTCCGAAAGCCGCCTCACACGTGACCAGGTAGTGCTTGATCTCGTCGGAGCGACAAGGCCTGATCTCGAGATTCATGACGAGCAGTATGGAACAGGTCGCTAAGTGTGACGCGCGTCACTGCCTCCCGATGCAAACGGACGCCAGCATGGGACGCATGACCGAGATAGTCGTCGACGAAGGCTGGCGAGAGCGCCTCGAACGCTGGAGCGGGAACCGTAGGGACTCCATCGTTTTGGTGGCGGTTGTGGGCGTCGTCGCGGCCGCGGCGTTGCTGTTGTGGCAGCGAAATCCCCCGGCGCAAATCGCGCCTCCCTCCGAACCGATCGAGGCGCCTACTGCAGTGGATCCCGGGGCCGCCGGCACTCCAAAGGCCTCTCCGACGGCCGTCGTTCTCGTGCACGTGTCGGGTGCCGTCGTCAGACCGGGACTTTACGAGCTCCCGTTCGGCGCACGTGTGGCCGACGCGATCGATCTTGCCAAAGGTCCTCGCCCCTCCGCCGACCTCGACTCGCTGAATCTTGCGGAGTCGCTGGCGGACGGGCAAAAAGTCGATGTGCCGCGCAAGGGCGAAGCGATTGCGGTCCTTCCCGCTCCAACCACCACCGGTAGTCCCGAGGGTTCTTCGGGAACCGTCATCGACCTCAACACCGCCGACCAGGCCGCGCTCGAGACCATTCCCGGAGTAGGGCCGGTAACCGCTTCCGCGATCCTGGCCTACCGCGACGAGATCGGTGGGTTTGAGGCCATAGATCAACTGCTCGAGGTCACGGGCATCGGCCCCGCCACCCTCGAGTCGATGCGCCCCTACGTCTCGGTCTGAACCTCGTCGTCTGAATGCCGGCGGCCACCTGGGCCTGCGTGTGCGGACTTCTCCTCGGGACGGCCTCGTGGGGCCTGCCCCCTCCCGTCGTTGCGTCGATCGGTTTAACCGGCCTCGCCATCTCGTCGCGACGCCGAACCGCAGGGCGCGTCCTGGGAATCGGCCTCCTCGCGCTCGGCGCGGGGGCCTGGTTGACGAGCGCGCACGAGCCGGTCGCGCCGGCTGCCGTGGAGATAGCGTCGAATTTTCCGAGGTGCTCGATCTCGGGGCGGATACTCGAGCACGCGGGAGAGCTCGGCACGGTGGTCGCCGTCGCTCGCGCCGAGTGCTCGGGCTGGGGGACGCTGCCGGGACTCGGCCCCGTCATCTTCGAACCGCTCGATCACGAACCGGGCTCGAAGATCCGAGCGGAGGGCTGGCTGCGTCGCCTAACGTCCGAGACTTTCGATGCGGCGCGAGCGCGAACCGGGGCGCTCGTGGCGTTCGAATCGTCGCAAATTGAGCTCGAAGGGCCGCCGACCGGTCTCGGGCGGGTGGCCGCTCGTTTCCGAAAGGGACTCGCCGCCGCAACGACGAGCCTCGATTTCGAAAAGGGCGCGCTCGTGCGCGGCCTGACGATCGGAGACACCTCCGATATCAGTCCGGTCACAGAAGAACACTTTCGTAGATCTGGTTTGGCCCATTTGCTCGCGGTATCGGGTAGCAATGTCGCGATCGTTCTGGGGGCCGTGATCCTCCTTGCCGGACGTTTGTCGCTCGTGGCGCGCGTGCTCTTGTGCGGCGCGGCCCTCTCTTTCTTCGTGGCGGTGGTGGGCCCGGAACCATCGGTGTTGCGAGCCGCGACCATGGGAGCGCTGGGCCTCGTAGGTGTTGTGGCCGGACGCCCAACGGAACCACTTCAGGCTCTCGGGCTCGCACTCACCTTGCTGCTGGTGGCCCGGCCTCACATGGCCCAATCCGTCGGACTACAGCTTTCGGCCGCGGCCACGGCGGGACTCATCCTGTGGACTCGGCCTCTGGCCGGCGTGCTCCAACGCCGGCTTCCCGGCCCCCTTGCCTTTGCCGTCGCCGTGCCGGTGGCCGCGCAGACGGCGGTGCTTCCGATACTGGCCGGGGTCTTCGGCCAGATCTCTTTAGTGGCCCCGGGGGCCAATCTGCTCGCGCTGCCGGCGGTCGCTCCCGTAACGATCGTGGGGTTGCTCGCGGGCGCCTTCGGGTCCGCGGTGACGCAGGCCGGCAACGCGCTCGCGGCGCTAACGGAGCCCTTCGCGACGTGGATTCTCTGGGTGGCCCGCGTTGCGGGTTCCTGGGAGGGCGCGGCGGTCGATTGTCCTCGCTGGATGGGATGGGTGCTCGCGGCGCCCGTTGCCGTCGCGGCCGTCGTCTCGGTGGGTCGAGACTCCCGCGTCCGTGAGGATTAGGGTCGCCCGGTGAGCACTTTTCGATGGGCCGTGGTGGGGGACGACGGCATGGAAACCGGCGTGGTGGACGAGGCGTTCGACTCGAAAGAGGCGGCCGAGAGCTGGCTGGGTCTGCATTGGGCCGACCTGCTTGTCGGAGGCGCCACGGAGGTCGCCCTTCACAAGGACGACGCGGAGCTTTATCGCATGGGTCTCGAGGCCGAGTGAGTAAGCCGGTCTACCTCCTGATGGGCGATCAGTTCCTCGTCGAAGAGGCTCTCGACAAGATCCGGTCGGAGGCTCAGACGGATCCCATGTCGGAGGTCTTCCTGGACGCGGGGGCCGAGCCCTCGGACATCTTGAACGCGGCCGACACGCTCACGCTCTTCGGGGGTAAGCGGCTTGTCGTTATCCACGATGTGCAGACTTTGACGAAAGCAGCGCGCGAAGCCCTTGACCGATACCTCGCTCAGCCATCCGAGGGCTCGGTCGTGGTGCTGATCGCCTCCGGACGGACGAACTTGGCCGCATCGGTGGAGGCGGTGGGGGCCGTGGTCAACCTCGAGTTGCCGCGAGGCCGCGGTCTCGTCACCTGGCTACGCGATCGAGCGCGCGAGGGGGGATTGAAGCTCGATGACCGCGGGGCGCGGGCGCTCATCGAATCCGTCGGAAACGAGCTTCGAGATCTGCACACCGCCCTTGAGCAGCTGGCAACCGGACTGGGGCCCGGGGGCGTGGTCGGCCCCGAAGACGTCTACCGGGCCTTTCCGAGATTTGCAGACGAGCGAGTCTACGCGCTAACGGACGCGGTGGGGGAGCGGAAGGTCTCTGTGGCGATGACGACCCTGCATCGGCTCATGGAGCAGGAGGACGCGCCGCTCGTCGTCTTCGGTGCGCTGACCGCGCACATCCGTCGACTCATCGTGGCGCGCGCCTACGCCGATAAAGGAGCGCGAGCGGTGGGGGATGCCCTTGGGTTTCCCGTTTGGAGAGCAAAGAAGATCTACGAGCAGGCTAAGGGGTTTCGTCAGGAGGAACTAACCGAGGCTATGCAGATCCTCGCCCAGACCGATCTTGAGATGAAGGGGGGCGATCTCTCTCCGGAAGCCGCCCTGGAGCGAGCCGTGCTGAGGATCATCGCCGGCGACTCGCTGAGTGCGAGGGCTACTTAAGAGGGAGCTTCTTCGCGAGGCGAGCTTTTTTGTTCGCCGCCTTGTTCTTGTGGATGATTCCTTTTGCGGCAGCCGAGTCGAGCGCCGTGGTCGTCGCGCGAAGCTCTTCCCCGGCCGCTTGAGGGTCGCCGGCATCGACGGCCTGCTCGTATCGCTTTATCTGAGTCTTGAGCGCGGACATGACGCCTCGATTGCGCTGTCTGCGGCCCTCGTTCTGGCGGTTCCTTTTGATCTGACTCTTTATGTTTGCCATGCGCGCCTAACTGGTCTCGTGATTGGGTTTCGATAGGCAAACATACCAAACTGCGCTGCTACGCTCCCCCCGATGGATCAGGCACATCAGCGTGCTTTTGCCGTGATCAGTCATGTAGATCACGGAAAGAGCACGCTTTCGGATCGTCTTCTGCAGCTGACCGGCACGGTCTCCGAGCGGGACATGCGCGAACAGTTCCTGGACAGCATGGATCTCGAGCGCGAGCGAGGCATAACGATCAAGGCGGCCGCCGTTCGCATGGAGTACCCGGCATCGGACGGCGAGACCTACGAGCTCAATCTCATCGACACGCCGGGCCACGTCGACTTCGGCTACGAGGTCTCTCGATCGCTGGCGGCCTGTGATGGGGTGCTTCTCCTGGTGGACGCGGCGCAGGGAATCGAGGCGCAGACCCTTACAAACCTCTATCTGGCGGTGGATGCAGGGCTAGAAATCATCCCGATTCTCAACAAGATCGACCTTCCCGCCGCGCAGACCGAGAAGTATGCGCAGGAGCTGGCGTCTCTAATCGGTGGAGATCAGTCTGACGTGTTCCGCATCTCTGCAAAGACCGGAGAGGGCGTGCCAAAACTGTTGGAGGAGATCGTTCGCAAGATCCCTCCTCCCCGGGGGGACCCGGGCGCCCCCCTGCGCGCTCTCGTGTTCGACTCGCGCTACGACGCCTATCGCGGAGTCATAGCTTCGGTACGCGTGACCGACGGCTCCCTACACGCCCGCGAGCCCATTCGCTTCATGATCTCCGAGGTCGAAGAGGAGGCCGACGAGATCGGCGTGATGTCGCCGGGCCCCACCGAAGTGAAGATGCTCGACACCGGAGAGGTCGGTTACCTGATCTCCGGGATCAAAGACGTCAGTCGGGTCAAGGTGGGCGACACGGTTACGTCCTTATCCCACCCCGCGGAGGTGCCGTTGCCGGGTTACCGCGAGCCCAAGCCGATGGTCTTCGCCGGCATCTATCCGATCGAGGGCGACGACTTCCCACTTCTGCGCGACGCGCTCGAGAAGCTCAAACTCAACGACGCGGCTCTCGTCTACGAACCCGAGTCCTCCGGAGCCCTCGGATTCGGCTTCAGATGCGGATTCTTGGGTTTGCTCCACATGGAGATCGTGCGTGAGCGACTGGAGCGCGAGTTCGACCTCGAACTGATTGCCACCGCGCCGTCGGTCGGATACGAGATTGAGCAGACGGACGGGACGAAGCGCGTCGTCCGCAACCCGACGGAGATGCCCGACCCGTCCAAGATCATCGAAATCAGCGAGCCCTACGTATCGGTGATGATCGTGACACCGTCCGATTACGTCGGCACGATCATGCAGCTTTGCCAGGAGAGACGGGGTCAGCTGAAGGAGATGCACTATCTCTCGCCGGAAAGGGTCGAGATCCGTTACACCCTTCCGTTGGGCGAGATCATCTTCGACTTCTACGATCAGCTGAAGAGCAAGACCAAGGGGTACGCGTCCCTGGACTACGAACCGGCGGGCCTGTACGCGTCCAACCTCGTGCGGGTAGACGTACTCCTTAACCAGCAGCCGGTGGATGCCTTCTCGACCATCGTTCACCGCGATAAGGCGTACGACTACGGCAAGACGATGACTGAAAGGCTCCGAAAGCTGATCCCACGCCAGTTGTTTGATGTACCTATTCAGGCGGCGATTGGGTCGCGCGTGATCGCGCGCGAGACCGTTAGGGCCAAGCGCAAGGACGTGATCGCAAAGTGCTATGGCGGAGACGTGTCGCGCAAACGCAAATTGCTTGAACGCCAGAAAGAGGGAAAGCGACGGATGAAGCAGATCGGCTCCGTCGAGATCCCGCAGTCGGCGTTTATCGAAGCGCTGCGTATCGACGAGAGCGACGGCAAATGAACCTTCGCGTTCTGGAACGAACAAACGGGCAGTGGACCGCGGAGCCGGGCTTCGGGGTTTACGTCCACATCCCGTTCTGCAGACATCGCTGTCACTACTGCGACTTCAATACCTATGAGGGAGTCGACGATCTTCACGGGGCCTATGTGGACGCGCTCATACGCCAAATCGAGTCGGCGGAGCCGGCTTCGCGCGCGGCAACCTCCGTTTTCTTTGGCGGGGGCACACCTACGCTCCTCGCACCGAAGGAGCTGGGCCGCATCCTGGAGGCCGTCGACGCCCGCTACGGCCTTCAGACGGGGGCCGAGATCACCGTCGAGGCCAATCCCGAAACGGTCGACGTCCAAGCATTCAGGGAACTGCGAGCGGCCGGCTTCACCCGGCTCTCTATAGGCATCCAATCGCTCAGCGAAAAGGTGTTGCGGGGCCTCGGGCGGACTCACTCGGCGCAGGTTGCCCTGGATGTTCTGGGGGCGGCCCGCGCCGCGGGGATCGCAAACGTCAACGCGGACCTCATCTTCGGCTCGCCGTGGGAAACAGACGCCGACTGGCACGGCACCCTTCAGGAGCTCGTGGCCGTCCGCCCGGCCCACATCTCGGCCTACGCGCTCACCGTCGAAGAGGGAACCCCACTGGCCACGCTGGTGGCCACCGGCCGGGTCGCCGACATCGACCCCGACGTGCAGGCGGCTCGCTACGAGGTCGCGGAGGCGGTCCTCGAGGCGGCGGGATATCGCCGCTACGAGGTGTCTAACTGGGCGCTCGAGGATCGCTGCTCCCGGCACAACGTCCTCTACTGGTGCGCCGGGGAGTACGCGGGATTCGGGGCGGGAGCCCACGGGCATCTCGCCGGCCGCAGGTACTGGAACGAGCGGCTCCCCCGCGACTTCATAGCGCAGTTATCTGCGGGGCGGGATGCGAAGGCCGGCGAGGAACGCCTGGAGGGAATCGATCGGGCCGCCGAGGCGATGGTTCTCGGTCTGCGGCTCACCTCGGGCGTGTCGAGGGGTGGCTTTGCAGGCCGCTTTGGAGAACCCGCCTGGGGAGAGCTGAGGCGTCGCCTGGAGCCAGGCGCGGGGGCCGGCCTGGTGGAGTTGAACTCCGAGGCCGTGAGACTCACCCGCAGGGGAGTCCTTTTCCACAGCGAGGTCGCCAGAGGTCTCCTCTAGTGGTTTTACAGGGCTAGTCCGTCCCGGTTCGGCGCAAATCCCCCTTCGAGGGATTAAGAGGGCCCCCGGGGAGCCGACAAAGCAAGTACACGTATGACTACCTCACGGATGTACCTCGTACAAGGAGAGCGCGACCCCGCGCGCGTGGAAAAGACGACCGCCCAGGGCGGAATCTCGGACCTGCTGCGCGATCTCACGCCTATGCAGGAGGCGACCGACCTTCCCGACCTGTTCGCAGGGTTGGCGAGATCCGTCGTTGGTGCCCTTCATGCAGACGCCTGTCTCGTTTCGCTGCTCGATAAAGAGCGCGGCACGTTGCGAGATGTCGCGGCCAGCGTCCTTCCGCCCGCCAAGCTGAATACCGTGGCAGAGGAGTACTCGCTCACGGATTTCCCGGCCACCCAAGGTGTTCTTGATACCGGTGACGCCATGGAGATATCCGTGTCCGACGAGTCGGCGGATCCGCGCGAGCGAAGGCTGATTGCGCAGCTCGGATTCTCCCGTCTTTTGATGGGCCGTCTTACGGTCGAGGGCGAGACGCTCGGCACTGTTGAGGCATATCGAATCAACGATCGACCATTTCGCCGTGACGATTCACACCAAATCAATGTGCTGTCGAACTTCGCGGCCAATGCATATACGAGGATCCAACTCGCCTCCAAACTGGAGATCCATTACACCGAGACGATCGAGGCCTTGGTCTCCGCCCTCGAGGCGCGCGACCCCTACACGCAGGCCCACGCCGGACGCATCCGCGACACCGCGCTTGCCCTTGCCGGAGCACTGCAACTCTCCATGGAGCAGCGCCGGGCGGTACGTCTGGGCTCGATCCTTCACGATGTCGGCAAGATCGGGATTTCCGATTCCATCTTGCTGAAAGCCGGGTCGCTCAGCGATGAGGAGTGGAAGATCATGCACTCTCACCCTGAGATCGGTGAGCGGATGCTGCAGGGGATCGACTTCCTCGCTACGGCCCTGCCTATCATTCGTCACCACCACGAGCGTTGGGACGGAACGGGCTACCCCGACAAGATCGCAGGAGAGTCAATCCCCATCGGTGCCCGCATCGTGGGCGTGTGCGACGCCTTCGACGCGATGACGTCCGACCGGCCGTACAGAGCAGCACTTCCGGTCGATGCTGCGCTAGAGGAACTGCAGAAGAACGCCGGGACCCAATTCGACCCCCAGTGCGTCAAGGTCCTCGTCGATGTGGTTCGTGAGAACGGCGACGAGAACCTTGCCGAGCGCTTCGTCCGCTACGCCTCGTAACCACCGACCGCTCCGCACCTTCCCTGTCGGCAGCGTAGATTCG
>JALZEI010000141.1 GCA_030862115.1 Actinomycetota bacterium
ATGTGGGAGAACCAGGTGGGCCGCAGTCGCGCGTTCACGTCATTTTTGTTGCCGCGCCTCAAAGACCGTTTTGGTGACGAGTTGGGGATGTTGTCGCCCGACGAGTTCTACCGGGGCGTCAACCACGTACGCAGGAGCCTGATTCGGGTAAGCGCGGACGAGCTCACCTACAACCTCCACGTGGCCATACGCTTCGAGCTGGAAACGGCGCTCTTCCGAAACGACCTAGAGGTCTCGGATCTTCCGTCCGCGTGGAACGAGAAATACGAGCAGCGCCTGGGGATCCGGCCCCCCAGCGAAGCCGACGGGGTGCTCCAGGATATGCATTGGTCGATGGGCGGAATCGGTTACTTCCCGACCTACGCCTTGGGCAACATCTACGCGGCCGCGTTCTTCGCCAAGGCGAAACAGGATCTCGGGGATCTCGACGAGGATTTTAGAAAAGGCGAGACGGCCAGACTTCTCAAGTGGCTGCGCGACAACATCCATTCGCAGGCCTATCGCTACGAGGCCAAGGAACTTGCCCAGAAAATCACCGGGGAACCCACGACGGCAAAACCGCTCCTCGACTATCTGAAGGACAAGTACTGCACGCTCTACGTCGTGAGCGCCTGAACCACCGCTTTCTCTAGCGGGCCCGAACGCAGGATTTTCGGCGACCCGACCAGGGAGACGATCGTGGACGGCGACCCGTCGCATGCACCGCCGTCGAGAACCGGTATCGAGTCGAATAGGCCTCGGGCTTGTTCGGCGGTGGTCGCAGGAGGCCGCCCGGAAAGATTGGCGCTCGTAACCGCGAGAGGCCCCGTGGCCCCAAGAAGACTCAGACATAGCTCCCGATCGGGAACGCGCACCGCAACCGTGTCGGGTTGCGATCCTCCAAGGTCCGCGGCGAAGCCCGGCGCACGTGGAAGGACGATCGTGAGGGGGCCGGGCCAGAAGGCCTCGGCAAGCCTCAGAGCCAGATCATCGAAGCGCGCGACCGCCTCTAGCTGGATCACGCCGTTACCGAGCACGGGCAGCGGTTTGTCTTGGAGACGTCCTTTGAGGGAGAAAATGCGCGCCACCGCGCCGGGATTTGTGGGAAGACCCGCCAAGCCGTACACGGTGTCGGTGGGAATGACGGCGACGTGGCCGGCCCCCAGCGCGTCGGCGATCGCGGTCACGGTGGATGTCACGTGAGCCGCCCCCGGACGATTCGTGATCTTCCCGCGAGATCAAGAGTCACGTCGACCTCGTCAAAACCATCTGCGCGCAACACGTCTTCTACGACTTCGAGCTGACTGGGTCCGATCTCGAACACCAACCATCCTCCGCGGCGCAGCCACTGCGGCGATTCTGTGGACAGGCGCTGAACTACTTCCATTCCGACGTCCCCGCCGAACAAAGCCTCGTGTGGCTCGTGCGCTAAGACATCGGGAGCCACGACGTGCTTTTCCGACAACGATACGTAAGGCGGATTGGAAACAACGACGTCGACGATCCCTCTCAACTCCTGCGAAACAGAGGAGAAAAGGTCTCCCTGAACCAGTTCGACACCGGCCCCCGTTCTCTCCCGGTTCAAGCGGGCGTATGCAAGTGCCTCCGGCGACCGCTCCGTAGCAATGACGCGCGCGTCGGCACGCTCGTGTGCAATGGCGAGCGCGATCGCACCGCTGCCCGTTCCTACGTCGATGGCAATCCCGTTGGGGGGAAGGAGGTCCAGCACTACGTCCACCAAGACTTCGGTTTCGGGACGAGGGATGAAAACGCCCGGGCCCACATGCAGATCCAGGTGGCGGAATCCGACCTCTCCGGTTACGTATTGCAACGGTTCTCCCGCGACGCGCCGGCTCGCCAGAGCCTCGGCGCGCGCGACGGCGTCTGCATCGAGCTCTCCCGCCGTCACGAGTTCGGCAAGCCTTCGACCTGTAGCGGCCTCTAGCAGCCACCGCGCTTCTTTGTTCGGGAACTCAACTCCAGCCCCCGTCAACGCGCGCTCGAGCTCGCGCAGGAGGTCGGCAGTCGATGTCAGGAAGAGGCCCCCGAGCGCGCCGGTTCGCCTGCCCCCGGTCGCAGTTGTTGGGCAAGAGACCCAATTAACTCGTCTATCTCGCCCTCGAGGATCTCCGTCAGCCTATGGATGGTTAGACCGATGCGGTGGTCGGTCACCCTGTTCTCTTGGAAGTTGTACGTCCTGATTCGTTCGGACCGGTCCGCGCTCCGCACCTGCGCTCGGCGTTCCTCGGCCTGCGCTTTCTCCTGCTCTTCCTGTTGGACTTGCAACAGTCGCGCTCGCAAGATACGCAATGCCTTAATGCGGTTCTGTAACTGTGACTTTTCGTCCTGGCAGGCAACCTCGATCCCCGTCGGCAAATGCTTGATGCGGACGGCCGAGTCAGTCGTATTCACGGACTGTCCGCCGGGGCCGCTCGATCTGTACACGTCGATACGCAGATCCGATGGATCGACCTCTACCTCAACCTCCTCCGCCTCCGCGAGGACGTTCACTCCCGCGGCCGAGGTATGAATCCGACCACTCGATTCGGTCACCGGAACCCGCTGGACTCTGTGCACGCCTGCCTCGAACTTAAGTCTCGAATACGCCCCCTTACCTTTCACGGCAAAGGTCACTTCCTTGAATCCCCCGACGCCGCTCGGGTTCGACGACAAGACCTCGACCTTCCAGCGATTCTTCTCGGCGTACTTTGAATACATACGGAAAAGGTCCGCCGCGAAGAGTCCTGCCTCATCGCCGCCGGCTCCCGCACGGATTTCCATGATGACGTCGCGTTCGTCGTTGGGATCCTTCGGGGTCAGCGCTTCGGTCAGCTCCGATTGAATACGCGTGATAGTCGCTTGCTGTTCGTCGATCTCCTGTTGGATGTACTCCCGGTCGTCGGAGGACGCGCCCGACACCATGGACCGGGCTTCTTCGAGATCCAGGCGAGCCTGCCGAAAAGTGCGCCAGGCGTCGACGATGGGACGCAGGTCTACGTACTCCTTGCCCAGGCTCTTGCGATCGTCCGCTCCGATGTCGGGATCCCCAAGCAAGCTCTCGACTTCCTCGAAGCGAGATTCCATTTCTTGAAGTCTTTTTTCAGGGAGATCCACGTCCACTCCTTTTGCGTTTCCTGCGCGGCAGGCCCCACAACGGTACCGGGCCTAGGAAACGGGCGCCTCCGGCTCGGCCCCGGTGGCTTCGTCGTCTTTCGGCGCGACCGCCTGCATCGCCGCTATCGCCACCTCGATCTGATCGAGCGTCGGCGGCTTGGTCGTGATTCTCTGGAGCGCCAGGCCCGGGAGCATCGAGATGCGGAAGATCAACGAGTCCTCGTTACGAGAGGCCAGCTTGATCGCTTCGTACGAGATGCCGGCCAGAAGAGGAATGGCCGAGATCCGCATGGCCAGGCGCGGGAGGAGCGCCGTCGATACGAAGAGATCCATTAGGAAGTGCGCCACGATCGTCAAGAACAAGACGATGAACAAAAAGTTCGTACCGCAGCGAACGTGCAACGTCGAGTACTTGTCGTCGATCTGCTTGGGGTCGAGAAGGTCGCCGTTCTCGTAAGCGTAGATCGTCTTGTGCTCCGCGCCGTGGTACTGGAACACTCGCCGGATGTCTTTGAACTGTCCGATCAGGAGCAGATATCCGACGAACATTCCCAGGCGGATTGCGCCCTCAATCAGGTTGAACATCAGCGGACGCTCGGTAGACAGGTCGCCGACCATCGCCTCAATCAGCTTCGTCCCGAGTACGGGCAGGACGATGAAGATCGCCGAGAAAAAGATCATCGCCATGGTGAGAGTCCACCCGAGCTGCTTCTCGGACAGCTGCTCCTCTTCTTCGAGCGCGTAGTTCGCCGAGATCTTTAGGGCGCGGACGCCGATGGCCAGGGACTCCCCGAGCACCATTACGCCTCGGAAGAGCGGCCACTTCAGCCATTTGTGCCGGTCGGCAAGTCCCGGAAGGTCGTGTCGTTCGACCGCGATCGTTTCGTCGGGTTTACGGCACGCCACCGACCACGACGAAGGACCGCGCATCATGACTCCCTCGAGAACCGCTTGGCCCCCGATCGAGGGTCGCTTTCCCTGAGGGTGCGAGCTCACAGGGTCGAGCTAGGCCTGGGCGGGTGCTTCTTCGGCGGCTTCCGTTTCGGACTCGTCGGTCGAGCCGGTCTCCCTCTCCGCCGCGGCGGCCTCCGCCTTCGCCCTCGTGGCGGCGTACTTCTTCTGGAAGCGCTCGACGCGGCCGCCCGTATCGACGAGCTTCTGCTTGCCCGTGTAAAACGGGTGGCATTTGTTGCACAGCTCCACGTGAAGCTCGGACTTCACCGAACGAGTCGTGAAGGAGTTGCCACAAGAGCAGGTGACCCTGGTCTCTACGTAGTCCGGATGAATTTCCTTTTTCATATCAGTCCCCTTTGACCCTTTCCTCGTGCACGTCGTCGTCGTGACCGGCGTCCCGCGCGGCACGCTCCGCCGCCTTTCGCTCGTAAGCCGCCGAGGCCCGAGCCATCACCCTAAGGGTGAGTGGGATGCTGCCGACGAGCGCAATGATAGTCACCCACTCGACGATTCCAAGCCCTAGGAACAACGCCGGGACCCTTCCTTTTAGTCCCCCTTGACGGGGACCTTCGATATCTCCCGGAGGAACTCCGCGTTGCCCTTCGTTGCCTTCATCTTGTCGATAAGCAGTTCCAGGGCTCCCCCACCCTCCAGCGCGTGCAGGACCCGACGGAGTCGCCACGCCAGCTGCAGCTCCTCCGGCGACAGGAGCAGCTCCTCTTTACGAGTGCCCGAGGCCTGGATATCGATGGCAGGGAAGATTCGCTTTTCCGACATGCGGCGATCGAGCTTGAGCTCCCAGTTACCGGTTCCCTTGAACTCCTCGAAGATCACCTCATCCATCCGCGATCCGGTTTCAACGAGGGCCGTGGCAAGGATGGTCAAGGACCCGCCATGTTCGATGTTGCGGGCCGCACCAAAGAATCGTTTCGGCGGGTAGAGCGCGGTCGAGTCGACACCACCGGACAGGATGCGTCCGGATGCCGGCGTCGCCAGGTTGTAGGCGCGAGACAGGCGCGTAATACCGTCGAGAAGAATCATTACGTCCTGGCCTGCCTCGACGAGCCGCTTGGCGCGCTCGAGGGTGAGTTCCGTGACCTGGATGTGGTCGTCGGAAGGACGGTCGAAGGTCGAGTAGATAACCTCGGCCCCCTCGACCGAGCGCTGCATGTCGGTCACCTCTTCTGGCCGCTCATCGACGAGCAGCACGATCAAGTGGACCTCGGGGTTATTTATGCGGACCGCGTTGGCGATCTCCTTCATGACCGTGGTCTTTCCGGCCTTCGGAGGGCTCACGATCATCCCGCGCTGTCCCTTCCCGATCGGAGCAATGAGGTCGATGATCCGCGCCGTGATTAGACGGGGGCTTCCCTCGCGCTCGAGAGTCATCCTGTCCTGGGGATAGAGCGGGGTCAGGTCTCCAAAACGAACCCGCCGTTGCATTTGTTCGGGCTCTTGCCCGTTGATCTGACGGATTCGCAGCAGCGCCTGATACTTCTCCGAGTCCTTTGGGGAGCGGACCGATCCCGTGACCCCATCGCCTTTCCGCAGATGGAAGCGGCGAACCTGCGAGGCAGACACATAAACGTCTTTGTCTCCCGGTAGATAACCGCTCGTCCTGAGAAAGCCGTACCCCTCCGGCAGCAAGTCGAGAATGCCGGACCGGACCTCTGCAGTTGCATCGTCCTCGGCCTCGTCGTCCCACTGGTCTTCTCGCACGTAGGGGGGCGCTTGTCCCGTTCCCCGACCGCGCCGACGTCGGCGGCCCCGCCCGTCGCGCGGCTCCGCCTTCTCGCGAGGCCGGTTGCGAGGATCGCGACCCTGGGGCCTACGACGTTGGTTCTGACCGCGGTCCCCGCCCCGCTGATCGCGCTGATCGCCCGCGTTGTCGTCGGCTACGCCCTGCTCTCCCGTGGGGCGGCCGCCGCCCTGGCTCTGATTGGAAAACGTGCCGGAGCTCGACGGGGTTTCGGCGGGATCCGCAACCGGAGGAGCGGTCTCACGGACCTTCGGCTGGGGCGGAGATGCTTTTGCCTCGGGCGCGGGATTGCCGTTTCCGCCCCGAGAGGAGGAACGCGCCCCATTGTTGCCCGCGATCGCGTCGATGATCTCTGACTTACGAAGACCGCCCACCTTTAGATCGAGCGACTTGGCGATCTCTTTTAATTCGGAGACCGCCTTTGATTCCAAAACTGAACGGTCGAGTGTCTCGGCCACCTTCTTTATGCCTCCTGCATCGAGGGAAGCAGCTCGCCGAGTCTCGGCTTAGCCTCTTCCCAGTCGTCCGTAAACCTCTTGAACCCCGCATCCGTTAGCGGGTGTTTGACCAGCGACTCAAAGACCTTGAAGGGCATCGTCGCTAAGTCGGCCCCCATTCGCGCCGCCTCGATGACATGTAGAGGGTGTCGGAGGCTGGCGGCGAGCACCTGCGTTTCGTAGCCCTGCACTGCGTAGATTTCGCAGATATCCGACAACAGCTTAAGGCTGTCGGTCGCGATATCGTCAAGCCTACCCAAAAACGGCGAAACAACATAGGCACCGGCCTCCGCCGCCAAGAGCGCCTGCGTGGACGTGAAGACGAGGGTGACATTCGACTTGATGCCCTCGTCGGCGAGCGTTCGAACCGCGGCGAGACCATCGGGCATCATCGCTATCTTCACCACGGCGTTGTCTGCGATCTGAGCGATCTCGCGACCCTGGCGGACCAGCACATCGGCCTTATCGGCCGTGGTCTCAATCGAAACGTCGCCATCGACTAGGGAGCAGATCTCCTTTACAAGCGGAAGGAAGTCATGGTCCTCGCGCGCAATGAGACTGGGATTGGTAGTCACACCACGCAGGACCCCCCACCGGATTCCCTCCCGGATCTCATCCAGGTTCGCAGTGTCAAGAAACAGTTTCACGTTCGGTGCTCCCTTCCTTTACTTCCTTGCCGACGGCCTGAGCCGCCCGCTCTAACAGTTCGGAATCTTGTGCAACGTTCTCCTCGCGATCTAAAGCCTCCGCGGCTCTGGAGATCACGTGGTCGACGATCTCCGAAAGCGTCTGATCGACGTCTACGTGTTCGATCATCGGCACACCCCTCATCGCGGCCGACGACTCCATGTACTTCTGTAGCTTTCGAATCTTCTTGAAGTTGTTCAAGTAGCGGTCCCCCGGCCGCCTGTTGGCCTCGCGCGTTCGCCAGTAGAAGTGGCTTCGGTGCAGCTCCTCGTCGGGGATCGTCACCAACAAAGGAACGATTACTCCGCGGCTACCGTCCACACCCTCGAGAAAGCCCGGAACCAAGTGGGCTCCCTCCATGATCATGTCGGTCCCCTCCTGAAGTGCCCTGTCGATCAAGGCACGAGCCCCCACAGCAACTGCCGCGGCCTGCTCTCTGAAACCGATGATCAACCGATCGCCCGAGTGCGGAATGGGTTGTCGCACCGCCTTGTCCGCCTCGAACGAAGAGGCATACAGAGTGGGGAACATGTCGGCCGTTAACGCCGAGCGCAACACCTCGCGCACCGCGTCGGTCGAGATCACGCGGGTAATGCCGAGACGTCCTGCAAGCTGAGTTGCCACCGTGGACTTTCCGACCCCCGTCGCCCCCCCGATCAAAATGATCAATGGAAGCTCCAACTTCGCCACGGCCTGCCATTTGGTGAATGCCTCCGCGTACTTGTCGCCCGCCTCTCGACGAAGAACCGCCAAAGTCAGGTCCCAAAGCTCCTGCTCCGAAACCGAGTCGCGTCCGGAATCCAAAAGGTCCCTCTCGACCTGGTTCGCCACGGCATACGCGCGCGGCGGGGGAAGGCCGGTGATCATCAGCGATGACGCGGTCTGACCCTTTGAATAGGGCAGCTCGTGCTCTCGCTCTGTAATGCGAATCCCTTTCGGGCGGGAGTCATCCATCGCTGTATCGCTCTGTTGCGAGACGTGCGGCCCACGCGATCGCCGCCCCCGGATCGTCGCCGTCGATGCCTTCCGGGACGTTGTCCATGTAAACCACCTCGAGACCCTCGTCGAGAGCCCATCTGGTGGCCACGTCTATCCCGGCGGCCTTGATCTCGCACAAAAGAACGTCTGCGCCTCCTCTGGCGTCGTGTAGCTCTCCCTTTAGCTTGGTTCGCTTGGAGAGCGAATGGCTGATGCCCTTCACCTCGCATCCATGCTCTCTTTCGAGGTGACGCTTCAAGGACTCGGCTGCGGCCTCCGGAGCGGTAGTGGCAACGAAGACAGTCGCCCCCTCGATGGAGCGCCCGGGATGAGGTCGAAAGACGGTGCGAACCACTTGGATCTCGTCCGCAGGTTCCTGTTCCCCCCTCGTAGGACGCCAAGCGCTGCGAATGTGGGAAACCGTTGCGGAGATCTGGGACGGGGTCCCAAAAGGGTTCTCACACATTGTAACCATGACGAAGTCTGCTAGCAACAATCGGAATGGCCCCATGTATCCCAGGAGGTACTCCGACGGCACCGACGCCGGCACGATCAGGCCCGTGGCGTCGGCGTGCACGGGCGGCAGCGCCGACCCGGAACCCTCCAAAAGGAGAAAGTCCCCTCCCTGTTCGTTCGCCAACGCCACTCCCTGCCCTACGTTGGACACCCCCACCGCTCCGGCGAGCCCTCCCCCGCAGCGGCGGCAGCCGACGGTGGTCACGCGGCCCAAAAGTGCGTCCTCGATGTAGTCCGACGCCGCGTGTTTGCCGGAGTCGGCAAGTTCAAGCAGTTTCTCGGGCGTGAGATCGACCTCGGCGCCTCGCAGGACCTCGGGTTCCTCGGGTCCCCCTCGGCCCATGGCCACCACGATCGGGATATGTCCCTCATCCCGCAACCGGCGCGCGGCAAAGCCCGCGATCGCCGTCTTTCCCGTCCGCTTGCCGGTTCCGATGATCGCCAGCGACGGAGACGAAGCAAGCCGAGGGCGGTCGGGGGGTCGGAAGGTGAAGTCTGAGCCCTCGTACGGAACCCCCTTGTAAAGGGCGACGGCGGCCATCTCGTGGCGACGCCGGTAGTCGAGCACCGGCTCGTCCGACAGATCGAGGATCGCCTCCGGCTCGTAGCGGTGGATGGCGTCCCAGAGCAGATCGCGGGGGTCGGCGTCCCCTTCGGCCACCACGGGCAGGTCGCCTAACTGGTCCCAGTCCCCCGGCGAGACCTTCTCCTCGCCGCCGGCGACCACGGCCCCCACGACCTCGTGCCCCTTCGAACGGACGCGGTCCAAAGCGTCGCGGATCACCGGGGGATAGTGCTCACCATCGACTACAGCGAGATACCGAATGAGAACTCTCCGTGACTAAAAAGATTAGGCCGTCCCCCGGCCGGGTAAGCGTAGGTAAAACCTAAAGGACAAATTCACTAAGGGGCCCCTACCAGGTCTCGGAAAGGGGAAACGATGTTCGGAAAAGACAGAACCACCGCCTACGGCGATCGCGAGACCGTCGTCCGCGAAACGCCGATCTCGGCCCGTGGGGGCGTTTCCCTCGGGACGATCCTTACCGGGGCCCTGGTCGCGATCGGCGCCTTCTTCTTGCTGTCTACGATCGTGGGGGCGGTTCTGAGCCAGACCGGCGTGTCGGCGGAGGAGTTGGCCCGCGGGGACGCGGTCGATGCCGGTGTCGCCGGGGGCGTCGCTCTACTTGTGGCCTGGTTCCTCTCCTTTACGTGGGGCGGGTACACGGCCGGCCGCATGGGACGGGGATCGGGTTTTCTCAACGGCCTTCTCGTGCCGATCGGCGTGATACTGCTGGCCGCCCTCGTCGGCGCGATCGCCTGGGCGCTCGGCTCGAGCGAGGGATGGAGCCTTCCCTCTCCGACACAACAGCTGCAGATCGACGGCGAGTACACGTCGGTTGACTACGGAATCGGCCTCATCCTCGTGACGCTCGGCGTGATGCTCCTGGGCTCGATCTTTGGAGGAATCGCCGGAGCTCGCTGGCACACCAAGCTCGAGCGCCGGGTCGAGGGTGAGCGGCACGAATCACTGGTGCAGGAACGACGCGAAGAGAGCAAGCAGATAGACCTGAACGAGCGAGAGGAGACGGCTCGCCGCGAGCACGCGGCGGCGGCCGCCCGGGCGAAAGATAGCGCCCACGCCGAGCGTTCGGAATCGGATCCCCCGCGCACCGAACGAGGTGGCACGCCCACGTCTCGAATCTGAACCACCAATAAATCTCAGACGTCGTCCGCAATTTCTCCGGCATCCCTCCTGGGGTGCCGGAGGGCCGTCTGGATCGTCGCACGTCTAGGGCGTAGCGGTTGCTCCCTGGGACTCCCATTCGGACACGAACACCTTCCATCCGGCCTCGCGCGCCCGGCAGATACGTCGAATCTGCTCGGCTCTCGTCGCGACCTCGGGGCGGGGAGCAATCACCAGCAGTGAGGGGCCGGCGCCGGCAAGAGCGACCGGAAGACCCGCCGCTCTGAGCTCGGAGTGCACCGCGGCCGTCTCGGGCATCAACCGCAGGCGATGAGGTTCGTGAAGACGATCGCTCATTGCGTCTCGCAGGACGTCGGCCCCCGCGCCGGTAACGATTCCACCCACCAAGAGAGCGGCGCGCGAGGCCGTGAACTGAGCATCGGCAAAAGAAACGTCGCCGGGCAAGCCCTTCCGGGCTTTGCTCGTCGGATACCCCTCTCGGGGAACGATCACCACGGGCACCAGTCGATCACTCGGCTCGAGGCGCATATGACGCAGCTCGGATTCGTCGCGATAGCAGACGACGAGCCCTCCAAGGAGCGCGGCCATCACGTTATCGGGATGACCCTCCATCGTCGTGGCGAGTTCGATCATCTCGGTCTGGGGCACCTGCGACCCGGTTAGGCCGCGAGCGGCTACCAGTCCGCCCACAACCGCCGCGGCCGACGATCCGAGACCCGAAGCCAGTGGGATTGGGTTCCGGATCCGGACGGCGAAGCCGGGAGGTCTTCGCCCCACATGATCGAAAAAGGAGTTCATGGACCTGATGACGAGATTCGACTCGTCGGTCGGCAGACCGTCCGATCCCTCTCCTTCGAGCGAGACATCGATCGAATCGCGGCGCGGCTCTATATCGATCTGCAGGTGAAGCTGAACCGCGACTCCGAGTGCATCGAATCCGGGACCGAGATTCGCCACCGTCGCCGGAACTTTGACGGTTAATGCAGCGGGCATCTGGCCACCCCTTCTCGGCGGTCCTCGCTACGACGCGAACACGTGTCGCGCGTCTGTAGCCTCACGGCAGCATTAGATCAGATGGAGCGCCTCGAGTATCCGCTTTGGATCGGGCTCGACGGCCTGCGGTCGAGCCGCGGCCGAAACCGCCCATTCCGGATCCTTGAGACCGTGACCGGTAAGCACGCACGTGACCACCGAACCCGGTTCGACACGCCCTTCCTGAGCGAGCTGGCGCAGACCCGCCACTCCCGCGGCCGAGGCAAGCTCCACAAACAGTCCCTCGTGAGCGAGGTCGCGGTGGGCTTCGATGATCTCCTTGTCACGCACCGCGGCGATGTCGCCACCGCTGTCGCGGGCCGCCGTCAGGGCTCCCTCCCACGACGCGGGATTCCCAATCCGGATTGCGGTTGCCACCGTCGTCGGTTGCTCGACGACCTCGTTGCGCACGATCGGACTCGCGCCCTCCGCTTGAAAACCAACCATCTTGGGAACCGAGCCGGCCCATCCCTGTTCCTGCGCCTCCCGATAACCTCGCCAGTACGCCGTGATGTTGCCGGCGTTCCCAACGGGCATCACGTGAAGGTCGGGAGACCGGCCCAAGGACTGCACTATCTCAAAGGCGGCGGTCTTCTGCCCCTCGATCCGAAAGGGGTTGATCGAGTTGACGACGGTCACGGGATGCTCGGCCGCCAGTTCCTTCACGAGGTGAAGAGCCCGATCGAAGTTCTCCTTAACCTCGAGGACACGAGCGCCGTGCATCAAAGCTTGGGCGAGCTTTCCGAGAGCAACGTTTCCCTCGGGAATCAGAACCCCACATGCAATGCCGGCTCGGGCGGCGTACGCGGCGGCCGACGCGCTCGTATTCCCCGTGGACGCGCACACGACGGCACGCGCTCCTTCCTCGAGTGCCTTGGAAATCGCCACCGTCATGCCGCGGTCCTTGAAGGAACCGGTGGGATTCAAGCCTTCGAACTTGAGCCAGACATCGGCACCGACTTCCTCGGAAAGTCGTCCCGAGTGGACCAGAGGTGTGTTTCCTTCTCCGAGCGTCATGATTGGGGTTGCGTCGTTGATCGGCAGGTGCTCGCGATAGCGGGCGATGATGCCCTCGGCGGGTCCACCCTCTATCACGCGCATCAGACCTCGTCCGTCCCGAGCACCTTCATCCGCGATTCGATGCGATCGACGACGTCGAGATGTTGGAGTCGCCGCAGCGTCTCTCGATGCTGAGCTTCGGTCGCGATGTGGGTAATGAGAGTGAGCTTGGCGGCGTGACCGAAGCCCTCCTGGCGAACGCTCGCGATAGAGACGTCGCACTCGGCGAAGGTAGCGGCAACCAAGGCCAGGACACCCGGGCGGTCGACGACCGATAGAACGATGTAATAGCGAACCGCGGCTTCTCCCGTCGAGCGGATCGCGGCCCGTCCCGTGTAGTGGTGATAGGCGGGTCCCTGAAAGGCACCCGAGACCGAGCGAGCGGCCTCCATGATGTCGCCCACGACGGCCGACGCCGTCGGACCCCCACCCGCGCCGCGGCCGTAAAACATCAGCTCGCCGGCGTGGTCGGTCTCAAGGAACACCGCATTGAACTCGTTTCGCACGGCCGCCAAGGGATGGGTCTTCGGGAGCATGGCGGGATGAACTCGAGCCGACACCATCCCCTCTACCTCCTCGGCCACGGCCACGAGTTTGATCTCGTATCCCATGTCGTGGGCGGCGCGGACATCATCGAGGCTGACTTCGGTTATCCCCTCCCGGTCGACGTCCGCAGCCACGACGTGAGCGCCGTAGGCAAGCGATGAGAGAATCGCGAGCTTGGCGGCGGCATCATGACCCTCCAGGTCGGCGCTCGGATCGGCCTCCGTATAACCGAGACGATCGGCTTCTTTGAGCGCGTCGGCAAAGGACTCATCCTCTTCCGACATGCGCGTGAGGATGAAATTCGTCGTGCCGTTGAGGATCCCCATCACCCGACGCACGCGATCTCCCGCAAGGGATTCCTTTAGCGGTCGAACTACGGGAATGCCGCCGGCGACCGATGCCTCGAATAAGAGGTCGACCCCCGCGTCGTCGGCGGCCGCCATCAGCTCGCTTCCGGAGTTCGCCAGCAGTTCTTTGTTCGCCGTCACCACGTGTTTCTTGTGACGGATGGCGTCGAGGATCAGGGAGCCGGCCGGCTCGAGCCCTCCCATGACCTCCACGACGATGTCGACACTCGGGTCGGCCACCACGGCGTGCGCGTCTAAGGAAAGCAATTCCTGGGGAATGGCGACCCCTCGTTCGTTGCCGACGTCGCGCACGACAACGGCCGCTAGTTCGACCGGCGCGCCGGCGCGCTCCTCGAGGGCAGGGCCTTGCTCAAGAAGGACCCGCGCGACGGCGGCCCCCACCACACCGCACCCGAGAAGCCCCACGCGCACGGGGGCGCCCGAAGGTCGGCGGGCGTGCTCTGAGGAGGTGTGCTCGGCTCGGCCCATGTGCGGTCACTCTAGTGGGGCGACCGGGGGCCGAAAAGACAGAACCCCCGCTTTACGGAGGGGGGTTCTGGTCGAGCGAAAGGGCTCTAGGTCTCGCAGTCTTCTTTGGTGTCGGTGCCGGGCCCTGGGTCGCAGTCATCATTTCCGGCGTCTCCGTCGAGATGGTCGTTTCCGTCCTCGCCCCGAAGGAAATCGTCTCCCTGGTTCCCCTCGATGTGGTCGTTACCGTCGTTCCCGTTGAGTGTGTTGTCGGACCCTTTCTTACCGAAGATGCGGTCGGACCCGGGCCCACCTGTCGCGGTGTCACGGCCGTCCTTACCGACGAGTCTGTCGTGCCCGCTCCCGCCGTCGAGAGTGTTCAGGCCGGGTCCGCCGATGAGCTCGTCGTTCCCCGCTCCCCCGTCCAAAGTGTTGCCGAAGAAACCTCCATGGGGAACGGCAGCACCCGTGCCGCGGCCCCCGCTCATCGTTACGAAATCGTCTCCGCCTAGGCCCTGGACATCTTGGAAACCGACGCCGTCAACCTCGATATCGAGATCGTCGTCTCGGTTGATCTTTACTCCCCTCCCGCCCATGTAGATCCTCTCGGACGCGGGGGTGCCGACCAAAAGGAACATGGACTCGTAATCGTCGCCGGCGAAGTGGGCGAAGATCTCAATCTCCGATCGGCCGGAGGCCTCCTCGGTCATTCCGGGGGCGAAGCGACCGTTCGATTGGTCGACTCCGAAATAGCGGTCGTACTCGGCGCTGTCGGTAAAAACGATGCGATCGGTGTTGTGAACCGTGGCGTCGCCGCAGGACTGGTAGCCACTCGTTCCGACGGCTTTGAATTGGATATCGGCGCCGCTTCGCCTGATGCGAACGAAACCCTCCTGGAGGGTGATATCTACCCGACCCGTCAAGGGATCGTGCGTACAAGTGGCGTCGGCCCCGGCCCGCGAGACCGGAACGATCAAGCCGCTAAGGAATACCGATAGAGCGAGGATGCCCGGTGCTCGTCTCATGCCCTGCCTTTCGTTGCTGGGTGACTCAGTTATTACTCCCAGAAGAAGTTCTGCGGTTCCCCGAGCACGGGGTCAGATCGCAACCTGTCATCGTGGCGCCACACCCTCGAACAAGGAATGGGGCTCAACAAAAGGCATCGGGTACCGACCCGGCGCCTTTCCTAAGGGTGAGAAGTGTTACCTGATCGAACCCAGCCAGATCTTGAGGGTCATGTTCTCGCCGGGGCTGTTGAAGGCACGGCTCTCGATCGTGTAGCCGCTGCAGTCGGTCGCCCCGAAGCCGGCGATCTCCTCGAAGCCCGGGTTGCCGCCTTGCACACCCGGGCTTCCCTCCGGAAGCTGGTTCCAGTGGCCGTCCTGGGCCGCAGGTCCACCGTGCTTGTCGTACATGTATAGATCGATGTCGCTCACCGGGGTCGGGGACCACTCGATTCGGACGAAGAGGCCGACGGACTTCTTCTTCGAGTCGACCTGGATGTTGAACCACTTTGTGTCCTCGACTGCCGCGGCCTGTCCCTCGGCATCCTCGGGGTCCGCCGGGAACCACACGGCCGGACCGTGGGTGTATTCAACCGTGAACGGCTTAGCCTGGGTGTACTTATCGGTGATCTTTTTGACCTTGGCCTTGGTGGCCTCGGCCGTGTTCTTCGAGTCGCTGATCGGCTCGGCCGCCTTGAACTTTCCGCAGCGCTTGGCAGCCTGCGCAGATGTCCCACTTATGAGAGCGCCCGCCAGCACGCCGATCGCCATGGCCGTAGTGACAATTCGAGTCCCCTTGCTCATCTTCTGACCTCCGCGTATGCCGTAGATACATGGAGATTCGCCCTCTTCAGATCTTTTCCTCCCGCCAGCGCGGTGGGTCGACGAGCAGGTAGGTCCTGTGGGACGCCGAAACAGTTCAGGTGTGAGACGTCTTAGTGCAGCGCGCTTGATTTGCCTGGTGGTCTGCGTCGCTCTCCCCGCTACGGGGGCAGAGGGGGCTTCGCGCGCCCGCGAGTTCAAGCTCACTCCGGGCAAGGCGGTCTTCTGGAACGGTCCCTATATAGAGGACTCTTCCGAATCGTCCCCGCGGGACTGTCCGGGTGTTCCCTGCTGGGACTATCGGCTGAGGGTCACCCAGAAGGCCTATCGCCTCCGAGTCGGCATCGACCACCCCGAGGTTTCGGATGTCTTCGACGTCACCGTGACCTCTCCTAACGGCGCGACGAGGACATTCAGTCCCGGCACGGGCCTCTATTCGGCGGAGTCACTTCATTACGCCCCCGCCCCCGGCCTGTGGAGGATCCGCGTAGTCGCCGAAGATGTCACGCAATCGGCGTTCAGGATGAGGGCAAAGCTCGAATCGGAGCCCCCTCGACTCGGCGAAGGCAAGATCCTGCCCAACCTGCAGGTCCTTCCTCCGCACGACGCGTCGTTCCTGTTCCCGGTGACAAACGGGATGTCCGACCCCTCGCAAGGTCTCGACCTCGAGGGGGCCGAGTCGTGCCATCCAGAGGAGCACGCCGAAGAGCTGGCGGTGCGCTGCCTGCGCTTCGCCTTCGGGATCCGCAATACGGGCCGCGGCCCGCTGGACCTACACACCAGCGGCACCTTTCCGCTCGACCAGAGTTTGCTCCAGCGAATCCACCGCGCCGACGGCACTTACGTAGAGCGTGAGGCCGGCATAGCCCGCTACCACAAGACCCACGCGCACTACCACCACCACGACGCGGTGGCCTTAAGGCTTTACAAAGTCGAAGACGGCAAGACGGGCGAGCTTGCGCCGGCAAGCGAGAAACGCTTCAAGGGCTTCGCTCACCGCG
Organism: Actinomycetota bacterium; assembly: GCA_030862115.1. Taxonomy (GTDB): domain Bacteria; phylum Actinomycetota; class CADDZG01; order CADDZG01; family WHSQ01; genus JALZEK01. The sequence goes on from JALZEI010000141.1 coordinate 16,469, forward strand.
ACGAGTTACTGCGTGACTGGAATCGCTTCTATCCGGTGTGGGACAAGGACGGCTTCGGCCTCTTGCCCGGCTACAGCGACATCTACGAGTGGGACCGACCCGGTAACTACATTCCCTTTGGGCTCAACGGCGACGGCCGTTACGTCCTACGCATGTGGGCGGATCCCGTCGCAGGCATAGTTGAAAGCAACGAGGTCGACAACGCCGGCTACACGTACTTCCGGGTGACCGGCAGCGACGTCAAGCTCTTAGAGGCGGGTAGAGGCCGCGACCCATGGGACAAGTGCAAGATCGAGGTCGGCTTTGGGGGCCACCCCGATCCGCGGCGATCGCCTCGTCCCGCCCGCTGCCCCGCAGACACCACCTAACTCGCTGAGCATCACGACTCTCTCGAGACCTTCATTAGGGGCTTTTGGGCCCCCTGTCGCGATTTCCGCGAAGTCAGGCGCAAGGAACCCACTTCACGATCCTTGCAGGACGGCGTCAGTGCGCGAGGCGCTTCCCTCTATTTTCACGGGAGGGCTATTGCCGAACCACCCGGACGAACTATTGGTGACTACCCGTACCGGGCTATTGCCGACTACCCGAACGGACTATTCCCCTTATGTCGCGCCCTCTCTAGGATTTTCCAGCAGCACGAGCTCTCGAGAAGGGGTGGTATCTATGCGCAGTCGTGCGTTTTCGCTCATCGTTGCTCTGACGGCCTCAACGATCTTGGTCGCGGCTCCGGCCCTTGCACACAAGGGACTGAAGTCGGGCCGGTACGAGTGCTGGCTAAGCCAGATCGGGTACTACTCGAATTACGACCTCAAGATCCAAGACGGCGGTAAGTACGTGTTCATGCTTTCCGACGGCTCGTGGAAAAGGTCGGGGAATTTCGAGAAAGACGGAGCAAAAATAAACTTCAAGAGCGGGTACCTAAAACAGAAGAATTTCAAGGGAATGCACGACTCCTACACCAGCTCGTACGGGCATACCCACGTCATCTACCTCTACAAGGGCACGGGGTACGACGACGACGATCTCAAGTACGACTGCAGCAACGACTAAGGAGTGGGCCTGGCCTGAGCCTCACCTCTTAGGTAGACCGATGTCCAATTGAAGAAGATCGTCGTAGGTCTCGCGTCTGACGATTTCGGTTGCGTGGCCGTCGTCCACCATCACAAC
>JALZEI010000189.1 GCA_030862115.1 Actinomycetota bacterium
TGGGTGAATATGCTCTGCCTATGGCTAGCGCTTCGGCAGCCAACTCACATCGTCTGGATTGATCAAGTCGGGCACGGTCCAGCCGTTGAGATCATACTCGGCCATGCAGGTCTTGACCAGATCTTTCATCCCATCGGCCAGACCCGTGGCCTGCGCAATGTGGAGCGCTAGGAGGCTGTCTGAGAAACAATCCATCTAACTCATCGAGTCAGAGTTGCCCAGCGGAAGATGGCAGGCGATAATATCGGTTCTTCTTGATCAGACCTCGATCCGATTGCCAAGTGGGGAGTGATGATGAGTGAGCATGGTGACAAAACGTATCGTCGGTGGGACCCCGAGCGCTATCAGCAGGGCTCCTATAGCCCGGCGGCCAAGCTGTCCGAAGGTGACCTGGTGTTCTTTCTTCTTGAAACCGTGCCCCGCTTGGATTTGAGTCGTTTCTATGCCCCCTATGAGCAGGAAACACGAGGCGCTCCGCCTTACGATCCGGCCATGATGAGCTGCTTGCTGATCTATGCGTACGGTGTGGGGGTGTTTACGAGCCGTAAGAGCGCCTTAGCCTGTGAGCGGAATTTGGCGTTCATCGCCATTGTGGGTGATGAGCGCCCGGACTTCCGCACCATCAGTGATTTTCGCAAGGATCACCTCGAAGCGTTCATCGAGCTATTTGTCGACGTTCTGCGCCTGGCGAAGGAAGCGGGGATGGTGACGCTTGGCAATGTGTCGATGGATGGGACGAAACTCCAGGGCAATGCGTCGCGGCACAAAGCGATGAGCTACGGCTATATGAAAAAGGAAGTCGAGCGGCTGCGCGAAGACATCGAAGCGCTGGTGACGCAGGCGTTTCAACAGGACGAGGCGGATGACGCGGCCTTAGGCAGTCGTCGAGGCGATGAATTACCGGCGGAGTTGGAGCGCCGCGAGACGCGCTTGGCCGCGATCGAAGCGGCGATGCAGCGCTTGGAAGAGCAGGCCAAGGCCGAAGCAGAAGCCGAGCGCCAGCGTCGAGCGGAAGCGGAAGCCGAGCGCCAGCGCCAGGGTCAGAAACGCCGGGGTCGCCCTCCCAAGCCGGTTGAAGAGACGCCACCCGACAATGCCCAGATGAGCTTCACCGACGCCGAGCTGCATATCATGCAGACGAATAATAAGGGTTGGGACTACTGTGGCAACGCCCAGGCGAGCGTGGATGACGCCTATCAGATCATCTTAGCGGGCGATGTCACCGACGCGCCCAACGACAAACAGCAGGCCGCGCCGATGGCGCGCGCGACGTTGGCCAACCTGGCTCAGGCGGGTATTGATTGGCCCACCGACGAGTGGGGTAAGCCGCAAGCGATCCCGGCGACGTTGGACAGTGGCTATTATAGTGAAGCGGCGGTCCAGGCCCTGGAGGACTTGGGGTTTGATCCCTATATGGCCGCCGGTCGACAGAAGCATCACGAGCCGGAGTCCGAGACGAGTACGGAGCCCGCGACGGCGAAAGAGCACATGGCGGCGAAGGTGCGAACGCCAGAGGGAAAGGCCTTATACGCCAGGCGCAAGGTGATCGTGGAGCCGGTCTTTGGTCAGATCAAAGAAGGGCGAGGATTTCGCCGCTTCTTGCTGCGGGGCTTGAAGAAGATTCGTGGCGAGTGGTTGCTGGTGTGTTTGACTCACAATCTGCTCAAGATTTGGCGTTATGGGTATGCACAGAAGGCGGCCTAAGCCGACAAGGAGGGGCTGTGCGAGGGATGAAATGGCGTTTTTGAAAGATCCAATCCCTCTGAAAGGCGGTCTCGTGCGGCCTCGACACAGTCTATGGCCGATTGGGAGCAAAATCGATCTACTTGCCCCAAACCATCACAGTCGGCTGTCATAATTCTCGGACAGCCTCCTAGTCATTAGTTTCGCGATTTTTCACCCTTGTGAGGTGTCGAATCGATAAGTGTGTCACGGCAATCCCAAACTCCAGTAAGATGAGTCGTCGACAGATTTCGAACTCACCTTCTGGAGGACATTGCCGTGGACACGTTTTTGAGCTTATCATTTGGGACCCTTTTGATGAACCTGTTTCAAGAGCTGTTTACCGCCCCATCGTGGCAAACTTTCACTTACCTGGCCTGTGGCTGGACCCTGACTACCGACCGCCACACCATCACCACTTATTTGTGGCTCACCGGAGCCACGGCAGTCAAGCCCTTTTCAAGGTTTTATGTCTTTCTCGGTTGCCCCCTCTACCACAAACGCTGGCTCCTGTGGGGGGCTATCATCCGTCATGCTGCCCAGTTTGTCCCTGAGGACGAGGTCATCCGAGTCCTCTTCGACGATACGACCAAGAAAAAGGCCGGCCGCCATATTGAGGGGCTCGATCGTTACCGCAATGGGGCGGGCACCGCCCGTCAAGAATACCGGACGCTTCGGGGGTTAAACTTCGTCTTGGGCCTCATGCGCATTCCCCTCAAGCGGTGGCCCGGTCACCATCTCAGTGTGCCGATTGGCTTGGAACTCTATCTCAAAGAAGAGCAAGCCCAAAAGCTCGGCGTACCCTATCGTTCCCGCAGTCAGTTGGCCCGAGACATCCTCGATTTTGCTGCCGAGCAGTTGCCCGAGCGTCGACTGCGCAGCTTGGCCGACGGAGGCTATTCGACTAAGGAGTATGTCCGTGAGCTTCCCGATTCGGCTCATGCCGTCGGGCGCTTCCCGATTAGCGCCAAGCTCTATGACTTACCTCCAACGCCAGAGCAAAAGCGTCGGGGTGCGCCACGCAAAAAAGGCGACTGGATCGGCTCGCCTAAGACCCTGGCCGAGACCCACGAGGGCTGGTTGCCCCACCCGACCGAAGCAGGCGCCGAGATCCAAGCCTGGTTCGGACTTTGGCACTCGGTGTTGCCGGGGCGTCTCATCCGCGTGGTGGTGCTCAGGCGGGATCCCAACTGCTTAAGGAAAAAACCGGGACAGAGAAAACCGCTTCCCGCCATCGAAGCCTTGTTCTCCATCGATCTGTCCTTGAGCGCCGACGACATCGTGCGTGAGTACGGTGACCGCTGGGCAGTGGAAATTGAAATCCGGGACACCAACGCCTTTGATGGGTTAGGTCAAGACCAGTGCCGCAAGAGGCAACGCCTCATGGGGGCTAACACCTTTCGGTTGGTCATGGCCGCGGCTCGCACACTATGGTTTATCGATCAAATTGAGCGCTGCCGCGAGTTCAATCTATGCCGTTATCGGCCCTGGTACAGACAAAAGGTGGCGCCGAGTCAACTTGACGTGGTGTGGGCCTGTCGTGAAAGCCTATACGAGGCCGGAATTTTTCCCATACCACGGTTTGCCCCCGATCTGGGCATAAATCACGAGGAGCCTGAACAGGCTTTACCTCTAGCCGCATAGGGGGGCTAAACTAATGACTAGTGCCCACAATGATGAGTATTTCGGGGCTCCATCACGCGGCCTGTATTCTTGATCCATCCAGCTTCGTACGCCCATTGCTGGGTTTGCACGTGGAGTTCACTACCGACTTGCTGGCTAGGCTTTAGTCGGGCGGGACTTGAGCGGATTCCGCTCGCACCCACTGGGTAACAACAACCCATTTCATGAGAGGTCTCTCAATCCCAAGGTTTCGGGCTTACCTTGGCGCGACTTGGCCATTTTTGGTGATGGATCAGCAA
>JALZEI010000212.1 GCA_030862115.1 Actinomycetota bacterium
AGAGATAAACGTCGGCGTCGATCTGCTCCGAGGGGGCCTTTCCCAGTCCGAGGATCCGCAGGGGAACCCAGGGATTCGGGGTGGGGATCGTGACGTGGACGGGGGTCCCGTCGCCCGTTTCCAGGTCGCGCTCGCGCGCCTCTTCGAGGTCGAACCGAACCGCCATGAAGATCGGGCTTCGGTCGGCGTAGAAGTCCAGGACCTCGGGGGCGTCGGGCGGCAGGAGGAACCCGTGCTCCTCGGCCCACTTTCCGACCGCGTCGCCGCCCCCCTCCAGAACGGTGATCTTCAACGCCTCGACGCGCGTCTTCAGCAGTACCTTCGCGCTGTCTAGGGAGGTGCGGTTCGCTACCTCAAGCGCAAATCCATCCGCCACTGGGGCCGGGGGCTGAACCTCCAAGAACAACCGTTCGAGCGTCCAGTCCCCTCCCTTTACGACGTCGGTCGGGATCCCGGGAAGGGGGACGATCGAGCCGAAGCGGCCTCCGCCCTTGCCGGTGAACTCAAAGGAGGTTATGTAGTGCTCGATGCCGTCGTGATAGGCGGCGAGAGTGGAGGTGCGGACGAGGTCGATGCCGCCCTGGGGAGCGATGAGACCGCCGCAGGCGAGTGCCGGACCCGCCAGCATCAACGTGCAGACCACCGCTGCGGTGAGACCAAACAAGCGACGAGCCACTTCACATCACCCCTTCTTGGACCTCGGGAGCTACCTGGGGCTTAGACGTGAAAGAGCCTGAAGCTTGTTCCCGACGATTTTGGACGGGGGTACGATCGGGTCATGGCCGTCTTCCAATGCCCCGCCTGCGAGCTGCGCTTTTTGCGTGCCGCCGAGCTAGAGGAGCATCTGAACAGCGCGCACCCCGACTTCGAGGCGAAATTCGATAAGCCCGAGGACGAGCTGCTGGCAGCCAAGCGTCGCCGGGAGCGCCAAAACAAGAAGTAGTTGCGGGGGCGATCCGAAGGAATCCGCCTTCCGGGGCCGAACCTGTCACTCAGGTGCCAAAGACATAACTTCACACGTTCAAGGAGTAGTTAAATGACCGCAACGCGTACCCGGAGGCTTATTACCTCCTTCGCCCTCGTCTTTTCGGGCCTGGCGCCCGCCGTCGTCTCGGCCCCCCCGGCCGTCGCCGCCCCGGTGCCGCCGACCGCGGTATGGGCCCAGGACTACTTCCCGTCGGGCGACGGCACGATGTTGCACGCAGACATCTTTCGGCCCAAGGGGATGAAGGCCACCACGAGGACGCCCGTCATCCTCTCCATCGGTCCCTATTTCGGCACCGGTTCCAGCGGCTATCCCGTGCCGACGCCGACCGCGCAGGGGCCCGTCTCGCGGTTCCCGGAGCTCTTCACCGAGGGAAAGATCATGGAGCGCGGCTTCACCTACGTGCAGGTCGACCTCCGCGGTCACGGCTGGAGCCAGGGTTGTGGAGACCTGGGGGGGCCGGGCGAGCAGATGGACGTCAAAGCCGCCGTGGAGTGGGCCGCCAAGCAGAAGTGGTCGAACGGCAAAGTTGGGATGTGGGGCAAGAGCTACGACGCCTGGACGCAGGTCATGGCGCTCGCCACCAGGCCCAAGGGCTTGGCCGGGACCGTAATCCAGTCGCCGATCATCGAGGGCTACCGCACACTGTGGATGAACGGAATCCACTACGATGCCGGCTGGTACGCCACCCCGGGGCACTACGCGGGCTACGACCTCTTCCCCAACAGCATGAACGCACCGGCCGACTCGCACATCAACGCGATCTCGGGAACGGTCACGAATCCGGACTGTTACCCCTCGAACCAAGCGGGCGCGCTGATGGACGATCCCGCGGCCGACTTCTGGAAAGAGCGCCGGCTGATCAAGAGGGCGCAGGGGAGCACCGTTCCCACTCTGTGGTCGCACGGCTTCTACGACGACGCCACTAAAGCCGACAACTTCATGGACCTCTGGTCCACGCTGCGCGGGCCGCACCGGGCGTGGTTCGGGCAGTACGACCACGTGCGGGGCAGTCAGTCGACCGAGGTCGGTCGCGAAGGATTCATGGACGAGGCCATGCGATGGTTCGAGCGCTACCTCAAAGGCAACAAGAAGGTCGACGTGTCGCAGGATCCCAAGGTGGAGGTCCAGCAGGGCGACGGCAGATGGAGAGCCGAAAAAGCATGGCCACCCCGAGACGGCTCGCGCTACTCCATGCCAATCAAACCCGGCACCTATGTCGACAAGATTGGAAACAGCGCGGTCGGATCAAACGGCGGTCAAGGAACGTGGACGTTCTCTCAGGCCCTTCCCTACGACGTGCATTTCGCAGGGGTTCCCCGGCTCGAGGTCAAGGTCGAGACGCAAGTCCCTAACCCGCACCTCGTGGCGCTGCTGTACGACGTGAGCCGCACTCAGGCAACGATCATCAGCCGCGGCGCCTACCTCCTCAGAGAGGCGGGCAAGATCAACTTCGACCTTTATCCGCAGGACTACCGACTGCGCAAGGGACACCGGCTCGGCATCCTGCTGTCGGGGGCCGACGCATCGTGGTTCATGCCGGGCGTGACTCAAACGACGGTTGGAGTCACGGGCGGCAAGATCTCGCTGCCTTTCCTGCGCTACGACCGTGACAAATTCATTAAAGGCGGCCCGGCCAGCGCGATGTCGAGGCGGGTCCCCGTGCCGGTGCTTAAGGAAACCATCTCGGATCGCGACGTGAAGATGAAGCTGCCCCCGAAGCTGAAGGGTTAGCAATCAATTTGTAGATCGCGGGAGGCGATTGCAAGGGGGCTGGGAGACCGGCCCCCTTTTCTTTGGGTTCTCCACGTTTAAGCGGGGACTCCTAGCCTCGGCGTCCCACATTCAACCAGGATGCGGCGCCGGAAGCTCTCGAAGTTGGGGAGCCCGTATGCCTGTCGTTTGATGACCTTGATCCGGTTGGTGATTCCCTCTGCGAACCCGTTGGTCGCACGAAAGACGAAATAGGCGACGAGCTCCTCGAGCCACGGACGCAGATTGGCCGCGAGGCGCTCGAACTCCGGGATGGCGCTTCGCGCCGCCCGGTCGAGCCACCACTGCAGCATCTCGCGTCCGCGCTGGGCGTCGCCGTCGCAGAGCTCGTAGATGGCCCGGAAGTCCTCCTTGAGATGCCACCCAATCGCCAGTTCGGGATGATCGAAAAAGATCGCCTCGAGCCTGTGGCGCTGTGCGCCGTTGAGCTCGTCGCCCGCACGCAAAAACAGAAAGCGGCTGCGAAAGAGGCGTCGCCTCGCTCCGATCTTGTGGCCGCGGCCCTGTATCCGCGAACGCTGGCGGTCCAGAGCGTGGTTGACGTTGCGCAAGACGTGGAACTTATCGGCCACGCGCGCCGCATGAGGCAAAGCGGCCATGACGGCGAAATGAAAGGGCTGGAACAGATCGATGACCACGGCCTCGATGCCCTCTTTGACCTCCGGGTCCAGGCGCTGGAGCCACGCCTGCAATGGGGCCGCGTGGCGGCCCGGCAGCGTATCGATGACATAGCGGCGCTCGGGATCGGAGATCACGGTCGAATAGCTGTGGCCCTTTCGCAACGCAGCCTCGTCGACGCCAAGGATCCTCGGGGCCGGCCGCGGTCGGTTGTGGTCGACTAGTCGCGCCCGGGCGCGATGAGCCCGAGCGACCGTGTCGTATGACACACCTTCTGCGGCCGCGACTTGACTGAAGTTGCGCTCCGCGATCGCGCGGGTGGCTAGGTGTGATCGGAAGCGCAACGTCATGCGGGACCGTGGCGGGATTTGGGGATGGGCCTCGGTCCACGTGGCCCTGCAATAGCGACATCGCCACCGTCGTTTGATCCAGCGCAGCATCACCGGTCGACCGCTAATCGCAAGGTCTCGCACCCAGACCTGGGGGCGCTCTTTGGCCTCGGCTGCGATTCCCCCACAGGTCGTGCAGCTGCCCGCCTCTAGCCTGGACTCGACGACGACCTCGATGAGATCGGCTTCGACTGACACCGCCCGGACCTCCAAACCGCACAGATCCAGGGCTGCGTTGATAGCCTGCTCCTGCATACCGCCGCTCCTCCTTCTTCGACTCTTCGACAAGCCGAAGGCTAAGGAGTGCGGCGGTTTGCGCGTCGGCTATTTAGCCGCTTTCCCCGCTAAAACGCGGAGAACCTTTCTTTGTCTAGCCGGCCTCGGGCTCCTCGAGTCGTCCCTGAGCCGTTGCCTTGAGAATCAGGGGGGCCGATGTGTGCGGCAGGTCCCTCGGATCAGCGGGTAGCGGCACCGTCACCTCAAGCACTCCTCCATCC
>JALZEI010000030.1 GCA_030862115.1 Actinomycetota bacterium
CGGGAACAGACGTGGAACTGGGCATCGAGGGCCGCTCGGGGATCGCCGACGACGGAGACCTGGGGTCGCCTGGGGCGTTCGGGAACCTGCCCCCAGGAGAGGGCTTCATCGCGCCGGTGGAGAAAACGACCAACGGGACGATCGTTTTCGACGGCTCGATCTGGCCGCTGGGGCTTTTGGAAGAGCCGCTCGCCGCGGAGATAAAAGACGGCTACATAGTCGACCTCCAAGGAAGCGCTGCTAACCAATGGCGTTCGGTAATAGAGCCGCACGGACAAGAAGCATTCGCCGTCGCTGAGTTGGGTATCGGAACAAACGACGCGGCAACGCTCACCGGAAACGTTCTCGAAGACGAAAAGATCTTGGGGACAATCCATGTCGCGTTCGGTGATAACCACACCTTCGGGGGGAACGTAAGAGTGTCGTCACACCAAGACGGGATCGTTCTCAACCCGACCGTTTATATCGACGACCGAAAGATTCTCGAGGCCGGCGAGCTACTGGTCTGATCGGACTTCAAGGCTTCTGTTCGGCCGTTTCCAGGCGCATTGCCGGGACGCCAAGCTGCCCGAACAAGTCGCTTGCTATACTGCCGCCCACGATGGACGACACCCCAGGAATGACTCGAGGAACCTCACCGATGTTGGGCAAGTTCTTCACAGTCGCGGAGGTCGCCCGTCAGTTAAGAGTTTCGAACATGACCGTTTACCGTCTCATCAAGTCAGGACAACTTCCGGCCGTACGCGTTGGTCGCGGCTACAGGATTCGCGATGAAGACGTTCGTAGATATCTCAACGAGCGCTACATGGACGCCGGATAAAAGCGTTCACCACGTCATTCACGACCGTCCTTCGGGGCGGTCTTTTTAGTCGGAAGTGTCCTGGCTCGGCGGGACGAGCAAAGGACGAAACATGGCGGACCTGCAGGAAACCGTTGAGCAGATTGTGGCGGCCCCGGGGGTCGTGTTCTTGCTGGGGGACATCGACACCGGGAAGACGAGCTTCGGGATAGAGCTCCTGAAGCGCGCCGGGGATGCCGGAATCCGTTGTGCCCTGGTCGACGCCGATATCCAGATCTCCACGGTCGGCCCCCCTACCACGGTGGGCCTCAAGCTCTGCGACGGCCTGGAGAGGTTCGACCGGGCCGAGCTGAGGGAGGCCGACAGTCTGTATTTCGTAGGCTCGCTGTCCCCCCGGGCGCACCTGCTGCCCCTGGTGGCGGGTACGGCCAAGCTCGTCGGTAGAGCCCGCAGCGAGGGCTGCCGGCTGATCGTGGTCGATACGACGTCTCTCGTATCGGGGATCTACGGCCAGACGCTCAAGTACTTCAAGATGGACATGATCCAGCCCGATTACGTGGTCGCCTTCGAAAGGGGGGGCGAGCTGGAGCCCCTGATCGGGATCGCCGAGAGGTTCACACCGGCGACGGTCCTGGAGCATGCCGTGGGGGCGGGGGCCGTACCCCGCTCCGTAGACGAGCGCACGTCGTTTCGCGAGGAGCAGTTTGCCGCCTATTTCGCCCCGGGGGTCTCCCGCTGGCGGGTGCGGCCCACCGTGTTCATGCCCACCCTTCCTCCCGAGTTCGACCTGGCGCTACTGGATGGTCTTGTCGTCGGTATGGAAGACGGACACGGGATCACGGTGGGCATAGGCATTCTCGAGTTCGACGAGTCCGAGGACTTCCTGCGGATGGTGTCGCCGGTGGCCGGCGGCGTGACGGGTCTCCGCTTGGGCTCGATCAGAATCGAGCTAAGTGGGCGCGCGCGGGGACCGGTCGACCTCCGACACGTGTTCCGAACGGAGTAACGCGGGGGCCGGGCACGGGCCTCTGTGCGATAGTCAGGTGCGGCAGCGGGTATGCCGCTACACGGATTGTGATCGCCGAGGTATCGGACCACACGGTCCGGGGCCGATCGCTCACTCCGGTGCCGCCGGCTTTTAAGCCGGCGAAGGCGTTTACGAAAGGAAGAAGATGCCGTCCCTAGTTAAGAAGAGACGGAAGAAGATGCGTAAGAAAAAGCATCGCAAGATGCTCAAAAAGACGCGCTGGCAGCGACGCCAACAGGGCAAATAGAGGTCCTAGGTCTTGGGGACTGACGCCGGATCCAAGATCGTCACCTTTTCCTCGGACTACGGTCTCGAGGACGAGTTCGTAGGCGTTTGCAAGGGCGTCATGCTGCGTATCGCTCCCGAACTCCGTGTCATCGATGTCCACCACAACGTCCTGCGACAGGACATCCGTCATGGAGCCGTGGTGTTACAGCAATCGATTCGCTATTTGCCCCTGGCGACACATCTGGCCGTAGTCGATCCCGGAGTGGGCTCCGAGCGCAAGGCACTGGCGATTACCACCGCCGACGGGCATGCGTTCGTCGGTCCCGACAACGGTCTGTTGCTTCCCGCGGCACAAGACTGCGGCGGCATCCAATCCGCCTTCGAGATCGTGAAGGAGGACTACCTACTCAAGCCGATCTCGCAGACATTTCAGGGCCGTGATGTGTTTGCGCCGGCCGCCGCTCACATCGCCAACGGAGTCGATCCCTCCGAGCTCGGCCCCCCCGTCAGCCTCGATCATCTCGTCTCTCTCGAGATCCCCGAGGCCTGGATCCACGACGATCATCTACACGCAGAGGTTCTGCAGGTGGATCGTTTTGGAAACCTCCAGTTGAACGTCTCTCACGAACAGCTCGCTCGCGTGGGCCTCGAGAACAAAAGCCGCCTGGAGGTGCGGATGGAGGGTCACCGGTTGCAGGTCGCCTTCGGATCTACGTTCGCCGACGTCAAGGCCGGCGACTTCGTGCTTATCGAGGATTCCTACGAACACCTGTCTCTTGCCATCAACAAAGGAGATGCGCGCGCTCGGCTTCGAGCTCGATCGGGGTCGACCGTGATCATCGGTCCGCCTCCGGGTGAGTAGGGTGAGCGCATGACCAATAGGGAGCGGGCAGGGCGCAAGGTTCTGATTACCGGCGTTTCTAATTTCCTCGGCCTGCGTCTGGCAAAGCGACTCGAGGCCGACCCGGATGTTGAGTCCATCGTGGGCGTCGACCTCAAAGAGCCACCGGTCGACATAAAGAAGTTCGATTTCGTGCGGGTCGATATCGGAAGTCCTCTTATCGCGCGCGTTCTTGACTCCACCGGTGTTGACACGCTCGTTCACACGAACATCACATCTCGGCCCGGCCGTTTAGGGGGCCGTTCCCAGATGAAAGAGAACAACGTGATCGGAACCATGCAGGTGTTGGCGGGCGTGCAGCGCGCGCAACACGTCAAGAAAGTCATCATGAAATCGTCGGCCGCCGTTTATGGAGCCAGCGCGCGCGAGCCCTCGGTAATCCTCGAAGATCATGCTCGGAGCCAGGTGGAGCTGTCCGGGTACGGCAAGGACTGCGCCGACGCCGAGACGTACGCGCGCGATTTCGGCCGCCGTCGCAAGGACGTGGAACTTGTAATCCTGCGCACTCAGAACGTCGTCGGCCCGACCGTCCGCACGAACATCACCGACTATCTCTCGCTGCCAGTCGTTCCGACTGCCTGGGGTTACGACCCGCGGCTACAACTACTTCACGAAGAGGACGCCGTCGAAGCTCTGCACGCGGCGATGGCCCCCGATACCAGGGGCATTTTCAACATCGCCGGCCGGGGTGTCGTTTATCTGTCCCAGGCCCTCAGGCTTCTGGGCAGAGTCCAGTTACCGCTTCCTCTTCCCACCGCGCAGCTCACGGCCGGAATCCTCAGAAGGTTTGGTCTCGTTGATTTCCCGCTGGATCAGCTGCGAATGATCCTCTACGGGCGAGTCATCGGCACGCACCGGGCCGCGACCGATCTCGGTTTCGAGCCCCGTTACTCGACTCGGGACGCATTGCTGGACTTCGCCCGCTATCGATCGGACGAATCGAGCGGGGACCGGGACGCGCGCCCGCCGTGGGAGCGCGACCTGCTGGACTACATCAAAGACAAAAACGAGCAACAGGAGACCGTCTGATGCCCGACGCCGAAGTGATCCGTCTCGACTCGCGTTCCCGTCCCTCGCCGGTCGAGCACAGCCCGGACGGGCGGCAGCGACCGCGCTGTCGGGCCACAACGGCGACCGGGCGACCGTGCCGCAACTTCGCGCTTGATTCGTCGAGCTACTGCCGCGTGCACAGCGACCGCTCCACCGCCCAACGCGAGCATCCTTCGGTCACTCTGGATGAACAAAGCGTCGACGAAATGGTGGAAGATGAGCCGAGCGAGGACCTCCTCACGCGCGTCGGTAACTTCGTGCGCACCCGCATGTCGGGCGACTATCCGATCGACGACTTCGGCTACGACCCGCAGCTCTCACGCGAGGTCCTTCTTCCGCTGGCACGACCCCTTTACGAAAACTACTTTCGGGTCCGCACTTTGGGGATCAATCGCATTCCCGACGAGGGCCCTGCTTTGTTGGTGGGAAACCACTCGGGGACCGTGGCAATCGACGCCGTGATGATGCAGTACGCGGTGGCGACCGAGCACCCGGAGAAGAGAACGATCAGAAACATAGGCGCCGATCTCGTCTTCCAACTTCCTTTCGTAGGTCCGATGGCACGAAAGTCCGGTAATGCCCTCGCCCACGACGAGGACGCGCACGAGCTGCTGCGGCGCGGCGAGCTCGTGGGGGTGTTCCCCGAAGGGTTCAAGGGCGTGGGAAAGGGCTGGCGCGAGCGCTACAAGTTGCAGCGCTTCGGCCGTGGCGGCTTTATGGAGGTAGCTCTCAGGGCCAAGGTGCCGATCATCCCGGTTGCCTTCGTGGGCCCGGAGGAGACCTACCCGATGATCGCCAACGCCAAGATCTTGGCCAAGGCCTTCGGCCTTCCCTACTTTCCAATCACGCCAACGTTCCCCTGGTTGGGACCTTTGGGAGCGTTGCCTCTTCCATCTCGCTGGGTGATCGAGTTCGGTGAGCCGATTCCACTCGACGACTACCCGGACGACGCGTCCGAGGACGCCATGCTCGTGTTCGATCTGGCCGACAGCATCCGCGACACGATCCAGCAGATGCTCTACAAAAACCTGAAGGTAAGAGGCGGAACCTTTTTCTAAGCCGCTCGCGGCCTTTATCCTGCGGTCGTGAGAAAGAACACCGTCCTTGCCATCGCGCTGTTGCTGGCTGCTATCACTATTGCTGGTGTGATCGCGGTTGTTCGCCTCTATCAGATGACCGGATAACCACAGCTTTTCAGATAGGCGGCGGGAGGATTCGAGGGGGCCGGAGCAGAGGATGAAAAACGGTGTGGATCCAGGGTCCGGACGCCCCCTCGACAGCGCAGCGCCGCCGAGGATCGCCGCGGTGCCCGTCGGTAGGTCGTCGAGCTGTTTAGAACAAGATCTCTTGGGTCCAGTCGGCTATGTCGCTGCAGAGTTCGCGGATGTGACGCTCGAGGTGGCTTACTCCCTCGACCTTTGCGACGCAAATTGCTATGCCCGCCTCTTTGGCGGTCGCCTCGAGTTTGTCGTCGAGGTAGGCCGTGTAGAGGATGATCGCTTGTCCGGGAATCTCCTCGCGGATTCTCCGCGCCGCCTCTAGTCCATCCATTCCCGGCATCTTGTGGTCCATCACGATGACGTCGGGTCGTTTTGTCGGTGCGAGCTGTATTGCATCCTCGCCAGATTGAGCTTGGCCGACGACGGTAAAGCCGTCCAGCTCCAGCATCGTGACGAGCATGTCGCGTACGTGGTCCGTGTCGTCTACGACCAGAACCTTCGCGTCCACAGTCACCCACTTAGCTTTCTAGGAAGGCCCTTGGAAACCTTTGTTCGGCCGGTGAGTTTTTTCTCGACGTATTCACGGTTGCGCACGAGCATCTCGACGAGCTCTTTGGGTCGCTCCAGGTAGCGGATGACCGATAGCTCCAGCGAGACCTGTCCTGCGAAACCCATCCTGTGTAGCTCCGTAAGGAAGCGATCGATGGGCAACATGCCTTTTTCGAGCTCGAGATGGCTGTCTCGCCCGTCGCGGGCGTTATTCGAGAGATGAACGTGCACCAGGTTGGGGGCCAGCACGTCGAGGGCCTTGAGGATGTCACGGCGGGAGACGGCGAGGTGACTGGTATCAAGCACGATGTGGGGGGCCGCTTCGAGCAGCTCGCGGGGCTCGAGCCAGCGGTGGGCGCGCAGCTGCCGCCCGGCCACCCACTTCGGATACATGGTCTCCACCGAAACGAGCACGCCTGTGTCCGCGGAGTACTGGCGGCAGTCCTCGACGACCCAGCGGGCGAAGTCCCTTTCCCACAGGTACGGCGGGTGGATGATGTACGAGGTCGCTCCGAACTCCTGGCACATCCTCACGCCGCGCCGGATTTTCTCTATGGGGTCTCCGCCCCACACGCTGCGCGATAGCACCAGAAAGGGTCCGTGGACCGAGCCGATATGGAGACCCCGCTGCCGGGCGAGGCGCAGGGGGATCTCCGGATCCTGCGTCTGCGGGTCCCGCGTCACCATCAGTTCGATCTGCGTGAAACCGGCCTCCGCGAGAGCGTCCATCGCATGTTCGAGCTCGTAGGCCCAGAAGGGTCCCGTGGAACACTGGATGACGGGTTTGTCCGACTGCTCGACCATGGGGCGAAGTGTCGCACGACTTGCCTTGGTGAGGAGACGTTCGTCGACCCGACCTACACGACCCCGCACCCCCTCTTTGATGGGGACACGGTCGTCGACACGAGACCTCCGCCCCCACACCCCCTCTTGGTTCCGCCAGGACTTCGTCCCGGCGAGCGCTCTCCGAGTGGCCACAAGGGCCCCTCGTCGAGCGCGCGGCGGTTTCGGGCTCTCCGTCGCAAGCTTCGCTACCCCCCACACCCCTCTTTGTTCCGCCAGGACTTCGTCCTGGCGAGCCCTCTCCGAGTGGCCACAAGGGCCCCTCGTCGAGTGCGTGGG
>JALZEI010000190.1 GCA_030862115.1 Actinomycetota bacterium
CCGCATGGCAGTAGCTGCTGCAGCAGATCGCCGGTTGTTCAGGCGCCCTCGCGCGACGACTGGATGGTGGAGCTGGGTAACAACCGTCGACCATAAGAAGATCGGCATCCTGTACTGCGCGACCGCCTTCTTCTTTTTCCTCCTCGGCGGCATTCAGGCTCTGGTCATCCGATCGCAGCTTGCGCAGCCGAACGGCGATGTCGTGAACTCCGACCTCTACAACCAGATGTTCACGATGCACGGGCTAACGATGATCTTCTTGGTCGTCATGCCCCTGGGTGTGGGGTTGATGAACTACCTGGTGCCGCTCATGATCGGAGCGCGCGATGTTGCCTACCCGCGGCTGAACGCCTTCAGCTATTGGGTGTTCTTGTTGGGTGGGATCTTTTTGTACTCAAGCTTCTTCCTCGGCGGAGCTCCCGACGGTGGTTGGTTCGGATACGCGCCTTTGAACCGGAGTCTGCCGGGGGACGGGATGACCTACTACTCGCTCGGGCTGCAGATGCTCGGCATCGCCTCGCTTGCGGGGGCCGTGAACTTCATCGTGACGATCATCAACCTGAGGGCCCCGGGAATGACGTTTATGCGGCTACCGGTCTTCGCGTGGATGACTTTGGTTACGTCGTTCCTTCTCTTGTTCGCGATGCCGATCATCGCCATCGCCTTGTTCCAGTTGATGTTCGACCGGGCCTTCGATGGCAACTTCTTCAATCCGGCCGCGGGCGGCGACCCCTTGCTGTGGCAACACCTGTTCTGGTTATTCGGCCATCCCGAGGTCTACATCATGATCTTGCCCGCCATGGGCATCGTTTCGGAGGTACTTCCGACCTTCTCGCGCAAGCCTTTGTTCGGCTACGCGGCTCTCGTCTTCGCCGGTGTAGCCATCGGTTTCATGGGCTGGGGAGTGTGGGCCCACCACATGTTCACGACCGGCCTCGGACCGGTGGCGAACTCCGCGTTCGCGCTGTCGACGATGTTCATCGCGGTGCCGACGGGGGTGAAGATCTTCAACTGGCTGGGGACGATGTGGGGAGGATCGCTTCATTTCCGAACCCCTATGTTGTTCGCCATCGGCTTTATCTCGATGTTCATCATCGGGGGGCTGTCGGGGGTCACCCACTCGATCGTCCCTCACGATCAGCAACAACAGGACACCTATTACGTCGTCGCCCACTTCCACTACGTGCTGTTCGGAGGGGCGATCTTTGGGTTGTTCGCCGGGTTCTACTACTGGTGGCCCAAGGTCTTCGGGCGGCTGCTGGGCGAGCGGCTGGGGAAACTGCACTTCTGGTTGATGTTCATCGGCTTCAACCTGACCTTCGCCCCCATGCACATCCTCGGACTGCAGGGCATGCCCCGCAGGATTCACAGTTACGGCGAGAACTACGGGTTCGATTTCTGGAATTTGTGGGCCACGATCGGAGCGTTCACGATCGCGCTGAGCGCTCTGGTGTTCATCCTGAACGCGCTGGCCAGCCGGCGCCGGGGGCAGGAGGCCGGCGACGATCCCTGGGATGCCAGGACCGTCGAGTGGATGACCTCCTCGCCGCCGCCGCACTTCAACTTCGCGCGCATCCCTCTCGTGAAGCATCGGGACGAGTTCTGGCACCGCAAGTACGTGGAGACCCCGGAGGGTGAGCCCGCGCCCGTTTTCGCCGGCGGTGCCAATGGAAACGATGCGGGGGACCACGACGATGAGCACCACGACATCCACATGCCCTCCCCGTCTTATTTCCCCGTGCTCGCCGCGCTGGGCATCCCGATCATGGGATACGGGGTGCTCTACAACAAACTAGGGATCATCGTCGGCGCGCTGATTACGACCTTCAGTTTGTTCGGCTGGGTCCTTGAACCGGGAGCCGAAGAACATTGAGCGCGACCCCTGAAACCGCGGGCGGCTGGGCCGACGACATAGACCACCACTACACCGCCACCGGGCTCGACAACGTCAAGCTCGGGATGTGGGCCTTCCTCGGCTCCGAGTGTCTGTTCTTCGGCTCGATGATCACGACCTTCTTGCTCTATCGATCGCGCGTGATCGGAGACACGCCGACTCCACACGAGATCTACGACATCCCGTACACGTCGGTGAGCTCGTTCGTGCTCCTCATGTCGAGCCTCACGATGGTGCTTGCCCTGTCGTCCATCCAACGCGGCAACCATCAGGGATTGCGGGTGTGGCTTCTCGCTACCGCCCTGCTGGGTTGTGTGTTCATCGGCGGACAGATCTACGAGTTCGCGACGTTCTTCGACGAGGGCTTCACTCTCACCAGCAGCCCCGCCGGGAGCGCGTTCTTCATGCTGACCGGTTTCCACGGCGCCCACGTCACGGGCGGCATCTTCATGCTTTTGTCGTTAGTAGGGATGTCGATGAGCGGGAAACTCGATGACCCGTTACAGGGAGCCCGCAAGGTCGAGCTGATCGGTCTGTACTGGCACTTCGTCGACGTCGTGTGGATCGTGATCTTCACTGTCGTGTACCTAATCCCGACGAGTTGAGGAGTCTCTGATGGCTACGCACCCCGCAGCGACTCAGGACCACGTCGAGCCCGCCGAGGCCGAGGAACTTCACGAGCATCCGAGCCCGCGCCAGTACGTGATGGTCGCCGTGATCCTCGCGATCATCACCGCGGCCGAGGTTGCCATCTACTACGTGGAAGCGATAGCGGGCGGGAGTCTCTTGATTCCTCTTCTTATCGCCTTCTCGGTGGTCAAGTTCGTCATGGTGGCGCTGTGGTTCATGCACCTCCGATTCGACAGCCACATCTTCCGACGTTTCTTCATCACGGGGATCGTGCTCGGATTCATCATCTTCGGAGTCGTCCTGTGGTTCTTCTTCACACACGGCGGCGCTGCGCCGAGCGCCTCCTGAGCCTTTAGAGCGATGCCGTCTTCCGAGTCGGAGGTCTGGGCCTGGCATCCCCACCCGGATGTGTGGCTCTTGATGCTGATTCTGATCGTGGGGTACATGGCCGCGCTCAGGTTCTGGGGACCCCGCGAAGCTCCCGATCCCTCGCGCCCGGCGTCGATCCGTCAGAGAACCTGGTACGGCCTTGGCGTGGCCGCCTTATGGGTCGGAGCCGACTGGCCGCTACACGAGATGTCCGAGGACTATCTGCTGAGCGCCCACATGGTCCAGCACATGCTATTTACGTTTATCGCTCCGCCCCTGTTGTTGATGGGCATGCCGCGCTGGATGCTGCGGCGCCTTCTCAAACCGAGATGGCTGGCGGCCACCGTGCGCGCGGCGACCAAACCCCTGCTCGCGCTGATCGTTTTCAACGCCGTTATCGCCGTCACGCACTGGCCGGCCCTCGTCGACTTGGCGCTGCGTGTGGAGTTGGTCCACTTCGCGGTGCACACGCTGCTCGTCACGACCGCCCTCATGATGTGGTGGCCGGTTATCGGGCCGCTTCCCGAGATGCCCCGCCTCAACGATCCCGTGCGCATGATCTATCTGTTCGGCCAGTCGATCCTGCCCACCGTCCCCGCATCTTTTCTGACCTTCGCCGAGGGCGTTGTCTACAAGTTCTACGCGGATGTTCCCCGTCTGTGGGGGACGTCGGTGGTGGGCGACCAACAGGTGGCCGGTCTGATCATGAAGCTGGGGGGCGGTTTGCTACTGTGGTCGATCATCGTCGTCCTCTTTTTCAAGTGGAGCGCGCGGGAAGAAGGCGGGCATACCGAGGAGCTGGACTGGGAAGACTTCGAGCGCGAACTCGAGGCCTATAAGTTAAGGAAGACATGAGAGCCGAACCTCCTGCACGACCGGATCTCACCCGTGAAGTTCGTTTCAAGATCCCACTCGTGTTCGCGATCCCACTGGCGGCCTTTGCGCTGATCGCCGTCGTGACGATAGGTATTGGAGCGATCTTGCTGTCCGTCCCCGCCGAGGCGGCCACGACTCTGGCGATCCTGATGGCGGCGAACATCCTGGGGGCCTGCGCCTTCCTTTACCTCCGACCCCGGGTGCATCGCTCCTCGGTGGTCGAGCTTGTAATCGTCGCGCTCTATCCGGTCGTCATCGGAATTGCGATTGCGCAGACCGGTCTAGGCGAGACGACCGAGGCGGCCGACCATGCCCCGCCTGCCAATGAGACCGCACCCGCGACCGGCGGCCCCACCTCCGAGATCACCGCCGTCGACTTGAACTGGGACACCAACACGATCACGCTGGCGGCCGACGAGGCCAACGACCTGACCGTCGTAAACGAAGACGCGGTCGTTCACAACCTGTCGATCTATCCCGATCCCGACGCCGCGGCGGCCCAAGAGAACGAGCTCTTCAAGGGTCCCGACGTGCCCGGCGGCGCCAGTGGCGACTACACGATCGAGGGCATCAAGGCCGGCACCTACACATTCATCTGCGACTACCACGCCAACATGATCGGTGAAGCCATAGTCGAGTAACCGCGTCTCCGGTCGGGGCCGCAACTCAGGTCGGCGGGTGCATCGAGGGTTCTTTGTCCGCCACGTCGCGCTCAGGGCGAAATCGGCACCAAGAAGGGATTTCCCTCATTGGCTTGCCCCCGTTATGCCGACCGAAGGACTTGCTGTGCCATTCTGTCGACCAACCCCTTGATGGAGGAGGTCCTGAAATGCTCAGGAAACAGATCCTGATCTCGCTGATCTTCGTCGTAGCCATGGTCGTCAATGCCTCTGGCGGGGGGAGCAGCGTAAGGGAGCTGAAAGATCCGGCGGACTCCGGGCTCAAAATGGACATCTCGTTGGTCAGATATGCCCAGCACCGCCAGCACGTGGCACGCCTTACGATCAAGACGCACGCCAGGTGGAGGTGTCGTGACCTGCGGCCGGCCGCGGACACGCAGCTCACCTGGTTCTTCGACGGTGGGGGACCCAGCGACGCCTTCGATCTCGCCGGAGACTTTGTCTGCCGTGACGGTGACCTCTTGTTCAAACTCCACTCGTGGGGCGGAAGTGAAGATTACGAACCGATAGTCGCCCGCAAGCTGGACCGCAGGACCGTTCAAGTCAAGATGCCGCTCGACCTTGCCGAGTTCGACGACGACAGAGCGGTTCGACTCGTGGCGAAGAGCGCGGACCATTGCGGCAAGACGTGCGTCGAAGATTGTGTGGACTGGGCGCCGGACGAGGGGCGCCTATAACCGGCTAGGAGTGATAGGACACTCTATTGGTCCGCGCCTTCGCGAATCATCAAGGGGTGATGAGCACGTCGGCCGCCATGGCGGCGAAGAGCAGCGCCAGGTAGTAGATAGAGAAACGGAACAAACCCCACGCCGCTGGGGCGGTGGGATTTCTCCATAGCCTCACGCTCTTGAAAACGAAGAGCCCGTTGAGAACGATTGCCGCCCCCAGGAAGACCACACCCATCTTTCCGAGCGAGAAGAAGACAAGCGACATCGCCGCGAGAAGTACTGAGTAGAGAACGATGTGTTTGGCGGTCTCGTTGCGTCCGTAGACCACCGGCATCATCGGCACCCCCGCGGCCGCGTAGTCGTTCTCGTAACGCATCGCCAAGGCCCAGAAGTGGGGAGGGGTCCAGTAGAAGACGATCCCGAACAACGCGAGAGCCGGGGCGTCGATCGTTCCGGTGACGGCCGCCCAGCCCACGAGAGTGGGTACCGCGCCGGCCGCGCCCCCGATGACGATGTTTTGGGGCGTCGAGCGCTTGAGTCCGATCGTGTAGACGAAAACGTAAAAGAGCAACGCCGACAGCGCGAGTACCGCCGCGGGAAGGTTCACGGTTGCCGCCAGCAGGATGAACGAGATGACGCCGAGCCCGGTCCCGAACAACAGTGCGTTGCGGGGGACGATGGCGTGGCGGGGGAGCGGTCGTTTGCGGGTGCGGTTCATGATGCTGTCGATGTCGCGGTCGACGTAACAGTTGATCGCGTTGGCCCCACCCGCTGCGAGCGTCCCGCCGACCAGCGTCCATAGGATGAGCACGGGCGAGGGAAGACCTCGCTCGGCAACGATCATGGAAGGAACCGTCGTCACGAGAAGCAGTTCGATGATGCGCGGCTTCGTCAGAGCGAAGTAAGCGCGGGCTTTGTCCGCGACGCTCGAATCCTCGACCACCTCGGGGGGAGCCGGAGTTTCCTCGACCGTCAGGGCGCCGCCGGTCTCGGTCACCACGAGTCTTCTCATGTCGCCTCCGCCAGGCGCGGCACATGTCCCAGAGCGGTGCGCTCTCCGAGTCCGGCGACGACGGGGTGCGAGATCAGCGTCAGGGTCACGAGAGCCCCGAAAGTCGCGACGGCCACCGCGAGATGGGCCGTTACCCAGAAGGCGTTTAAGTCCGTCCACACGTTCATCGCTCCGATAAAGATCTCGAGCGCGAACAGACCGACGACGACGTGGCCGATCCGGTACTGCGTAGGCAACTCCCGACGCCGACGTCGCAACCCCGCCACCCCCACCGCCATACCCAGACCCGTGAAGGCCGCCAGCAGACGGTGAGCGAAGTGGACGGCCTGCGATTCGACGCCGAGATCGGGCACCAAACGTCCGTTCATCAGAGGCCAGTCGGGAAAAACTCCCCCGGCCCCGCTT
>JALZEI010000191.1 GCA_030862115.1 Actinomycetota bacterium
CTTTTGAAGTCTTCTGCAACGAAACACCCTCCCGTTTAAACAACAGCCTGAGCATTCTATTCGTCCCTCTCGGCTCCGGTCAACCCAGCCCCGCGGGGCGGTCTCCCAGAGTGTCGAGTCTTCCAACGCCGCTCGCCGGACCGCTATTCCTCGAGCGGACGACCAACCAAGCCGAGCACCGAACCCGTTCTCTGGAGCGCAACGACGCTCGGCGTAGATCTGCCCCCCAGAACCGTCGAAGTCGACAGGGGCGGCAGCCGCCGGCCGACTAGGCCTCTTCCGGCGCCTCCTCGCACCGCATTGTTGTCTCGCAGCCAAAGCACATGTCGGGATCGGGATCCGGGACGGCCGCCGGGGGGTCCCCGCCGTCGCAGAAGTCGTTTCCCGGCCCCCCGTAGCAGGCATCGAATCCGGCGTTTCCGGAAAGGTTGTCCGTCCCTCGCGAGCCCTTTAGGGAATCGCCGCCGGGTCCCCCCTGAAGGTTGTCCCGCCCCCGCCCCCCATTCATGACATCGGGCCCCCCGTCGGTCGGCTGACCGGTAGGCGAGATCCCGAGACCGTCGTCCCCGCGCTTTCCGAAAAGCCGATCGAGACCTGCGGCGCCATACATCTCGTCGTTGCCGGCACCTCCCAGAATCTCGTCGGCCCCCTCTCCCCCATGGATCACATCCTGGCGGACTCCTCCGGAGATTCGATCGCGGCCGTCCTGTCCGAACAAGAAATCGGTGTCCTCGAAGGGTCGGTCATCGGCATTGCGCCAATTGCCGAAGATTGTGTCGCCGCCATCGCCGCCCCGGATGGTGTCGTTTCCTTCGTATCCCTCGAGGAGATCGTCGCCCTTGTTACCTTTCAGCTCGTCGGAGTTGAGATAGCCGCTCAGGTAATCGGGACCGCGGCCTCCGGCCAGTTTGTCGGCGCCTGGCCTGACGTCGTCCGAGTCGCCGTACAGGCGGTCGGAGCCTCGGTTGCCCTGCAGCGAATCGTCGCCGCCGCGCCCGTAAAGATCGTCGTCGCCCTTTCCACCCGACATCCGATCCTTCCTACCCGAGCCGACGATCACGTCGTCGCCGGCGTTCCCGTCAAAAGACGAGAACCCGCCCCCCTGCTTGCGGTCTCGTAGGTGATCGTTTCCTGCTCCGCCGGCCAGATAGTCGAAGGCTGCGCCTCCTAAAATTTCGTCGGGACCGTCTCCGCCGTACAGAACGTCGGGCATGTTGCCTCCCCGAAGTTCATCGGCACCCGATCCGCCTCTAACGTTGTCCGCACCGTGGCCGCCGAGGATCTCGTCCTTACCCGGCCCCCCGCACAAGAGGTCGTCCTCGATGAGACCCCGGATGAGGTCGTCTCCTCCGCGACCGACGATCACGTCGCGGCTCTGAGTCCCGGTGATCGTTTCGTCTTGCGGTCCGCCGACTATCGTCGCCTCCTCCCCGAAGCACGTGGGAGAGGCGGAGGCCGGGGACGAAACCAGCGACGCACTGAGGAGAACGCACAGCGCAATGAGCGGTCGCTGCGTCGATGTCGGGAGCGAGTTTCGAAAGGTCCTCAAGCCCCCATCGTCGCGCACAGAGAAGATGAATCCTTACGCTCCGGACAGCAGGGGCGCGACTCCGGGCTAGGACTTGACGAGACGCTCGATGGCCGCCGTCGCCTCGCTTACCAAATCCTTGTCGCCACCAGTGGCAGAATCGGTAACGCAGTGTCGAATGTGATCGTCTAGCAACGCCACGGCCGTCTTTTTCAGCGCGTTCGAAACGGCGCTGATCTGCGTGAGGATATCGATGCAGTACTGGTCCTCTTCCACCATGCGCTGCAGCCCGCGGGTCTGACCCTCGATCCGACGCAGACGGGACAGGACATCGTCTTTGTGTTCGTAATAGCCGTACGGCATGACTCTCCCCTAACCCTCTTGACTCATGCGACAGCCGGCCGAGCCGGCCGGGACTTGGAATCGCATCAGGCCGCCTCGTAGCCGGCCGACACGATGGCCTCTCGGATAGCAACGTCGTCGATCTCCTCGCCGCGCACAACAACTTTTTCCGTACCCAGATCCACATCCACCTCCGAGATGCCGGCGAGCTCGCCGACCGACTCCCGAATGTTGGCGACGCAGGACTGGCAGTGGATTCCTTTCACTGTGTAGGTCTTCTCAGTCATTCTCCTTGTCCTCTCTTTCTCATGAGTCCTCTATCTCCTTTCGAACCGGCGTAGGCGTAATGAGTTGGCGACGACGCTCACGCTGGAGAACGCCATCGCGGCTCCCGCTAGAACCGGGCTCAGGAGACCGAAGGCCGCCGCGGGGATGGCTGCAACGTTGTAGCCGAAGGCCCAGTACAGGTTCTGCACGATCGTCCGGTACGTCCGGCGAGAAAGTCGAATAGCAGTGACAACCTTGCGAGGATCGCCGGTCATCAACGTAAGGTCGCTTGCTTCAATTGCCACATCCGTGCCGCTACCCATCGCGATTCCCAGGTCGGCCTGCACGAGTGCAGGCGCGTCGTTTACTCCGTCACCGACCATGGCCACGATCTCGCCCGCTTCTTGCAGTCGCCGGACCTCTGCCACCTTGTCCTGAGGCAGGACCTCGGAGAGAACACGCTCGATTCCGAGGTCCCGAGCTATGGCCTCGGCGGTCACACTGTTGTCGCCCGACAGCATGACCACCGAAAGACCCGAGGCTCGCAGCTGGGTTACGGCCTTACGAGCCCCATCCTTGATCGTGTCGGCCACTCCAATGACGCCGCGAGTCTCACCGTCCCACCCCACGAAGATCGCGGTTCGTCCTTGTCGTTCGAGATCGCCGGCGGCGTCTTCGAGAGCTTCCGGAATAACCAGTCCGGCTTCGGCCATGAGCTTGCGATGCCCGGCCCACACCGAAATGTTCTCGGGTGTGATGATGCCCTTTACTCCGTGGCCCGGTACCGACTCAAACGAGTCGATCTCAATGAGCGCGCCGTTCGCTTCGGCTCTATCCCGGATGGCGGCGCCGATGGGGTGTTCGCTGTGCGCCTCGACCGCGCCGACGAATCGCAGCAACTCATCTTCATCGACCCCCGCCGGAACGACGTCGGTCACAGACATCTCACCTCGGGTGAGCGTGCCGGTCTTGTCGAAGACGACGGTCGTGATCTCTCTTGTTCGCTCGAGGACCTCGGTGCTCTTGATCAGTACGCCGAGGTCAGCCCCGCGCCCGGTCCCCACCATGATCGCCGTGGGCGTGGCAAGTCCAAGCGCGCAGGGACAGGCGATGATGAGAACGGCCACCGCCGCCAGCAGACCCTCGGTAGGTTCATCTACGAAGATCGACCACCCCGCGAGCGTCATCAGTGCGACGACGAATACAAAGGGGACGAAGACGGCCGAGACACGGTCGGCCAGGCGCTGGATTGCGGCCTTGCCCGTCTGCGCCTCCTCCACGAGCCGCACGATTTGAGCGAGGGCGGAGTCCGAACCCACCGCAGTTGTCTTGATAGTCAGAACTCCCGACGCATTGACGGTAGCGCCGATCACCTTGTCTCCTTGGGACTTCTCGATCGGCACGCTCTCACCGGTGAGCATCGATTCGTCCACCGCGCTCGCTCCCCCGATTACCTCTCCGTCGACCGGGATCTTTTCACCGGGACGAACCCTGAGCACGTCGCCGACCTTCACCGAGTCAACTGCAACCATGCGTACGCCATCGGCGGTAACGAGCCGGGCCTCCTTGGCTCCCAACTCGAGAAGGGCTCGAATCGCCGCGCCGGCCCGGCTCTTTGCCCGCGCTTCGAAGTAACGGCCGAGAGTTAAGAAAGCGATGATCAAGACGCCGGTTTCGAAATAGAGTTCCATTCCTCCGGAGAGCAGCTGATACACGCTCAGTCCATAGGCGGCGAGTGTTCCCACGGAGATCAAGGTGTCCATGTTTGCCGTCATACGTCGCGCCCGTCGCGCCGCTTCCCGAAGGAATGGCCACCCAACCCAGAACTGAACCGGCGTCGCGATCGTCAACATCGCCCAGCGCAGGGGCTCGCTCTCCATTGCCTCTGCGCCCATCAACATGGTGATCGCCATAAAAAGCGCGGCCGGAGTCACCGCAACGAGCCGAAGGAGCCAGCGTTGCTGCCTGTGCTCGTCAGGTTCGTCCTTCGATGGGGACCTTGCTCCGGCCGAGGCGTCGTCCACAGCCTGAAGCTTGTAGCCGATTTGGTCGACCGCTCGGATGAGGGATTCTGTCGATTCGGGCCGGTCGGTGAGTACTCGCGCCCGCCCCGTCGCGAAGTTCACTTCCGCCGAGGAGACCCCGTCTTGTTTCTGCAAGATCCTCTGGATCCTCGCCGCGCAGGAACCGCAGGTCATGCCCTCCGTTTCGAAGTCGACGACCTTCTTCTCCGTGTCGAGCACCGCCGCTCCTTGTGCCTTTATCCGGGTGCCTTTATCCGGCTCGTGACTCAGTCTACTACCCTGGGGGGGTATGGTACAACATGATCACGGAACAAGTTTGGAGGACCCCTATGAATTCCGCCCACACGGGCCACCGCGCAGGCGATCCAGATCCCGAGACGCACGGCCGCGGACACAACGGTCACGACAAGCACGCGGGCCACGATCCGGCCATGTTCCGCGACAGGTTCTGGCTCACGCTCGTACTAACGATTCCGGTCGTCTACTTCAGCCGCATGTTCCAGGACCTCCTGGGCTACTCCGCTCCGGAGTTCCCCGGAAGCACGTGGGTCCCGCCACTTCTCGGAACGATCATCTTGGTGTACGGAGGATCGCCCTTCCTCGTGGGGGCCTACCGCGAGGCCCGCGCGAGGCAGCCGGGGATGATGCTGCTGATCGGCCTGGCGATCACCGTGGCTTTCGTAGCAAGCTTCGCGACGGAGTTCGGAATCTTCGACCTCGATTTTTGGTGGGAGCTCGCAGCCCTGATCGCCATCATGTTGCTCGGCCACTGGCAGGAGATGAAAGCCATCGGACAAGCGAGCGGAGCGTTGGCGGCGCTCGCGGAACTCCTTCCCGATGATGCAGAGCGAGTGACGGCCGACGGATTTGAAGTTGTTCCTATCTCGGATCTTCAAGAAGGCGATCTCGTTCTCGTGCGTTCCGGCGCTCGCATCCCGGCAGACGGGCGGGTTACCGACGGGGATGCCGACGTCGATGAGTCGATGCTCACCGGAGAGTCACGGCCGGTACCAAAAGAACAGGGCGACCGCGTAACCGCCGGAACCGTAGCCCTCGATTCAGCGCTTCGCGTCGAGGTTGACGCCGTGGGCGAGAACACGGCCCTCGCCGGAATCCAAAGGCTTGTCGCCGAGGCCCAAGACTCACAATCACGCGCGCAGGTACTGGCCGACCGTGCGGCGGCTCTCCTCTTTTACGTGGCGATCGCTGCAGGTGCGGTTACATTCGTAACTTGGGCGGTAATCGGTGAGGCGGATGGTGCCGTCGAACGAACCGTCACCGTCCTGGTGATTGCCTGTCCTCATGCACTCGGTTTGGCAATCCCACTGGTCATCTCGATCTCGACCGCGCTGTCGGCTCGGAACGGGATTTTGATAAAGGACCGTCTCGCTTTAGAGCGCATGCGTAATGTCGACGTCGTCCTCTTCGACAAGACCGGAACCTTGACGTCTGCACAACACGTCGTCACCGGCGTGTCGGCCGACGGAAATACCGGCGCCGCCCTCGCTTCGGCCGCCGCCGTCGAGTCCGAGAGCGAACATCCCCTTGCGCGGGCCATCGTCGGGGCGGCGAAGGAGAAAGGTGCGGTCCCGAAGGCGACGGACTTCCGCTCGATGACCGCGCGAGGCGTCCGGGCGACTGTCGATGGCCGGACGCTAGAGGTGGGGGGGCCCAAGCTGTTGGAAGAGCGCGACGCCGATATTCCCGGCTCCATCAACAATGACGTGACCGCGTGGAAGAGTCGCGGGGCCTCGGTGCTGTTCCTCATAGAAGACGCGCAGGTCTTGGCGGCGTTCGCTCTCGAAGACGCGGTGCGCAAGGAGTCCTACGAAGCGGTGGGCGCCCTGCACGGTCTGGGAATCAAGGTCGCAATGATCACCGGTGATGCATCACAGGTCGCAGAGGCCGTCGCGAACGAGCTCGACATCGATGAGTTCTTCGCCGAGATATTGCCCGAAGATAAGGATTCCAAGGTTGCGGAGCTTCAAGCGAGAGGTCACCGAGTAGCGATGGTAGGTGACGGCGTCAACGACGCTCCGGCACTGGCGAGGGCCGACGTGGGCATCGCCATCGGTGCCGGCACAGACGTCGCTATCGAGAGCGCCGGGGTCATCCTGGCCTCCAGCGATCCGCGGGCGGTCGAGGGTGTCATCAAGCTCTCGAAAGCGACCTATCACAAGATGGTCCAGAACCTCGTGTGGGCCACGGGTTACAACGCGTTTGCCATCCCTCTCGCGGCCGGAGTCATGGTGTGGGCCGGCTTGACCCTTTCCCCCGCCGTCGGCGCGGTCCTCATGTCGCTATCGACGATCGTCGTTGCCATCAACGCACAATTGTTGCGCCGGATTGATCTTCGACCGACCCCCCTCGAAGGCACGAGAGCGTCCTGACCTAGATCACGTCTCACAGTTCAGGAGGACCTCACCGCGCCGACAGGCGTCGCGGCCGCCCTTGCCGTTCAAACGATCGACGCCCCCGCCGCCGTCGATTATGTCGCCGCGCGGAGAACCCACAATTTTGTCGTCACCAGAACCTCCAAGGAAGACGGCGGCAGCGCCGTAAGTCCCCCAGAGGAAGTCGTTCCCCCCTCCGCCGCGCACCTCGCCGCCCCAGACCATCAACTCGTTGTCGGCCTTGTCTCCTATTAACAAGGCGTCGTCTGAGGCCGAGGCGTTTTCAACGTCCTCGATTTGGTCGATGCCGTCCTCAGATCTCACAACCCCGGTCCGTAGGTTTACGACCACCCGGCCCGCACTGTGCACGTAGATTGAATCGGAACCGCTCCCTCCGTCGAACGAGTCGTCGTTCGGCGGACCATCCTCCTCCGGCAGCAGCGAAAGATCGCGGGAGCGGTCGTGGTCGTTAAAGATCTCATCGTCTCCCCCACGCAGCTCGACGACGTCTCGGCCCTCTCCCGGCAGGACGTACTCGTCGTTAGGACTCCCCAAGATGCGATCGTCTCCGGAGGTTGCCACGATCTTGTAGATCGGACCGGTGATTCGATCCTTCCCGATCTCTTCCCCCGAAAGCGTTCCGGCCTTCAGGTCGATTTGCACCGGAGAAGACATCGCCTTGAAATTCAATGTGGAGGGAAGGCGAGCAACGAACACGTCGTTCCCCGGGTCTCCGAAAAAGGTACCGGCCCCGCCCCACCTGATCCCCGACCCAGAGTAGATAAGGTCGTCTCCCTCTTGTCCGGAGAGTTCATCCCGCATCTCTCCCCCCTTGACGACGTCGTCGCCGGGCCCTCCCTTAAGGCGGTCCTTGGCTCCATCTCCCCGTACCAGATCGTTTCCCTCGCCGCCCTGGATGCGGTCACGCTCGCCGGCGCCTCTGATTTTGTCGTTTCCCGCTCCCCCATCGATCGAGTTGCCTCCGTCGGATCCACAAATGAGATCGTTCCCCCCGCCCGCGCTGATGCCCTGGTTTCCCTCGAGAATGATGACGTCGTCGCCCGGAGTGCCGTATCCGTTATTTCCGACGAAGATGACCGTCGTCGGAACCTCACCGAAACAAGTGGGGCCGGAAGCGCTCGCCGTAACCGGCTGCAGCACCATAAGGACCATCGCCGCCAAGACAAACCTGCGCATGCCGCCTACCTCGCCTCTAGTCCTTGTGCCCGACCCCCAATACCCCTCTCGACCCTCTCGCGGTTCCCCGGCCGCTCCTTAATTAAGTTGCGGCAAAAAAAGATGTGGCGTCACGAAAAAGGCGGCCCCGGAGGGCCGCCTTTTGGCACTGCTCGTTACCTAGGGTTTTGTCACGATGATGCGCCGGCCCGGTTCGGGCCCGGTGTATTTGAAGATCCACAGGCCGCTGTCCCGATCGGAGCCGAGGATGTAGGGCCTGCGGAACTCGCCACGGTAGATCGGGAACACGCCCCAGAAGTCGTTGCCCTTCGGGTGGATGTACTTACCGAGC
>JALZEI010000245.1 GCA_030862115.1 Actinomycetota bacterium
CCCCGACCGGGGGGTCGGGGCCTTTGTCCCAAACGTCCGATTTCCGCCTAGGTGGCCACTACCCTGATGATCGGAGACCTGGCCTTCTTACACGTGGGGGAATTCGGAGCAACCGCCTTGTAGTCCCGGGTCTTCCTGATCCTCTTCCTGAACTCGTAGCTCCCGTCCGGAAGCGTGACCGTCGTGTCGATGGTCTTCCATCGATTCCGGTCCGGCGGGCTCCTGCGCAGACGAACAACCTCGTTGTCCTCGCACGCGGGGAAACCGTCGATCTCGCCGAAGAACCGGACTCGCTTACCGGCCTCCCGGCTGCTCTTGTTGCTCTGGAGCGTGATGCTTCGATTGCCATCGCCTAACCACTCGTTGTCCACGACGTCGGTACCGTCGGGCTCTTCACCGGCGCCCGCCGTGGCGGTCTCGTCCCGGCCCTCGGACGCATCGGATTCGTCCGTCTCGTGGAAGTAATCCGAGTCGATCCAGGCCCGATAGGTTGTGGTACCCGCGCTCCCGGT
Organism: Actinomycetota bacterium; assembly: GCA_030862115.1. Lineage (GTDB taxonomy): Bacteria > Actinomycetota > CADDZG01 > CADDZG01 > WHSQ01 > JALZEK01. The sequence continues at coordinate 513 of JALZEI010000245.1, forward strand.
TCCCGAGGGATCGTGCGTGATCGTGCAGTCGCCTTCGGCGTCGGTCGTGCACGTGAAGTCGGGCGACGTGCGTGAGTTCGCGTTATCGGGGTCGTTTGCTCCCGTGGCCTCTGCGTCGATCTCGGTACCGCTGACCGGCGCATTGCCGGCCGTCGCGGTGCAGTTCACTGAGTAAACCCCGTCCCCCGCCGTCGTCTGCGACTCGGGCTCGCAGTCGAGCGTGTCGGCTGGGGTCGCGTTCACCCACTTCTTCGACACGACGTCGATGTCGTCGTTGTTCGGCTCGGGTGCGTCCGCGGAGCCCGCGGTGTCGTCCGCGTCGTTAATGGTCTCTCCGTCGCAGTTCCCGTTTTGGTTGGTTCCGCCCATCACGGGGATGGTTCCCACCCACACGCAGACGAGGTCGCGACCGGTCTCGCTGTTCGAGTACGTGAATCCGCAAGACGAGCTGCCGTTGGTCTCACATGAGCCGTCCGGATTGCCTGGGACGTTTCCGTCGTTGTCGCTGGGGGAACCCTCGAAGAACTCGAAGAAGACGGTCGTGTCGGCGGGAAACGCCGCGCTGAACTGGTCGTAAACCGTCGCCGTAATCGTGTGCTGGGTGTCACCAGGTAGGTTGTTCGTGGCCTCCTCGGGTTCGGCGTCTACTCCCCGGGCCGCCCTGGCCTCCCAAGTGAGCTCGGCGCGGTCGGCGAGGTCGTTGGCGGTGTCCGCGCCGTCGGGATCTGCGTTCTCAAGAGTTGGCTCGTCGGCACAGAGCGCGGCGGCCTCTTCGGCACTCTGTCCGGCACCACCGGCCCAGAAGCAGATCTGTGCCGTTCCGTTCTCGAGCTCTCCCTGAGTGACCGTCATCGTGCAGCGTCCGAAGTTCCCGCCGCTCGACGGGATGTTGCAGCTTCGGTCCGGGGTTTCGTAGGACTGGCTGTCGGGATCGTCGGGATCGTTTACTCCGTTTTCGATCTCCCCCTTGACCGTTGTCTGTTGGTTTCCGCTCTCGCTGGCATTAGCGTCGGACGTGAGGTTGCCGGCCGCGTCGAAGGTGCGGCAGGTGTAGGTCTCGTTGCTGGCACTGCCGCCGCCGCTGGGATTCGTCTCCTGCTCGGTCTTGGGGCCGTTGGAGTCGTCGCAATCGAGCATCGCCACCTGGCCAGCCGTCCACGTCGCCTCAACGACATCGGTGCAGTCCAACTCCGAAGGACCCGACTTGAAGCAGTTTCCACCGAATACAGGGTCTCCCGACTGGTTTCCGGGAACATCCCTTTCGTCTCTCTCCTCGACCGTGTCGGCCTCGGTCGTGGTGTCGAGACCGTCGTGGTCGATCCACGCGCGGATCTCATCGGTGCCGGAGCTAAGACCCTGGTATTGCACCTGACAAGTCGACGCACCCGCCGGGATACTGCAGGTCATGTCCGGAGTTCCGTACGACGTCCCGTTGTCGGGATCATTCACGGAATTGGACTGAAGGGCATTGGGGCCGACCGGCTCGAACTCGAAGTCGACGTTGATCGCACCACTATCAAAATCGGCAGGGGTCAACTCACAGTCCGTTGAGTCGGGACTCTGAGCCTGATTCGGATTGGGAGTCGCCAACAGGTCGCAGAGTTTCGCGGTAAGCGTATGCGTTCCCAAGATCCCCAGGGAAGCGGTATCCGGAACCACATCAAGAGTGCGGCTTCCGTGGTTGGCCTGCGCTACCCCGGCAAACGGGACGACGAGGGTCGAGAGCACCGCGACGGCCATAAAAGCCCCCCACCGGCGTCCCTTCGTGCTGGATATTCGTTTCATCATTCTCCTCCTACGACCCCTGGGGGGATTCGGAAACGGCCGGCGGAATCCGGTCAGGTCTTGATGATTCGACCGATATGACCCTTTTCCTGCAACGCTCCGCAGCCGAACGACAATTGTCCGCTACGGAGTGCTCGCTACGCTTGGCCTGAATCCCCCATGATTCCTGGCACCTACTGGACTCCGAAGAATACGGTAGCCCAGAGGCGTTGAAAACCGACTTTGCGAAATTTCTTTTCAGCCCCCTATACCGGCTCGGGGTAACGAACGGTTTGCCGGCTAGGGAACGAGCGCCAGAAGTCGCTCCCCTCGGCCCCAGGAAAACAGCGGCGAGCAAGCGACTTCGTTCCTCATCCTGCAGTGAAGGGCTTGGAGACGAAGGCCCCGGCCCCCGATGGAGCGGGCAAAGACGAAGGAGCCCGAGTCCGGCGCCCACACGATCTGTCCCTGCGCTCCCCCAGATCGGGCCACCGGCCGGGGGCGTCCGTCGTGCGGGCCGAGTAACACGATTTGGGACCCTCCGCGGCCCAGCCCAACGGCCGCCACCTCACTTGAGTTGGGAGCCCATGCTCCCTCTCCGAGCATGAGCCCGTCGAGGGGCACCGAGTCGGCGATCGCCGGAGAGTCGGGTCGTGCGAAACGAGCGGAATCTTCGTCGACCACCAGAAGGCTGTCTCCGTTCGGGGCCGGCCCCCACACTTCGTTGGGAACAAAATCAAGCCGCTCCAGGGACCCATCCACCGACGATGCGATCACGCTCGGCGGATCCTGAAGGCCGATCAACAGACGATCGCCCCACCATCCGAGAAGGGACATGCGACCAGGCTCGACGACGGTGGTGCGGTCCCCAGTGGCGGGCTCGATAACCGCCGCCGACACGGTCCCCAAGCACGTCTCTCCTTCACAACCTCTGGCCTCTGCGGGGACCAGCGCAGCGAGCCTGGAACCGTCGGGGCTCCACATCGGGGAGAAACCGGCCCCGGCATCCGACAACGCTCCGGACGAAACATCCGCGATCTGAAGTTCGGGGACCGCAATGAAGTCTTCGTCCGTGGGGCCGGGGGAGGAAGAGACGACGTAGGCGATGCGATCCCCGTCGGGAGTCGCCGTGGCATCCGTCGAGGGTGCCTGCGCGAGGAAACGGTCCCGTCCTGTTGCCAGGTCGAAGGTCCGCAGGTCGTTGCCGTCGAGGTAAAGCAACGACCGCGCGGGGCCCTTTGCTGCGGGGGTCGAGACTAGGGAAGAGGAAGGCCGAGTTGAGGGGGCCGCGGGCCGATCGCCGCCTCCGGAGTCACAGGAGAGAAACAGAACTAAGACGAGCGCCGCGTTTGAGAAGGTCAACCAACTCCGCATACGTTGCAGCCTAGATGCGTCAGTCGGCTCCGAGCAGGTCATCGGGCTCGCCGGCTTCGGCGAACGCCTGTACCTCTTCGGTCGAGGGCACGAGGGATCCCACGCCCGGTATGGCCGAGCGCACCGACGACAACGTTCGAGAGGGGGAAGCCACCGAGGTGGATGTTTCGCCCCAACATACGCGGCCCGCATCGTCGAGTTCCCGCCCGGCCGAGTCTTTGCGGGGCCACCACCAATTCTGCGCGTAGCTCAACGCCTTGTTCTCCACCCTGATGTCGAGATGGTTGTGCGTCGTCGTGGCGTAGCAAATGACTCCGGAGAACTGGCTTCCGCGCGCCAGCCTGCGCGCCTTGCTATTGCTGATCGCGGCTATGCGATTGTCGGCCGCAGTTCCGTAAAGGTGCTGCGAGGCACTGGCCCCGCCTATGCACGCGTTGTAGGGAATGCTCCGAAAGCCGGAGTTGATTCCGACGGCATGTCCGCCGGCCTTCTTACGCAGCGCCTCGAGACGCCACATCAAACGGCGGACGTTGCGCTCGGTGCGAGCGGCAGAGACGGGTCCGCCCTTGAGGGTCCCAGCGTAGGCATTTGCTTGCGCCGAGCACGATGAGTTGCTGTGCTGGCGGAACTCGGACCAGTCGAAATTCTCGGTAGAACCATCGGGGTCCGCCAGTCTGTTCAGGACCTTGAAGGTCGAACCGGAGGCCACGCCGTTCGGGTTCCTTATTCCATAATTCTTCTCGAAGCGTCGAACGGCCTCGGCCGTCTGGTCGCCGAACGAGCCGTCGATGCCGAATCGCCTTTTGTTCCAGCTGGGAAACCACCCGGCTACTCGAACCTGCAGGGCCTGCACGTGCTTGCCCTTGTCCCCCTTGTTCAGCTTCCGGGGCCAGTCGTAAGCGTGCGCGGCAGATGATCCCAGCACACACATAACCCCGGCGACGATCACGAACAGAAACAGACGGCTAACTCGACTCATGTCTTTTTTGTCGGCATCGCCCCTGAGATGCCTGAGCTGGAAAACCCTGACAGGCGGTTTTCTACTCGTTCGGGGGGCGCGGGCCCCTAGTTGGGGACTCGCCGGGCTCCCTCTGACCTACTGCGGTGGCGACGAGCCACGCAAGCAATACGCCTCCGGCGGCGAGAAAGAAGGCGACGACGACCTGGATCCATGCCGGGGGCTTCAGGTAGAACGCCAGCAGGGCCACCAAGAGACCGACCCCTAGGAGCGCAATACCGGCGATCAGGCACCCGAGGCCCCACCGGACGGTCAGCTCTTTTTGGGCCGCGGCCGGGTCCTCGGGACTCTCGGCACTACGCAAACGTGGTCCATGCGGACCTCTGCGGCCTATCATCGCTTTATGGAAGAGTCCGCAGTTATCCGGGTGGTTCTCGTCGACGACCACGATTTGTTACGTCGCGGGATCAAAACGATGCTCGAAACGGACGGCACCATCCAGGTCGTGGGTGAGGCGGCCGACGGCGCACAGGCCGTCAGCGTGACGGAAGAGCAGGTGCCCGATGTGGTTCTCATAGACGTAATCATGCCTAAGAAGGACGGTATTGAGGCCACAAAAGAGATCAAGAGCTCACTTCCCCACGTAGGAGTCGTCGTTTTGACTGGCCACGAGGAGCAGCAGTTCGTCTTCGATGCCCTCAAGGCGGGGGCGTCCGGTTATCTGCTGAAGACCGCCGAGCTCGAGGAGGTCGTCAGCACGGTTGTGGCGGCCGCTCGCGGAGAAGCGCGCATGGACGCCACTACGGCTGCGAAGGTTTTGACGGAGTTCCAGAGCTATCAACAAAACGATACGGCCGACGTTTTTCAGGCGCTCACTCCTCGAGAAAAGGAAATCCTTAGCTTCATGGGACAGGGCCTCCCCAACAAGACGATTGCCGGTCGGCTTTCCATCTCGGAACGCACCGTAACAACTCACGTTGCAAACATCTACGCGAAGCTCCACGTGAACAACCGCGTGTCTGCGATTCAAGAGGCCATGCGCCGCCGTATCCTCGACTACAACCCCTAACCCGACGTGGACGATCTCAACGATCGACTGCGACGTCTACCGGCTGTCGATCGCGTCCTACGAGGCCTTGCTCCCGATAGCTCCTCCGCCGCAACAACCGAGGCCGCGCGGCGGGCCGTTGAGGACGCTCGCCGGCTCGTCATGTCTGGGGATCCCCCTCCCTCACTCGAGAGTGTTATCGAGAACGCCGAACGGCTGTTGGGGGAGCGGGGGATCGCCTTTCTTCAACCAGTCGTAAACGCTACCGGCGTGTTAATCCACACGAACCTCGGGCGCGTGCCGCTGGGCGGCGAGCAGCTCGCCGCAGTCACAAGAGTTGCCGGGGGATATTCGAACCTTGAGTACGACCTCGAAGACGGGCGGCGGGGAAGCCGATACGCACATGCGACGCGACTTCTTTCCGAACTCACCGGGGCGGAGGCGTCCCTGATCGTTAACAACAACGCCGCCGCGATACTGCTGGTACTCGCCGCGCTATGTAGTGATCGCGAGGTGATCATCAGCCGGGGAGAGTTGATCGAAATCGGCGGGGAGTTCCGGATCCCCGACGTCATGGAAGCCTCGGGAGCTCGGCTCGTAGAGGTCGGGACGACAAACCGCACACACCTTTCGGATTACGAGAGGGCGATCGGCCCGAAGACCGCCGCGATTCTTAAGGTCCATCCCTCGAACTACACGGTTGTGGGATTCACGTCGGCGGTTGAAACCAAGGAATTAGCCCGTCTCTCGCGCGGTCGGGGTGTGCATTTCCTCCACGACCTGGGATCCGGCTTCGTCGATTTTCCGGGGGGGCCGGAATGGACGAGTGCAGAACCGTCCATCGAGGCCTCCTTGTCCGATGGGGCCGACCTCGTCATGTTCTCCGGGGACAAACTTCTCGGCGGTCCGCAAGCCGGCGTCGTGTTGGGCCGCAAGGAGTTAGTTGAAGCACTCAAAGAGCATCCGATGTTGCGAGCGCTTCGCGTCGACAAGATGACTCTTGCCGCCCTGGAGGCGACCCTTCACGCGTACCTCGCGGGGGCCGGCGCGGAACTGCCGTTGTGGAAGATGGCTGTGCGTTCGCCGGACGATCTGGAGACAACCGCGCGCTCGATCGCGCAGCGAGTTGCCGAATACCCCGAGATTTCGGAGCTCAAGATCGAGGCCGTCCGCTCCTTTGCCGTGGCGGGCGGTGGTTCTCTCCCGGCCACGGAGGTGCCGTCATGGGCCCTCGCCTTGACACATGGAGAGTTGAGCGCCGATGAACTAGATCGCAGGATGCGCGGGGTTGAGCCGCCGGTAATCGGCCGCATCGAGGACGACCAACTCCTACTCGATTTACGAACGGTTTTCGTTAAACAAACTGAAGCACTCCCAAATCTCATCCGAACGGCGCTGGCCGCGCACCCGTAGACGATAAAAGAGGACCCTTGCGGGTCCCCCTTTAATTCATGCAGCAGTTACTCCGTGGGCCCGTATCGAATCATGTTGTTAAGGATCTGCCCGCCCGCGACGGTCACCCCGTAATCCAGGAGCCCGTAGAAGTGGTGGTGTTTCTCAGTCTGCTTCGGCAGGAGCGCTGCGAAAATCCCGACGGTGCCCTTGCCGACCTTGAGGCGTCCCAGCCCCACAGAGGGGGGATCGTCTTCCGAATCGTCGTCGTTTTTCACGGTAGCGACCGTCTTACCCCCGGCCTCTTCCCAGGCCGGCTGGGTTACCACCCAATGGGGGGCCGAGGCTGGGTTCTCTGGAGGGAAGCCGAGCGGGACCTCGTAATAGGTCTGGCTCGCCGTGGAATGCACATCCTTCACATAGGGATCCTCGGAATCGGTGATGTTGATGTGGCCCGCGTTCGTTTTCTTCTTAAAGATCCTCTTCTTGTCGATGATCCCCATCCGGACCAACCCGCGTACTCCTCTATCCGTCAAGATCAGGTTCCCGCCGTTTGCCAGCCACTTTTTGAGCACCTCGAGGCTCTTCTTCCGGCGGATTTTGTTGTTGTTCGGGTCCTTGGGGAAGAACTCGTTGGTGATGACGAAGGTGTCGAGACCCTTCAAACCATTGGGATGGATTTCGCCGGACGTCACCTTGCGCAGGGGTGAACCGGTGAATTTCGACAGGTCTTTGAAGTACTGCATTCGCGTCGCCTCGTACGGCTTCGGGTCGTAACCCTTGGGGGGTTGCGGACCGCCGTATCCATCCTTTGACGTGACCTTCTTCGGGTAGAAGAGGTACCCGGTCTTCCCGAGTTTCAGATTGGCCCCCACCTGCTTGGTGACAATCGCCTCGACGATCGCCGTCTCGATCTCTCCACGCACCGCGGCCACGTGAGCCTGCTCGAGAGGGGGTGCCCAGAAACCGTTGGGAGCTATGTGAGAGAGAAAGTGCTCAACGTCCAAGTCGACCGAGCCGTGCTGCGTGAAGTAGTCGCCCATGAAACCGGCGTCGTCGTAGCCGACCACGTCGTAACCGGTCGCATACTCGGCGGGAGTCATCGCGCCGCCGGCGATGGTGCCCAGCGGAACGTCGTCCTCTTCGAAGTAGCGCTCGATGTTCGACTTCATGTGACGAGCGAACCGCTCCTCTTGAGCCTGTTCTTTGGGGTTCCACTGACCGGCCGGATACATGATGTCGGCAAACGCTCCGTTTGCCGATGTGAGCTCACCGTGCAGGTCGAGCGTGGTGACCGGATTGACCCGCTTCTGCAGTTTGTGCCACGGCTTCGTTTCGGGCTGCGACAGCGGCTGGTTCGACGGGTTGGACCAGCCGACCGTCGGCCACTGCCTGTTGAGATCGAAACCGTTGTCGTTCCCGCGGGTGTAAAGGTTGTCCCCGGCGGGGGGGTTGTCTCCGCCCGCCCACCCGTCCGGGTTGACCTCCGACATGTATATGTGAACTTTCTTGAGCGCCTGCTCGACGGTTACCTCGGTGGAGTCCTTCTCGGTGCCGTTCATCAAAATGTGGTCGGGTTCGTTGGTGGCCCACATGAGGAGGTCCTCCATGTAGCGCACGCTGCCCTCGAGTCCGGCGCGCTCCGGGCCGTGCACCGCCATGGAGACCATGACGTTGACCTTTCTTTTGTCGGGAACGCTGAAGTCGGTGATCTCAACGAGGTGAATCGGTCGTCCTCCCGCCGAGACGGCCTTTTTGTCGTCGAAGTACTCCTCCATGGTGGTAACGCGCACGAAGTCCTCGTACTCGGTCTCGAGGGCGTTCAGCCCGCTCGCGTACTCATCGTTGTTCTCGAACTGGACGAAGTCCACGCTGGTGCCGGGCTCCGGAAAGATGCGGCCCCCGCAAGCCGTTCGGGGCTCAGTCGGACAGACCGGCGTCGCGGTAGCGGGGCCCGCCGAAACCACGATTCCCAAGCCAAGGGCGGCCACCGTCAGTTGAGCCACGAGCTTTCGATTTGCAAATCTCACGCGATCACCTCGATGTCCGAAAAAACCAGTTATCTACGGGTTCGTCGCCGGTCCGGTCACTCCTGCGACCCCCGAGCCGGGCGCTGGGGTGCCAATTCTCCCGGGTCCCGCGTATAGGTTGAACCGGCGACCCCGAAGGAAGCCAATCAAAGTCATGTCGAAACGTTTGGCCACCTCCAGTGCCAAGCTGCTGGGGGCCGAAACGGCACACACGATCGGCACCTGTGCCATCACCGCCTTCTGCATGATCTCGAAGCTTGTCCGCCCGCTGACGAGAAGGATGTGATCCCCCAGTGGGAGCCGGTCGTTCAAAAACGCCCAACCCATAACCTTGTCGACGGCGTTATGGCGCCCTACGTCTTCTCGCACCGCCATGAGGTCGCCAAATCTATCGAAGAGAGCGGCTGCGTGAAGACCGCCCGTTCTCTTAAAGACTCCTTGGCCGCCGGCCAACGAGTCGGCGAGCCCGTAGACGACCGACGCGTCTACCGTCACCTTCGATTCGATCGGCTTCGCAAGGATGTTCAGCGCGTCGAGGTTGGCCTTTCCGCACACCCCGCACGCGCTTGAGGTGTAGAAGTGGCGCTGCAAAGGCGTGAGCTCCTCGATGTCTCCCCGGAGCCGCACGGTTACGACGTTGTAGAGCTGTTCGTCGGCCTCGCGATCCACGCAGTACGCCATCTGCACGAGATCGTTCTTGGTGGACACTGCCCCCTCGGAGAAAAGGAACCCCGCGACCAACTCGAAGTCGGAGCCTGGCGTGCGCATGGTCACGGCCAGAGGCGACGTCGACGAGTCCTGCTCTAGCCGGATCTCTAGCGGCTCTTCCGTGGCGAGCCGGTCGCTTCGGTGCGTGAGCTCGTTGTCTTCGAAGGTCCAAACGACCGCCTTCGAATCGGCCCCCGGTCGCCTGTTCATGGATGTCTCTTTTCGGGCAAGCCTGTTCTCGTCGATAGTTGCACCTTAGTAGGAGTCGACCCGCACATGAAGCGGTGGGCCTTACGCCAGCGGTGTCTCGTCTAGGCGTTCGCGCAGCTGGGCGACCGACTCGAAAACCGCCTCGGCCCCCGCGTCGCGCAGCTCCTGTTCCGAGAAGCCTCCGGTCAGCACCGCGATCGTCTCGATACCGGCGCGAAGGGCCGACTCCACATCGAAAATGGAGTCACCGACCATGACGGCGGCGCCCGAGCCAGACTTATCGATAGCCGCCTGCACCAGATCGGGTTTCGGCTTGGTGGCCTCGACGTCCGCAGATGTCGTGTAGTCGTCCAGCACCGCGCGCGCGTCGAGCAAATCGAGATAGTGATCGACCTCTTCTTCTTTGGCCGAAGAGGCAAGAACAACCGGGTGTCCTCGTTTTTTTAGGTCGACCATCAGCTCACGGGCCTTGGCCATGGGAGCCACCTCGTCGATCAGCTCCTTATAGAGCTCCTTCTCGGCGTCCCGGATGTCATCACCCAGCTTCTTCTCCGTCTCCGGGTCGGTGAGGGCCTCGATCAGGTGGTCGCCGCCCATCCCGACATGTCGGTGAATTCTCCACGTCGGCAGGACGATGTCGAACTTCTTAAAGGCGCGCCACCAGGCAAGGGCGTGTTGATAGTTGGTGTCGACGAGGGTGCCGTCGATGTCGAGGATTGCGGCAACACTCACGGAACCTCCAGAGATTCACGGGCAGTCGCGGAGTGCGACGCCTGAAGGACAATTACCAGATGCACGTTATCGGAACCGCCGGACACGTCGACCACGGCAAATCGTCGCTGGTCCGGCGACTGACCGGGATGGATCCGGATCGGTTCGAGGAGGAGAAAAGAAGAGGGCTCACGATCGATCTGGGCTTCGCTTGGGTGACCCTGCCCTCGGGTGCCGAGGTCGGAATCGTCGACGTACCCGGCCACGAAAGGTTCATCAAGAACATGCTCGCCGGCGCGGGGGGTGTGACGATCTGCATCTTGGTCGTGGCCGCGAACGAGGGCTGGATGCCACAGTCCGCCGAGCATCTCGCGGCCTTAGACGTTTTGGGTGTGACGTCGGGCGTCGTCGCGTTGACCAAGATCGACTTAGTCGACGAGGAAACGGTCGCGATGGCGACGGCCGAGATCGAAAATCGGCTGCGGGGTACGACACTCGAGGAGATCCGGGTGGTGCCTTGCTCCGCAACTACCGGAGAGGGCATCCCCTCTCTTGTGACGGCGCTCGACGAAGCCGTCGCCGGTGCATCCCCACCGCCGAACCTCGACCGCCCTCGCCTGTGGGTCGACCGGGTCTTTACGATCGCGGGGGCCGGGACCGTCGTAACCGGCACGTTGTCGGGAGGCTCGCTCGCGAAGGGCGACTCGGTAGAGATCTCACCCGAGGGCCGGCCGGCAAGAATCCGCTCGATCCAAAACCACAAACGGGAGACAGACGGGATCGGTCCCGGCAACCGGGTCGCTCTCAACCTCGCCGGACTTGAGAGAGCGGGCGCCGAGCGAGGCGACGCGGTGGTGCGAGCCGGACGATGGCGGCCGACCCGGGTGGTCGACGCGCACCTTCGGGTCCAGCCCGTCCACGTGACGGGACGGGAGCACCGGCTGACGGAGAAAGGCTCGCACCTCTTATACGCAGGATCCGCAGAGACACCGGTTCGAATCGCCCTTGTCGGCACCGCACGGCTGGAGCCCGGCGAGGAGGGATTCGCCCGGCTCTACTTGCGAGACCCGCTGCCGCTTGCGCGCGACGACCGTTTCGTGCTGCGAGACGCGGGGCGCGTCCTCACCTTCGGCGGAGGGCGCATCCTCGATCCTCTTCCCGATCGCCGGGGGGGGCCCGAGAAACGGCTTGAGCTTCTCCATCGTCTCGTCTCCCAGGAGCCGGATGAGGCGCTGGCCGCGCTTCTTGAACACGAGGGGAGCCTGCATACCGCGGATGCGCTTCTGAGATCGGGAGCCGTCGCCGCGACGGCAGGAGTGGAGGTGGGCCATCTTCTTCTCTCCCCCCGGCGCTTCGAGGAGTTCGCACGGAACGTTGTGGAGACTTTGAGGCAGTGGCATCGGGAGCACCCTCTCGACGCGGGGATGGCAAAGGAAAAGCTGCGGTCCGCTATCGATCTCGGGCCCCGGGAGTTCGACGACCTAGTTCGGATGATCCCCGACCTAGAGACCAGTCGAGCGCTCGTCCGGTTGGGCGACTTCAGCGTGCGCCTCGACGATCAACAAGATGAAGCGCGCAAAAGCCTCCTGAACCGACTTGAGGCCGCAGAGTTCAGCCCGCCGCTCATTCCCGATCTGAATGTTGACGAAGAACTACTGCGCGCTCTGGCGGCGTCCGGCGACTTGGTTCGAATCGGAAATTTCTATTTGACTCGTAACACGGCTCAAAAAGCACGTCGATTGATCCGCGATGCGATCGAGCAGAACGGACCGGTCACCGTTGCTCAAATCCGCGATCTGCTGGGCACCTCCCGCAAGTACGCGGTTCCATTGTGTGAATGGCTGGACGAAACGGGAGCAACTATCCGACGCGGGGACGTGAGGACGTCGGGGCCCCGAGCCTAGTCCGTTATTCGCCCGGCAGCGCGTCTCCTCTTACGACCGTTCCACCAACCAGGTCGCGGTCCGGCAGTTCTCTTGGTCTGCCGGACTTCATCTCTTCGACGAGAGAGTCCACGACGGAACTCAAGTCCCGGGAGCGCGCGTATTCCTCGCGTTGACGGGTTGCGGACGTTCCACGTTCGAGGATGTCCGAGACGCCGTTCAGCTCATCGAGACAGCCGAGCCGTTCTGCGATCGGACACAACTGCTCGACCAGATCACTGATCGACCGGCGAAGAGATACGAGGTTTCCTTCCTCGTCGCGGATGATCTCCGCATCCAGCCCATAGCGGGCCGCGCGCCACTTGTTGTCACGGATCGTCCAGGCCTGATGCCGAGGCATGTCCAGTCCGGCCGTGTACCGATCCGACAACCACACGACTAGCGCTTGAGAAAGAGCCGTGATCGAGCAAATCTCTTTCATCGTCGGGATGCCGTCGCAGATGCGCAGCTCGAGCGTCCCGAAACCAGGGTGAGGGCGAATGTCCCACCACACCTCTCGGATGCTCCTGATGGTCCCCGCACCAATCAGCGTTCTCATAAAACGTTGAAACTGTCCCCAGTTCTCCATCATGTAGGGAAGACCCGCCGTTGGAAGCGACTCGAAGATCTTCGACCGCGTCGATGCCAATCCCGTGTCCCGGCCCATCCAGAAGGGGCTCGAGGAGGACAGGGCGAGGAAGTGGGGGATGAAGGTGCCGAGACTGTTGGCTACTGCGATCGCCTCTTCTCCCGAGCCCAGTCCGACGTGGACGTGTACGCCGAAGATGAGAAGTCGGCGGGCCGTCCACTGACAGTTCTCGATCAGGCGGTGATAGCGGGGGTCGGGCGAAACCGTCTGATCGCTCCAGGAAGAAAACGGATGCGTGCCGGTGCACAGAATCCGGTAACCAAGTCCTTCGGAGACATCTATGAGTCTCTCAACCTTGCCGCCGAGATCTGAGCGCACGTGGCCGACGGTGGGACAAATGTCCGTAATGACTTCGATCGTGCATTCAAGGAGCTCGTGTTTGTAAGCGGTGTCGTCGTCCAGTTCTTTCAGGATCTTGGTGGCGGCCGTATCTGTGGCAAGGGCGCCGGCCTCATCGACGGCCTGCACCTCGATCTCGACGCCCAGCGTCGGCCTCTCCGAGCCGTTGAACACGATGTTCATGTCGCCCCCTTGTATGACTCCTAATCGCCCGCGTTCCCAAATGGTGCAGGGCGCGAAATGCTACGGCAAAGCGGCGGAACGGGCTCTGCGGCGACCGGCAATGGAGATCCCTGCAAGGAGGGTCGCCAGCCCTCCGGCGGCAACGACGCCGGGCCCCGAGGGCACGGCGATAGCCAGCGGGATCAAGCCTCCGGCCACCCAGGCAAGCTGGAGGATCGACTCGTAGCGCGCGAAGGCCCACCCCCGGCTGGCCTCCGAGGTGCTCCTTTGTACGATCGAATCGAAGGCTACCTTCGCGGCCCCCGAGCACAACCCGAAAGCAAAAACGAGTACGGCGGCCGTGGGAACCGAGAAGTAAAGGCCCACGAGCAGGCCCGTCACGCCACATACGAAGGTGGCGAGAACCAGGATCCCCTCCTCTCGAAGTCCTCTTTTTAGACGGGGAGCCAGGACTGCCCCCGCGAGGGTTCCGAGGGCGGCCGAGCCGATCAATAGGCCGAGGTTGAGCGACCCGGAGTCCTCTCGCCGAAGGGCAAAGGCGAGGTGAAAAACCAGAAAGCCGACAAGGAAGCGAAGGCCGGTCGCGGCTACAACGGCTTGGCGCATAGCCATCGAGCGAAGCTCTCGACGCGCGCCAATGCGCTCATGTCGGGAGCGTTGCCCTTTTGCTCGAGGTGTGCGGATCGCCGGGATCGCTCCAAGCGCATAAACGACTGCCGCAACCAGCAGCTCGAGACGGGTGCTGACCCAGCGCGCCAGGACGATGCCGGGAAGAACGGCTGCGATCCCCGCCAGGGCGCTGACCTTGGAAAGGGCCGAGTTCGCCTGCACGAGAGCCGAATGGTCGGCGAGCAGATTCGGCAGAAGCGCCCCCCGTACGACGAGGGCGGCTCGCGAAAAGATGAGGACCCCGAAGGCGAGCGGAAAGAGGAGTAGCCCGCTTTCGAGCCTGGTGGCGAGCAGCCAGGCCAGAAGCCCCCTACCGAGGGCCGAGGTGACCATGGCCAGTCGCAGCGATCCCCGGTGGCGGTCGAGCACCCTTGCAAGGAAGGGAGCCACCACGGCGAACGGGGCGACCGTGAGAGCGAGGTACAGCGCCACCCGGCCTCTGGCCTCGGCCTCGGGGACGGAGAAGAACAGAGAGCCCGCCAGGGCAACTGCCAGCAGGGCATCGCCGGCCGCCCCGGACGCCTGAAAGGTCAACAACCGGCCGAAGGCGGGCGTTGTCGCCTGGGCGCGGGCCCGGCGCACGGCCCGGCGCACGGCTATGCGAAGAAGCGGCTCCTCGTCACGGGGGGAGTAGGACATCTGCTCCGAGCGTAGAGGGTCTCCTCAGGTTCGGAAGGGCTTTGGGCACCAGGGCGGGCGCGCAGGAAAGCGCGCCTAGCAGGGCGAACCTCTGGGTAAGTCACCTAAACAACGAGATTTCCCTAGGGGGTTCCGCGAAGATGCGCAGCA
>JALZEI010000268.1 GCA_030862115.1 Actinomycetota bacterium
CCGCACAGCGCGTGTCCGACCTTCCCGACTCCCTGCACGGCAACCCTTAGGCCCGACAGGTTGGGGTCGCCGAAAGCCTCGAGCGCGCACGCCTTGATCCCCTGCAGGACTCCGTAAGCGGTCACAGGCGAGGGGTCGCCTGAACCACCATAGGTGTGGGAACACCCGGTAACCCAGCGCGACTCGCGCCGCACCGTGTCCATGTCGTCGAGCGCGGTGCCGACGTCCTCGGCGGTGATGTAGCGACCGCCAAGAGTCTCGACGAAGCGCCCGTAAGCACGCAGCAACTCCTCGGTCTTGTCGCGCTTGGAGTCGCCGATGATGACGGCCTTACCGCCACCCAGGTCGAGACCCGCGGCGGCGGCCTTGTAGGTCATTCCTTTCGCGAGACGCAGCACATCGACGAGCGCCTCTTCTTCGGTGTCGTACGGATAAAAACGAGTCCCGCCCAAGGCGGGACCGAGGGCCGTGGAATGGATCGCGACGATGGCGCGCAACCCGGATTGATCGTCGGAGCAGAATACGACTTGCTCGTAGCCATCGCCGGTGATGTGCTCGAACAGGTTCATGGTTACAAATCCCCCTTTGGGGTGATTGCGACATTGCAATTCATAAGACTTTACCTTCCGGGAAAGCACAGTTACCCGGCCCGCCGTGGGTACGATTGCGGCGTGACTCGCACCTCTTATCTACGCGTTTATCTCCCGCTGAGTTCTTTCTCGGACGCCGACCGGGAGCGGTGGCTTCCCGGAAGCGGCGTCGACGAGCCCGCCGGGACCACGCTGCGGGGATGGCTGCGCTCCGCCTCGCTTGCCACGGCCGGCGAGGGCGCGGTCACCGAGGGCTGTCTCGTAAAGAAGGTGGGAGACCAGGTGCTCGCCTGCCCCTACCGGACCCGGCTCCGCATGCTGGCCGGGCTGCTGGCGTTTCGCTCGAGCGTGCCCGAAGAGGTCGCCGACGCCTTCGTCCCCAGGGTCGAGGCCGAGCGGGCCGCCCGGGAGCTCGCCGCCCTGGGAGAGGACGAGCCCTCGATTCGCTCCCACATCCTTCACGCCAACTGGCACGTGCCGCTGCGCTGGTTCGCCGCCTTCGAGCCCGAGGACCGGGTGCTCATCGAGGACGCGGGGGGATTGCGGCTCCGCTACGAGGCCAACCTCGAAAAGGCGCAGTACCGGCTGGCCCGGGCCGAGGAGATCCTGGACGAGGCCCCCATCGACCAGGGGGTCGGCGAGGCGGTCAAGGAGCTGTCGGCGTGGCTCAGCGAGTTTCCCTCGCAGGGCCTGCTCGAGCTCGACTACGCGGGCGTCGCCTCCTGCATCGAGGACGAGGTCTTGGTCGAAGATCACTCGGCAACCGAGGTCTGGACCTGTCTGAACGCGCTCTCCGAGGGCGACTACGGACGAGCCGCCGAGATCTTCGAAGACCTCTCCGAGCGCTGGACCTCGGTGCGAGCCCACGAGGTCGTCAACTAGCCAAGGCCGTCGCCGACACGGCTATCCTCTCCAGAAACACCTCTCTGACCTGCCGTTATGTCCGATTAAGGCCCGTTTTTTCCCTCTATGACTAGTTCCTTCTGACTAGGCATTTAAGGGTTGAAAGGGGTGAAAAATAGCCCGAATGGGCCATTACGTTCACCCCCCCTTTGGGTCGATGATCTTCATAGACAAGGGGCAGGACTGCCCACCGTACGACCGGCACAAACAGAGCCGGCCACGGTCGTAAGAGATTGGGAGGCGAGATGGCACCTAAGGAAGATGCCCTTCTCACGCCCGCTGAGGTGGCGGCTTTGTTCCGCGTCGACCCTAAGACGGTCACCCGCTGGGCGAAGGCCGGGAAGCTTTCCTCGATCCGGACGCTTGGCGGTCACCGCCGCTACCGCGCCGACGAGGTCAGAAAGTTCCTCGAGGGCGCGAAGCAGTCGGGAGAGATGTCGTACGTCGGTATCGGCTAACGACCAACCCGAAACTCAAAAGGACGGGCGCCTCCGGGCGCTCGTCTTTTGTTTTGGGCCTGCAGCGGATCGGTCAAGTGCTGATCTCGTCTCGCTATGGCAACCACATCAGCAATCGTCGGCGAGGTTTGTGGCGAGGGGCAGAATCGAACTGCCGACACCGCGATTTTCAGTCGCGTGCTCTGCCAACTGAGCTACCTCGCCGGGGATCACGGGGTCGCGCAACGATAGCCGACCGTTTGATACCCTCGATTTTCGGGCCCCAGTGGAGCAGTCGGGAGTGCTCATCTCCCTGTCAAGGAGAAGGTCGCCGGTTCAAATCCGGTCTGGGGCGCTCTTTTAGTTACGTCCCGACGTCCTGGCAGGCCTCGACGTCCTGCGTCTCCTCCTCGAGCTCCGGCGCATCCATCGCGCTCAGCGTGTCGCCGATCCCCTGAAGTTCTGTCTGCAGATCACTTCCGATTTCTGCCGCCTCGGTCTTGAACTCGGTCGGGTCGTCCGGCAGCGCGTCGATCCTCGGCTGCGCGTCTTCCAGGGCGGTCTTCATGTCCTCGAGACCGGAGATAAGGCTGTTCTGAATGTCCTCGCCGCCCTCGATGTCGGGCGTGCCGGCAGCCTCGATCTTGCCGATGAGGCTGTCGGTGGACTCGATCATGGAGTCGAAGGTGGTGTTCAGGAGCTCCCGGCCCTGCTCGGGCGTCGACTCGGGAGAGACCGCGGCCTGTACGTCGGCCTGCGTCTCGGAGATCTCCGAGACGAAGTCCTTAAGCCCGTTGCAGACGTCGGTCGCCCACTCATCGGCCGAGGTACCGCCTCCTCCGCAGGACCCCAAAAACAGCGCCCCGACGATGACGGAAAGAGTTGCCCTGCGAACGGGTGTCCTGGTCACGTGTCCTCCCTCGCTAGATTCAAGCTTTGCGACAGCCTACACAGGCCACTCTAGGATTCTGATAGCCAAAGCGCCAGGGATTGTGGTCGTTATGTCTTAAAGATCACCTGGATCCCCAGGAACTGTTGGAAGCGATCTACTGCTTTTTTCAAAGCCGACGACTCCTTATTGTTCAGGTCGTCATAGAGGCGCATGTGGATTTCCACCGATTCCTTGTTGTTGGTCCGCCGCCAGTGCCCGATCAACCGCCCGTCCAGCAAGAGCGGATGAACGAGATGGGGGTCGGCGCCCTGGGGGAACACCGCGGTGTGCTCACCTTGGAGCGCGTCCCGGCTCTGGCTGTAGGACATCACGATCTCGTCGTAGACCTGCACGAGGCCCACTCGGGGAGAGTTCGGTTTTGCACCCGAAGCTCGTGACCCGAACCAGTAAGTGCGGTCGTCCACGACCTCCTGGTGTAGGGCATCTCCGAGAGCGGTGATCCCGCGCTTCACCTGAGCCAGTGTGAGGCTCGCCCAGGTGGCGAAGTCCTTGGCCGTTGCCGGCCCCCAACTAGTGAAATATCGGCGTGCTAATTCGACGAGGGCCTCTTCTTCATCGAGTTCTACCGCCTGTGGAACCCGTTCGTCGAGCAGCGCGTAGGTGTGCTGCTTGCCCTTCATGGCACCGCTGCACACGAGGCCGTCCAGTTCGGCGCGGAATACCACGTAACCGAGCCATTGACCGCTCCCCGTGAAGCCTGACTTCTCAAGAATGCCCCTAATCTCTTTGCGCGTCAGGTGGTTGCCCCCCTTGAGGGCCTTCGCGATCAGCTTGTTCGTCTTCGGATAGATGTCGTCGATCCCCAGCGCTCGATACTGGGTGGCACTCCTTTGGTGGACCCTCGGCGCGCTGACGGCGAGCATCCAACGGATGTCTTCAGCCTGTACGAAGTGCCAGGTCGGCCGAAGGATGTGTGTGCGCAGGATCGTGCCGTCCACGAAGGCCTTATCGATCGCCCCTAGGTCGGGGTTTCTCGTTCGCTGCGCGAGCGTCCACTTGGCAAAGGCGAACTCCTGAGCCTGCACGGCCCCCAACCAACCAAGTGCTTGCTCGGGAGTGTTGAGGTCGCTATTCCATAAACGCTGCTGCCGCATGCGCCAACGAGCGATCTCCTGTGGCTTCATCGCCCGAGGCTACCGGCGGTGTAACCGCGCCCGTTAGGAATCGCCACCCGGACGTTTGTCCCTTCTGTACCTTTTGCCGATTTTCTCCTCGCATTTCACGAGAAAAAAAATCGAATGCCTCTTTGTTTGATTCGGTGTAAGCGCGATGCTCCTCGGAGTTCTCGGGGCAAAATTCGAACGAAAGGCGGTTTCGTTGATCTATTGGAGAAGGAATGCAAATCCCAACCGGCGCATGCGAAAGGCATCCGTCATCGCTTTGATCCTGTCTGTTGGGATCGTTGCTCTCCCGCTGTCGCAGGCAGCTTACGCGTCGCACCAGGTTGTGACGTTTCTCGACATAGAGCCTGAGACCGATACCAACCGCAATGGCACGACGCACACCCTTACGGCAAGGTTCACGGATCAGTTTGGAGACCCCATCGAACTCTCCGAGGCTCAGTTGGTTGACTTCGAGATCATCTCGGGCCCGAACACGAACCTTACTCCGGGATTCCGGGACTTTGAGTGTCCCAGCAACAACCCGACCGTGGGAGGAAGCTGCACCGCGACGTATTTGGACAATGTTGCGTTCGCATCCAACAATACGACCGACACGATTTGTGCGTGGCTCAGCACCGATGGCGACGACGACCAATACGACCCGAACGGTACCGCCGCCGACGGTGGAGATTGCGACCTAGAGACGCCCGGGGAGACCGAGGCCGGGATGGACCCGTCCGCCCAGCCTATAGCGGGCAATGAGGGCAACGACTCGACCGATGTCGTGCTGAAGACCTGGGCCGGTCCTCCGGAGGCGACATTTCTCGACATAGATCCCGAAACCGATATAAACCCAAACGGCACGACGCACACCTTTACGGCGAACTTCACCGACCAGTACGGGGACCCGATCCAACTGTCTGAGGGACAGCTCATCGACTTCGAAATCGTCTCGGGCCCGAACACGAACCTCACTCCGAACTTCCGGGACTTCGAGTGCCCTAGCAACGACCCGACCCAAGGAGGTTCGTGTACCGCGACGTATAACGACGCGGTCGCCTTCGATCCCGCCAATGCGGTGGACACAATCTGTGCATGGATAAGCACCGATGGGGATGACGATCAGTACAGCCCGACCGGTACCCCTGCCGACGGCGGCGGTTGCGACAATGAGACACAAGGCGAAAGTGAAGTCGGGACGGATCCTTTCGGGAATGAAATACCGGGTGAGGAGGGCAACGACAAAACCGACATCGTCCTAAAGACCTGGCAGGCTCGGACGGCGACGTTTGTCGACATTGAGCCCGAGGCCGATCGCAATCCCAACGGCACCGTCCACACCCTGACGGCTTCCTTCACCGACCAGTTCGGAGACCCCATCGAGTTATCCGAAGGGCAGTTGGTCGACTTTGAGGTCACGGCGGGTCCGAACACGAACCTCACTCCGAACTTCCGGGATTTCGAGTGCCCCAGCAACGACCCGACCCAAGGAGGTACCTGTACGGCCAGCTACACGGATAATGTCGCCTTCGATGCCGCGAACGCGCTGGACACGATCTGTGCGTGGATAAGCACAGATGGAGACGACGACCAATACGATCCGAACGGCATCGCTGCCGACGGTGGCGATTGCGACGACGAAACACCCGACGAGAGTGAGGCGGGATTCGACCCGAACGGCAACGCGATCGCTGGAGACGAAGGCAACGATCAAACGGACAAGGTACTGAAGACGTGGGCTGATGCACCTCTCCGCACCACACACACCCGCGCGATCACGCTCGTACTTCGACACACCACCAAGGGTGCGCTTGCCACCTCCGGCCTTCTTTCGGTGACCAACGGCGATTATCCGTCTTGTGTCGTCGGACAAGAAGTCAGGGTCCAGCGCAAGAACAACGACGGGAAGTGGATCACGAAGGCTACGCCCGTAACCGACGCGAACGGCCGTTATAGCGCCGAGTTCCTCGATCGTCAGGGCGCACATCGAGCCCTCGCCCCGAGATCCGTGATCACCGACCCAGAGGCCTATACCGAAGACATCTGCACGGCCGCCAAGAAAGAGAAGACACATAGTCATTAGTTAGGAGTAACGTCGGGCCGGCTGCGCGT
>JALZEI010000270.1 GCA_030862115.1 Actinomycetota bacterium
CCCTCACCACATATCCCGGTCGGCCGCTGATCTACTCGTCTCCCGGCGGCCTTGCGGAGAACGGCGGCACGGAACACATCGTCGACGTCTCGAATCCCAACAAGATCAAGGTCGTGGGTGAATACACGCCGAATCTCTTCGGCTGCCACGACCTCACTTTTCACTTCAGCAAAAAGGAAAAACTTGCCTTCTGCCCCGGACAGCAGGAGACCGAGATTCTCGACGTGTCGAAGCCGACCAAGCCGAAACTGGTAGCGGAGATCCCGCCGAACATGGAGTTCCCCCACTCCGCGGTCGCGAGCCCCGACGGCGACCTACTCGTGATTGGTGACGAGAGCCTCTTCACGGCGCACGAATGCGTGACTGGCAAGTCGCCGACCGGGGCGCTGTATGCCTACGACATCAGCGACCCCGCTCGTCCGGTTCTCGTCGGACATCATTCGTCGCCGCGCGGTGCCAGCCCCATCGGGACGTACCAGACGCCGTGGTGCACGGCGCACAACTTCAACTTCATCCCGGGGACGAGGAAGGTCGTATCGAGTTGGTACACCGGGGGAACGAGCGTGGTCGACTTTGACGATCCCGCGTCACCGGAGGAGATCGCGCACTTCAGACCCGAGAACGCCGACACGTGGTCGTCGTATTACTACCGCGGGAAGATCTACGCCAACGACGGCGTACGAGGACTGGAAATCCTGAAGCTTAAGTAGAACGGCTTGCGACTCCTCTAGCCTCGCTAGGCATCGCCTCCACCGGACTGACCTATGAAATGCCAGAGCCCAGGGGGCTCTACTCCAGCTCGACCGATACCAACCCATAATCGCCTTTAGTAGCACCGGCGAGGGCGAGCGCGAATATTCGTGACGACGTTAGGCTTGGACGCCATGACTGAACTCGCCGAGGTCTACGCAGTCACACGCAAAGAGCTGGTGAACTTCGTCTCCAGCCTGCCGGAGGAAGATCTCGACCGGCCGGTCCCCGCGACACCCCCCTGGTCGATACATGACGTCATCGCACATATGGCTGGGGTCTTTACGAGCATCGCGGCCGGCGACTTCCCCAAGGAGTTTTTCGATGCGCTCGGTTCGGAGCAGGGAATCACTCTTCTGAACGAGTGGACGGACCGGCAAGTTGATGCTCGACGCGACCGCTCTCTGCAAGACCTCCTTGACGAATGGGAGAACGCAACCGCAGCCGTTTTGCCGATGATCCGAGGCGATATGCCGTGGCCTCAAGAGGTCGTGTCTTACGCGGCGTACGTCCTAATGACCGATCTTGCGGTCCACCAGCAAGATATCTATGGGGCGCTGGGTCTCGTAAAGGATCGAGACGAGCATCCGATCGCCATCGCCTACTCCACCTTCGTCGCAGGCGTCGATATCAGGATCCAGGAGTCGGGCGGTCCCTCGCTACGTTTCCTTACCGAGTACAAAGAAAAGGTGGCGGGCGGCGGCGAGCCGGTCGCGACGGTGCGCGGGCCACGGTTCGAACTGTTCCGAGCGCTCTCCGGGCGGCGGAGCCCCGAACAGGTACGCGAGTACGAGTGGGACGGTGACCCTGAGCCGTTCATTACGTTCTTCTATCCCTACGGCGAGCGTGAGGAAGCCCTCGTCGAGTAGGTAACGCAGTCCGCTGGGAGCGGCCTAGCCAAACCTCACAGTCCGACACGGGCCCCCGTAAGTGCATAGGTCCATTCCATATAACGTGCGGGATCCGCTTGCGCTTTTGTCCCTTCGATCTTTGCGGTCGAAAGATTGGCACTCGCTCGTTCCTTTCATTGGATGGAGAAAACAGAAGTACTTGATTGGATCTTCTCAGTCACCTTGACGAACTTGATGGTCGCAACTTCTGTCAGTCGACGCGGTCGGGGCGTGAATGGTTAATGACTATCCAAGTGCGATATGGGTAAGCCGAAGCTGAAGCCGACTAACGAAGGGAGCACAGAATGAGTGGGGGTTCATGGGCATGGCTCCTAGTACCAATAATCGCACTCGTTGCCATCGCTGGATTGGCTGTTTTGGGCGGCGTAGGACGCGGACTCAAGGGGAACCGATCCGGCCGAGCGTCGGAGACGGGCGACGCAGCAGCCGAAGGGCAGGAATTGCCCAAAGAACGAGACACACGAAGTGACGTCGACGCTCGCGAGCGCCGCGAGATTTAGAATCAGCATCATAACTACCGAGCCGAGCGAACAAAGACGCGAGATGCAGGGTTGGGTGAACTAGCTAGCGTTCGCC
>JALZEI010000279.1 GCA_030862115.1 Actinomycetota bacterium
TTCTTGCCCTTTTTAGGAGTTGCCAATACCAGCCTTTCCTATTTCTTCGTGGGAGCTTTCTTCTTTCCCGCAACGGTCTTGCGAGGACCCTTCCGCGTTCTTGCGTTCGTGTGAGTTCTTTGCCCGCGGACCGGAAGCCCTCTGCGGTGACGAAGTCCTTGGTAGCTGCCGATTTCCACTTTGCGTTTGATGTTCTGGTTGACCTCTCGGCGAAGGTCACCCTCGATGCGGTAATTCGAGCCAACCCAGTCGCGGATTCGAACAACCTCTTCGTCGGTGAGGTCTCGCACCTTCGTGGCGGGATCGACGCGGGATCCGACACAGGTCTCCATCGCCCGGGTGCGACCGATCCCGTATATGTAGGTAAGGCCGATCTCGAGTCTCTTGTCTCTCGGGAGGTCAACCCCGGCGATACGAGCCACTCTGTTCTCCTATCCCTGTCTCTGCTTGTGCCGCGGGTTAGAGCAGATCACCATGACCCGTCCCCGCCGACGAATGATCTTGCACTTGTCACAGATTTTTTTGACGCTGGGCTGAACCTTCACTCGTTTCCTTTTACTTGTAGCGGTAGACCACGCGGCCCCGGGTCAAGTCGTAAGGCGACAACTCCACCAGGACGCGATCCCCGGGCAGGATGCGGATGTAGTGCATGCGCATCTTTCCGGAGATGTGCGCCAGCACCTGGTGACCGTTATCGAGCTCGACCTTGAACATGGCGTTGGGGAGGGTTTCCAGAACGGAACCCTCGACCTGGATGCCCTCTTCCTTCGAGGCGGTCTTTTCTTTGTTCTTCCCCATGCGCGAAGCTTTCGTCTAGACGATCCGGTGCCGGCTACCCAATGAAAATCGCCCAATAAAGGGCGCGCTGTGCTACGGGTAATCCGACCAATCAGGGTACCAGGGCGGGCTAAACCCGTAAAACCCGCCCCACGGTCACCGGCGGCGGCCGATCACCGCGAAAAGTTAGCGGCGAGTTAGGACCTCGTGGTCGTCTTCGGTTATGGCGACGGTGTGTTCGAAGTGGGCGGAGAGGCTGCCGTCGAGAGTCTCGACGGTCCACTGGTCCCCCAGGACCTTCGTCCGCTCGCCCCCCGCGTTCACCATCGGCTCGATGGCGAGGGTCATACCGGGAGCCAGCGCCTGGCGCCGCCCGGGGGGGCCGTAGTTGGGAATCTGTGGCTCCTCGTGCAGATCTCGCCCGACTCCATGGCCGACGTACTCCCGCACGATCGAGTAGCCGGAAGCCTCCGCCGTCTCTTCGACCGCGTGACCGACGTCGCCGAGACGCGCTCCCGGCCGGCATTTCTCGATGGCAGCATTCAGGCAGGACTCCGTTACCTTCAGAAGCTCATGTGTCTCGGAGGAGACCTCGCCGACCGGAAAGGTCCATGCAGAATCGACGTGGAACCCCCTCCACAGCACGCCGACGTCGAGCGAAATGATGTCGCCCTCGTTGAGCTTGAGGGGGCCGGGGATTCCGTGGACGATGACGTTGTTCGGCGACGCGCAAATCGATGCCGGAAATCCTCGGTAGCCCTTGAACGACGGTTGGGCGCCGGCCCCCGTAATGCGCCGTTCGGCGATCCTGTCCAGCTCGCCCGTCGTGATGCCCGGGCGCAGAGCGGCCTCGAGCTCGTCGAGCACCGACACCAGGATCGCCGCGCCCTCCCGCATGATTGCGAGTTCCTCGGGAGACTTCTTGTAGATCAAGGGCGGCCGCTTTCTATAGGGCAGCGACTATGCGATCGAAAACTTCGTCCGGTGAGCCCTGCCCGTCGATGAGGCGAAGTAGACCTTTGTCTTCGTAGTAGACCTTCAGCGGTTCGGTTTGCTTGTGATAGAGCTCGAGCCTCTCGCGGATCGTTTCTTCGTCGAGGTCGTCGGCCCGGGCTTGGACTTGTCCCCCGCATCGGTCGCAAGTCCAGTCGAGCTTGGGTGGGTTCTCGACGCTGTAGTTCGTGCCGCATTCGCCGCAGACCCGCCGTCCCGTCAGGCGTCTCAGAGACACATCGTTCGGGACCTCGATCGCAAGGGCGGCATCGAGACCTCCACCTTTGTGATCGACGAGCCATGTGTCGAGGGCTTCGGCCTGCTTCAGGTTCCGGGGAAAGCCGTCGAGCAAGAAACCGTCATGTGCGTCATCGGCCGAGAGTCTTTCCTGGACGACCCCGATGGTGACCTCGTCGGGTACGAGGAGTCCTTTGGCAACGTACTCACCGGCCTTCAAGCCGAGAGCGGTTCTGCCTGAAATCGCCCAGCGGAAGATGTCACCGGTCGACACCGATGGAATGGCGTACTTCTCAGAAATACGAACGCTCTGAGTGCCCTTGCCGGCACCTTGGGGCCCGAAGATGATCAGCCTCACGCAACAACTCCTATTTGAGGAAACCCTCGTAGTGGCGCATGGTGAGCTGTGACTCGATCTGCTTCATGGTCTCGAGCGTCACACCGACGGTGATGAGGATGGACGTGCCCCCAAACGGCAGCTGCTGGATGTCTTGCGTAGCCAAGAAAATCGACGGCATCAGCGCGATCGCTGCGATGAAAAGCGCCCCGGGAAGCGTGATGCGGGTCAAGATCCGGTCCAGGTACTCGGCCGTCGCACGTCCCGGTCTGATACCCGGGATAAACCCGCCGTACTTTTTCATGTTGTCGGCGACGTCGGTGGGGTTGAACGAGATCGCCGTATAGAAGTACGTGAAGAACACGACCATCACTCCGAACAGAATCATGTAAACGGCACTTGCCGGGTTGATCAAGTTGTTCTCGATGAAGCTTCGGATGCTGTCCTGTTGGATCACGTTCTGCAACAGCTGCGGGATGTAGAGAACGCTCGACGCAAAGATGATGGGGATAACACCGGCCTGGTTGACCTTCAGAGGAATGTACGTCGAGCTGCCCCCGTACATCTTCCGACCGACGACACGTTTGGCGTACTGCACGGGAATACGTCTTTGCCCTTGTTCCATAGCGACGATCGCCACGATGATGATCAGTCCGATACCGCAGATGATCAAGAAGGGCGGCAGTCCTTTCTGATCCAGGATTCCCTTACCCTCGCCGGGCAGCGTGGACACGATCCCGGCGAAGATGAGAATGGACATTCCGTTACCTATTCCGCGCTGCGTGATCAGCTCACCCAGCCACATAATCAGAGCCGTACCGGCGGTCAACGACAGCACCACGATGAACACTCGTAGGGGAGTGAACTCCGGGATGAAGTCGACGCCCTGACCCTGCGCATCCTGAATGGAGCCGTTGTGGAACAAGAAGGCCAACCCCGTCGATTGAAGTAGGGCGAGAAGAACGGTGAGGTATCTCGTCCACTGGGTGATCTTTTTGTGACCGGCTTCGCCCTCTTTCGACCATGCCTCGAGCTTCGGGATCACCACCGTGAGCAACTGCATGATGATCGACGACGTGATGTAGGGCATGATCCCGAGCGCAAAAATCGCCAGCTGGGTAAGGGCGCCGCCCGAGAAGAGGTCCAGGAACTTAAGTCCCCCGGATGCACCTTGGGAGAATCTCTGGGCCTCGTCCACATCGATCCCGGGTGTGGGGATGTGCGATCCAAGTCGGAAGATCGCGATAACCAACAAGGTGAACAGAATCTTCTTTCGAAGATCGGGGACCTTAAACGCATTAACGAACGCCTTTAGGAGGTTCATTTGGGACCTCTCCTGATGATCTCCACGGACCCACCGGCGCCCTCAATCTTGGATCGAGCCTGTTGGCTCGCCGCATGCACCCGCACGGTGACCGCGCGGTCGATGTCACCCGAACCTAGAAGCTTGACGAGCGAATGCCTCTTGCGAACCAGGCCTGCGCTGCGCATTTCGTCGGGGCCTACCTCGGCGGAGTCCAACGAGGCGATGTCGCCCACGTTCACGGCTCCGTAAACGATTCTGTTGGGCGGCGTGAAGCCCTTGAGTTTGGGCACTCGTCGAACAAGAGGCATCTGGCCACCTTCGAAGAACGTCTTCACGGTTCCTCTGGCTCGCGTTCCTTTGGTTCCTCTGCCGGCCGTTTTTCCGCGACCGGACCCCTCCCCGCGCCCGACACGCTTGCGCGCGGTGTGGGCCCCCGGGGGCGACTTCAGCTCGTGGGGCTTCACTGGTCACTCTCCTCTACCTCAACGAGGTGCTTCACCTTTTCGACCATGCCTCGGATCTCCGGTTTGTCGTCAACCACGACCTCCTGACCGATGCGCCTCAGTCCAAGGGCCTTTATGGTCCCTTGCTGTTTGGCTCCCCGGCTCGTTGCCGAACGGATCTGCGTGATTTTCAACTTGCCCATACTGCCCGATCCTTGTCTATCCGGAGAAAGTGTTGGTTGAACTCGAAAGGAGGTACGGCGGAGCGACCTCCTCGGGGGTCTTGTGCCTGCGATCGGCTACCTCTTGCGCTGTACGGATGCTCTTCAGTCCCTTCACCGTGGCGTGGACGATGTTGATGGCGTTCTTCGATCCGAGTGACTTAGACAGGATGTCTCGAATGCCGGCGCACTCGACCACCGCGCGCACCGGACCTCCGGCGATGACACCCGTACCCGGCGAGGCTGGTTTCAGAAGTACAACTGCCGCCGAGTCCTCGCCTATCACCTCGTGAATGATCGTGTTGTGCACCATCGGAACTCGGAAGAAGTCGCGCTTGGCCTCCTCGACGCCCTTCTGGATGGCCGCCGGAACCTCCCTGGCCTTCCCGTAGCCCACGCCCACTTGTCCGGCGCCGTCGCCGACGACAACGAGCGCGGTGAAGGAGAACCTCCGGCCGCCCTTCACCACTTTCGAAACGCGATTGATCGAGACAACTCGCTCTTCGTACTGTGCCCTGTCGTCGTCGCGGGAGCCTCGGCCCCCGGTCGGCCTAGCCATTGCTCATCATCCTCATCTAAAGCTCCAGACCTCCTTCGCGGGCACCATCGGCCACCGCTTGCACGCGGCCGTGATACTTAAACCCACCTCTGTCGAACGTCACACGGGTTACGCCCGCGCCTTTAGCCTGCTCGGCGATCGCAAGACCGACCTGTTTCGCCTTGGCCTTCGGATCGTCGCCGTTACCACTTTGCGTCGACGCCGCCGCCACTGTTCGGCCGGCTAGATCGTCGATTAGCTGGGCGTAGATGTGCCGGTTAGACCGGTAGACCGCTAAACGCGGCCGTTCGGGACTCCCCAGCACCTTCTTTCGAACCCTTCGGTGCCGCTTGATTCGCGAGCTTCTCTTGTCGGATGTCACCATCGTTCCTCCTAGACCGCAGCCTTGGCAGCCTTGCCCGCCTTACGACGGACGCGCTCACCCTCATAGCGAATGCCCTTGCCCTTGTAGGGCTCGGGCTTCCGGATCGCTCTGATCTCGGCGGCCGTCTGTCCGACCAGCTCCTTGTCGATACCTCTGACGGAGATCCGAGTCGGAGTGGGGACGTCGAACTCGATCCCATCAGGTGCCTTCTTCGTCACCGAATGCGAGTACCCGACGTTGAGCTCTAGGTCCTGGCCCTTCTTCTGGGCTCGGTAACCGACGCCCTGGATATCGAGGTTCTTCTCGTAACCCTGCGTGACCCCGTGCACCATGTTGAACACGAGACTCCGCACCAGTCCGTGAAGCGCCCTCGTCTCCCGCGCGTCGCCGTCGCGGAGGACTAGCAGCTCACTGTCGCCCTGCTCGACGGAGATGCCCTTCGGGAGACTGCGCTGCAACTCACCTTTGGGGCCGTTCACGGTGACGCGGCCCGCGGCCAGGCTGACCGAAACACCGTCGGGGATGGGTATGGGGGCTTGGCCGATTCGAGACATCTTTTCCTCTCCTACCAGACGTACGCCAGGATCTCGCCGCCGACGCGCGCGCGACGAGCCTCCTTGTCGGTCATGACGCCCTGCGACGTGGAAATGATCGCTACTCCCAGACCGCCGAGAACGCGGGGCAGCTCGCCGGCCCCCTTATAGACACGCCGGCCCGGCTTGGAGACACGCTTCAAGCCGGAGATCGCCGGATCCCTCTCGCCGGAGTAACGCAGCTTGATGACGATGGCGGGATGTCCGTTGTCCTCCACGCGCTCATACCCGTCGAGATACCCCTCTTCGACGAGGATTCGCGCGATGTTCTCCTTGATCTTCGAAGCAGGCACATTGACGTCCTCATGCGCCGCGGATGCGGCGTTGCGAATGCGGCTCAACATGTCTGCTATCGGGTCGGTCATGCTCATCTAATGCTCTCCCCTACCAACTTGACTTTGTGATTCCAGGAATCTCGCCCTTGTGCGCCATCTCACGGAAGCAGAGCCTGCACAAGCCGAACCTTTTGTAGACGGCCCGTGGCCGGCCACAACGAGCGCAGCGGGTGTACTCGCGCACTTTGAACTTCTGCTTTCGCTCCGCTTTGATGCGCAGCCCCTTTTTAGCCATCTATGCCTCCACCCTCTGCTGCTGTCTGAACGGGAAGCCCAGAGCGGTAAGGAGCGCCAGGCCATGCTCATCCGTCGTTGCCGTCGTAACGATCGTGACGTCCATTCCCCTCGTCGCATCAATGTCGTCGTAGTCGATCTCGGGGAATACCAGCTGCTCTGTCAGGCCGAGGCTGTAGTTGCCGTTACCGTCGAACGCCCGAGGGTTCAGCCCTCGGAAGTCGCGGATCCTCGGCAGAACTACCGATAGCAGACGATCGAGGAAGTCCCACATCCTGTCACCGCGGAGCGTTGTGGCCGCACCGATGGGCATACCTTCCCGGATCTTGAACGTCGCTATCGACTTGCGAGCTCTTCTGAGCATGGGCCTCTGGCCTGTGATAGTCGTCAGGTCCTTGATGGCGCCGTCCAGCAACTTGGCCTCTTTGGCCGCATCGCCCACGCCCATATTGACGATCACCTTCACCGGCTTGGGAACCTCCATTACGTTCCTCAGATCGAGCTCCTGCTGGAGCCGTTCCCGGAGCTCACCGAGATATTGCTCTTTCAGCCTGGGCACGTAACCGTTTGATCCCTGTGACTTAGCCATCTACAACTCCGTCCCGCACTTCTTACACACGCGCGTCTTGGCTCCGTCCGACTCGACCCTGTAGCCGACTCTGGCCGGGCCATCCGTGGGGCACACGAGCGCCACGTTCGAAATGTCGATAGGGCCCTCCTTGTGTGAGATCCCTCCGACCTGTCCGGCACGACCCTGCGCGGGCCTCACCTTCTCATGTCGCGTTTGTCTGTTGACACCCTCGACGAGAACCTTTCCGCGATTGGGGAGAACCTGAAGAACGCGGCCCTGCACGCCGACATCCTTGCCGGCGATGATCGCCACCGTGTCTCCCTTCTTTACCTTTAAGCCCATCGGTTACGCACCTCCACTCACAGCACCTCCGGCGCCAGCGAGATGATCTTCATGAACCTCTTGTCGCGCAGCTCGCGGGCCACCGGCCCGAAGATGCGCGTTCCGCGTGGCTGCATCTGGTTGTCGACGATCACCACTGCGTTGTCGTCAAACTTGATGTAGGAGCCATCGCCGCGGCGACGCTCCTTGGCGGTCCGGACGACCACGGCCTTGACCACGTCCGACTTCTTGACCGCGCCCCCAGGGATCGCATCCTTAACGGTACAGACGACGACGTCACCGATGCCTGCGTAACGTCTGCGCGATCCGCCCAACACCTTGATAACCAGTACGTTCCTGGCTCCGGTGTTATCTGCCACGCGGCATCTTGATTCCTGCTGTATCACTTGGCCTTCTCCACGATGTCCACAACGCGCCACCGCTTCGTCTTGGAGAGGGGGCGCGTCTCGGCGATCCGCACGGTGTCACCAATCGCGGCCTCGTTCTCTTCATCGTGGGCCTTCAACCGCGTCGTCCGCCGGACGATCTTCCCGTAGGTCGGATGAGCGGCTGCGTCCCTAACCTCGACGATGGCAGTCTTGTTCATGGCGTCGGAGACGACACGGCCAACCCTCGTCTTCCGTTGTCCTCTAGCTACTTCAGCTTCTTGATCTGCCACATCCACCATCCTCAGGCTTCATCTCCGGCTGCACTTGCGAGTTCGTGGGCGCGAATAGCCGTCCTCAGTCGTGCGACGTCCCGTCGCAACTCGGCAAGGCGCGCGTAGTTGTCGAGCTGACCCGTTGCGTTTTGAAATCTCAAGTTAAAAAGCTCTTCTTTGGTCTCGTTCAGACGATCGGCCAGCTCGTTGACCGGCAGATCCCTTATCTCGGACGGTTTGAGGGCCATTAGTTAGCCTCCATCGGCTGCTCTCGAGCAACGAACTTCGACTTGATCGGTAACTTATGTGCCGCGAGACGAATGGCCTCACGAGCCAACTCCTCTTCGACTCCAGCCAGCTCGAACATCACGCGGCCCGGCTTGACGACGGCCACCCAGAACTCGGGATTTCCCTTTCCCGAACCCTGGCGCGTCTCCGCAGGTTTCTTGGTAACGGGTTTGTCGGGGAACAAGTTGATCCAGACCTTGCCGCCACGGCGAATGTGCCTCGTCATGGCGATTCGAGCGGCTTCGATCTGCCGGTTCGAAATCCAGCCGGGTTCAACGGCCATCAATCCGTAGTCGCCGAAGTTGACCGTCGTTCCTCCCTTGGCGCGACCGCGCATGCGACCTCGCTGCTGCTTGCGGTGTTTGACCTTCCGTGGCTGCAACATCAGCTGGACTCCTCCTCCTTGCCGATGGTGGAGGGATCGTCGGGAGCTATCTCGGACTCGGCCGGAGGAGCCTTGTCCTCACTCGAAGCGGCCTCGACCGCCTCCGGAGCGGGCGGGGATACCTGCTCCGGCTCCGATGAGGCCTTTCCGAGGCTTTGGTCGGCCTTTTTTGGGGGCCCCCCCGTGGGCGGCACCGCGTCCCCGTTGGAGGCCGGCGCCGGTGTCGGAGTCGACTCGGTGGGAGCGGGTGTCGTCTTCTTCGTGACGACCTTGGAGGCACGGGTGGTTTTCTTCGCCGTCGACTTCGGGGCGTCCGCTTTGCTTTGGGCCCGCTCCTCGGCCCCCCTACCGACCGTCTCGCCGGCGGCCAGGGCTGCCTCGCGACGAAGGCGAGCGGCGTCGCGAGCGGTCGCGTACATATCCTGGAAGGGCCCGCGATAGATCCAGACCTTTACGCCGATGCGGCCGAACGTGGTTCGGGCCTCCGAAAAGCCATAGTCGACGTCCGCGCGGAGGGTATGAAGCGGCATCTGACCGTCGATGTACCACTCGGTGCGGCTCATCTCCGCCCCTCCGAGTCGTCCGGAGCACTGAACGCGAACGCCCTTGGCCCCGTTGCGCATGGCAGTCGACACCGACTTTTTCATGGCGCGGCGGAAAGAGACGCGACTTGCAAGTTGCTCGCCTACGCCCTGCGCGATCAACTGCGCGTCGAGCTCCGGCTGCTTCACCTCGATGATGTTGAGGCGAACGTCCACCGGCTTGCCGTAGATCTTCGATTCCATCTCCTCGAGGCGCTTGCGGAGCCGCTCCGCCTCCGAGCCACGGCGACCGATCACGATTCCGGGCCGCGCCGTGTGAGCGTCGATGCGAACCCGCTCTCGCGTCCTCTCGATGTCGATTCGACTGATCCCGGCGTGAGGAAGTTCGCCCAGCAGGAACTGGCGGATACGCATATCCGCGTGGAGATACTCCTTGTACTGTTTGTCGCTGAACCAGCGCGACTTCCAATCCGTGTGTATGCCGAGACGGAAGCCGTACGGGTGAACCTTCTGACCCATTACTCCTCACCTGCCGAGCTCTTTTTAGTGGCCTTTTTGGCGGTCGTTTTCTTGGCCGTGGTCTTTTTTGCCGTCGTTTTCTTGGCGGTCGTTTTCTTGGCCGTTGTCTTCTTGGCGGTCGGCTTCTCTTCGGTCGTTTTCTTGGCCGTCGTCTTCTTGGCGGTGGTCTTCTTCGATCCTCTGGTCGGACTCGCTTCCTCCTGAAGGCGGCGCAGCTGCTCCACGATCTCTTGGCTCCGACCGACGACTACCGAGATATGACACGTCCGTTTACGAATGCGCGTAGCGCGCCCCATCGCCCGGGGTCGGAAGCGACGGAGGGTCGGACCCTCGTCGACCCACGCACGGGTAACCACGAGCTCGTCCACGGGAAGCTCGCGGTTGTGCTCGGCGTTGGCGATAGCCGATTCGAGGACCTTCGCAATGGGATCGCTCGCTCCCTGCGGAGAGAACCGGAGCACCCGTCGTGCATCGTCGACGTGGCGGCCGCGGATCATCTCCATCACCCGGCGAGCCTTCGTCGGTGACATGCGAATGAACTTTGCCGTCGCCCGAGCCTCTTGTGCCGTAGGTGCAATTCGGGTGCTCATTACTTGACCCTCGTTGTTCTCTCGGCGGCCCCGCCGTGCGTTCGGAAGGCGCGGGTGGCGGCGAACTCACCGAGCTTGTGACCAACCATGGTCTCGGTGATGTAGACCGGCACGTGCTTGCGGCCGTCGTGTACTGCGATCGTGTGTCCGATCATCTCGGGAACGACCGTCGAGCGCCGCGACCAGGTCTTGATCACACGCTTTTCGTTTTTCTTGTTCATCTCCACGATGCGCACGAACAGGTGGTCGTCGACGAACGGCCCCTTCTTCAGAGATCTGGGCATCAGCGACCGCCTCTCTTCTTGCGGCGGCGGCGGACGATCATGTCGTCGGACTGCTTCTTCTTGCGGGTGCGGCCCTCTTTCTGGCCCCACGGGCTAACGGGGTGGCGTCCACCCGAGGATTTGCCCTCGCCGCCGCCCAGAGGGTGATCGATGGGGTTCATGGCCACTCCTCGGACCTTGGGGCGCCGGCCCTGCCAGCGGGCACGGCCCGCCTTGCCCAGAGACACCAGCTCGGCCTCGGCGTTGCCTACTTCGCCAACGGTGGCGCGACAGTCCATCGGGACCAACCGCACCTCGCCGGACGGAAGGCGGAGCGTCGCCTTGGTGCCTTCTTTGGCAACCAGTTGCACGGAGGCACCGGCAGATCTAGCCATCTTTCCTCCGGCCCCCGGCTTGAGCTCCACGTTGTGCACCGTTGTTCCCACGGGGATGTTCCGCAGCGGCAGCGCGTTTCCGGGTCTGATGTCGGCCTTTGGCCCCGATTGGAGCATGTCGCCGACCTTCACGCGGTTTGGCATGAGTATGTAGCGCTTTTCCCCATCGACATAATGAAGGAGGGCGATGCGAGCGTTCCGGTTGGGGTCGTATTCGACGTGCGCCACCTTGGCGGGAATGCCGTCCTTGGTCCTGCGGAAGTCGATCACGCGATAGCGGTTCTTGTTCCCCCCACCGCGACGACGTGAAGTAATCCGTCCGTAGTTGTTGCGCCCGGCCTTCTTTGGCTTGGGAGCAAGTAGGGACTTCTCCGGCTGGTCGCGCGTAACCTCGGCGAAGTCCGAGTAACTCTGGAACCTGCGCCCCGCCGATGTCGGTTTTGTTTTGCGAATTGCCATATGGATACCCCTTAACCCTGCTGCTCGAAGATCTCGATCTTGTCGCCTTCGGCCAGCTTCACGAACGCCCTCTTCGTATCCGGCCGCTTTCCTTGCGTGAATCGGAAGCGCTTCTTCTTCCCCGATCGGTTGTTCGTATTGACCTTGACGACCTTTACGTTCCAGATGCGTTCGACCGCTTGACGAATTTCGGTCTTGTTGGCCTTCGTGTGCACCAGGAACGTGTAGGTGTTGCCGTCGATCAGTGCGTAGGACTTCTCGCTGACAACGGGCGCGATGATCACGTCGCGGTAGTCGGCCTTGATCGAACTCATGCCCCGTCACCCCCAGAGCGTGTGGTCAAACGACCCGAGTTCACGAGTTTGTCGTAAGCCCCTCTGGTGAAGAACAATGCGTCGGCCACCAGGATGTCGTAGGTGGACAGCGATCCGACAAGCGCGAACGCCGCCGATCCCAGGTTACGAAAAGCCCGGTCGACGGTGCGCGAGGTCTCATCCTCGGGATCCAACACCAAAAGCACCTTGCCCTCGACTCCCGCTGCTTTCAAACACGCCGCGGCCGCCTTTGTCTTGGTCTCCTCGAACCCGTCGAGCACCCAAACCCGACCCGCCTGGGCCTTGTCGGCCAGGGCGGAACGAAGGGCGGCCTTACGTACCTTCCTGTTTACTCGTACCGCGTGGCTCCGAGGTTTCGGCCCCCACACCACGCCTCCGCCGACCCAGATCGGGCTGCGGATAGAGCCGTGGCGCGCGCGCCCGGTGCCTTTCTGGCGCCAGGGCTTCGTCCCACCGCCGCGCACCTCGGAACGCGTCTTGGTGGACGCGGTCCCGCTCCGCGCGGCCGCAAGCTGGGCGGTGACCACCTGGTGCATGACGGGCACGTTTACCTCGCCGCCGAATATCTCGGCAGGTAAATCGATGTCGCCCGACGCGGAGCCCGATGAGTCGATAACTTTTGCTTTCAACTTCGCCTCGGCTGCGCTCATGATCCGCTCTCCTTGCCGGTATCGCGCTGACGAAGGCGGACGGCGGTGCGGACCATGACAAGCCCACCCCTGGGGCCTGGTATGGCCCCTCGGATCAGCATGAGGTTGCGCTCCGGGTCTACTCTTAAGATCTTGAGGTTGAGCGTGGTCACCCTCGAATGGCCCATGTGACCGGCCATCTTGGTTCCCTTGAAGACGCGAGCGGGCGTCGCGCACGCCCCGATGGCTCCAGGCGAGCGGTGCTTTCGGTGAGTTCCGTGAGAGGCAGATAAGCCTTTGAAGTTGTGCCGCTTCATTCCCCCGGAGAACCCTTTTCCTTTGGTGACGCCGATTACGTCGACCAGTTCGCCGGACTCGAACACGTCGGCCTTGATCTCGCCGCCGGTTTCATAGGGGGCCGTATCGGTCAGACGGAGCTCAACCAGATTGCGCGCAGGCTCGAGATTCGCCTTCGCGTAGTGGCCGGCAAGAGGCTTGTTGACTCGCTTGACGGTACCGAAAGAGAGCTGGATGGCCGAATACCCGTCCTTTTCGGGAGTCTTGATCTGGGCGACGCGACAGGGCCCGGCCTCCACGACCGTAACGGGCACGGCGTGCCCGTTGTCGTCGAAGACCTGGGTCATTCCTATCTTTCGTCCCAGAATCCCCTTTATCTCTGCCATCTACCTGCTGCTTCCTGTACTCCGGGGATCGTCTAGACGATCCCCTGCTCGTCCGACCCGTCGCTCGGATCTTTCGGGTCGCCTCGGTGTTCTTTGATTCATGACCATGTTTCCTAGAGCTTCAGTTCGATGTCGACGCCGGCCGGTAGGTCTAGTCGCTGGAGCGAGTCGACCGTCTTAGGAGTCGGATTCACGATGTCGAGCAAACGCTTGTGCGTACGCATCTCGAAGTGCTCTCGCGAGTCCTTGTCTTTATGCGGTGAGCGAATGACCGTGTATACGGATCGCTCCGTCGGCAACGGGATGGGACCGTTGACGCTCGCCCCCGTACGGGTCACCGTCTCGACGATCTTCTTCGCCGACTGGTCGATGACCTCGTGGTCGTAGGCCTTGAGCCTTATGCGGATCTTCATCCCATTAGCCAACTGAAACCGCTCTTTCTTCTAGTTATTCGAGGATCTTGACTACCCGGCCGGCACCGACGGTGCGGCCACCCTCGCGAATGGCGAACCGCAGGCCCTCGTCCATGGCGATGGGCTGCCCGAGTTCAACGGTCATCTCGGTGTTGTCTCCCGGCATGACCATCTCGGTACCGCCCGGAAGCTGGACCGATCCCGTTACGTCCGTGGTGCGGAAGTAGAACTGGGGACGGTAGTTGTTGAAAAACGGCGTGTGCCGGCCGCCCTCCTCCTTGGAGAGGATGTAGACCTGCGCGCTGAACTTCGTATGAGGCGTGACGCTTCCCGGCTTGGCGAGAACCTGACCCCGCTGCACTTCGTCCTTCTTGGTGCCTCGCAGCAGGATGCCGGCGTTGTCTCCGGCCTGGGCCTCGTCAAGCATCTTCCGGAACATCTCGATTCCGGTGACGACCGTCTTCTTCGTATCCTTCTCGATCCCGACGATCTCGATCTCCTCGCCGAGCTTCAGCTCACCCTGCTCGACGCGGCCGGTCACGACCGTCCCGCGCCCGGTG
The DNA here is from genome assembly GCA_030862115.1 of Actinomycetota bacterium. GTDB lineage: Bacteria > Actinomycetota > CADDZG01 > CADDZG01 > WHSQ01 > JALZEK01. The sequence continues at coordinate 14,014 of JALZEI010000279.1, forward strand.
ATCGTGAAAACGTCCTCGATCGGCATGAGGAATGGTTTCGCGGTGTCGCGCTCGGGCTCGGGGACCGCCTCGTCGACCGCGGCCATGAGCTCACGGACCTGTCCCGCCGCCTCTTCGTCGCCGTCGAGTGCCTTGAGAGCAGAAACCCGCACGACGGGAACGTCGTCGCCGGGGAACTCGTACTCCGTGAGGAGCTCACGAACCTCGAGCTCGACGAGATCGAGGAGCTCTGGGTCGTCGACCATGTCGACCTTGTTGAGCGCGACCACGATGTACGGAACGTTTACCTGACGGGCCAGCAGTACGTGCTCACGCGTCTGGGGCATCGGACCGTCGGCGGCGGAAACCACGAGGATGGCACCGTCGACCTGGGCGGCACCGGTGATCATGTTCTTGATGTAGTCGGCGTGGCCCGGCATGTCGACGTGCGCGTAGTGCCGGTTGTCCGTCTCGTACTCGACGTGAGCTATAGCGATCGTGATGCCTCGCTCGCGCTCCTCCGGAGCGTTGTCGATCTTGTCGAAGGGCGTGAACTCGACGTTCTCGTTACCCTCTGCGAGGACCTTCGTGATGGCGGCCGTCAGGGTCGTCTTACCGTGGTCGATGTGACCCATCGTGCCGATGTTTACGTGCGGTTTCGTCCGCTCGAACTTTTGCTTCGACATCGCCTCTCCTTTACCTACTTGCCGACCGGTTCGCCTCTAACTGATGCAACAACTTCGTCTGCAATTGATTTGGGGATCTCCTTGTAGGAGTTGAACTGCATGGTGTACGTGGCGCGACCCTGCGTACGACTGCGAAGTTCGGTCGCATAACCGAACATCTCTGCGAGGGGGACCTGGGCCTTGACGATCCGATCCGAGCCTCGCTGCTCCATCTGCTCGATCTGACCGCGCCGCCCCGATAGGTCACCGATGACATCGCCCATGTATTCCTCGGGGGTGACGACCTCGACGTCGAACACCGGCTCGAGCAAGGTCGGCTTGGCCTTCTTGGCCGCGTCCTTGAAGGCCATCGAACCGGTGATCTTGAAGGCCATCTCCGACGAGTCGACGTCGTGATAGGAGCCGTCGATCAAGGTCACCCGGAGGTCGACCACCGGATAGCCGGCGAGTACGCCCGAGGCCATCGCCTCTTGCACTCCCTGGTCGACCGCGGGTATGTACTCGGTAGGGATTTTGCCCCCCGTGATCTTGTTGATGAACTCGTAACCTCCGCCGGGGCCCGTGGGCTCGAGCTTGAATACGACGTGCCCGTACTGTCCCTTACCACCGGTCTGCTTGACGTATCTGGTCTCCGCCTTCTCGACGGTATCTTTGACCGTTTCGCGGTAAGCGACCTGCGGACGTCCGACGTTGGCGCCGACCTTGAACTCACGAATGAGTCGATCGACCAGCACCTCGAGGTGAAGCTCGCCCATTCCCGAGATGATCGTCTGGCCCGTGTCTTCGTCGGTATGAACGCGGAAGGTCGGGTCCTCTTCCGAGAGTCTCTGCAGTGCGTTGCCGAGCTTGTCGGAGTCGACCTTCGATTTCGGCTCGATGGCCACGTCGATTACGGGGGCCGGGAAGGTCATCTCTTCGAGGATGACCTGGTCCTTCGGATCGCACAGCGTGTCACCGGTAAGGGTCTGCTTCAGCCCCACCACCGCCACGATGTCGCCGGTGAACACCGCGTCTTTATCCTCACGGTGGTTGGCGTGCATCTGAAGGATGCGACCGACTCTTTCCTTACGGTCCTTCGTCGAGTTGACGATCGCGTCCCCGCTCTTGAGGGCTCCTGAATAGACCCGCATGTAGGTCAGTCGACCCACGTAGGGGTCGCTCATGATCTTGAAGGCAAGGGCGGAGAAGGGCTCGAGGTCGTTGGGAGCGCGCACCATCGGCTCTTTCGTCTGTGGGTGCAATCCCTCGTAGGGCGGCAGGTCGACCGGGCTTGGAAGGTAGCGGCAGATGGCGTCCAGCAGAGGCTGGACGGCCTTGTTCTTAAAAGCGGAACCACAGAGAACGGGAGCGATGTCGCCCGCGAGAGTCGCGGTCCGCATTGCCTTCTTTATCGCTTCCTGATCGATCGTGTCCTCGCCGACATAGGACTCCATGATGTGTTCGTCGTAGTCGGCAAGCGCCTCGATCAAATCGTGCCTGTACTTCTCGGCCTGCTCCTTCAGCTCCGGTGGGATCTCGCGGTCCTCCCACTCCTCGCCCATGCCGTCAGACGGCCAGTAGTGGGCAACCATCGACACGAGGTCGACCACGCCGTGGAAGTCGGCCTCTTTGCCCATCGGAAGCTGAATGACAACCGGTCGCCCGTTCAGCCGAGACTCGATCATCTCGACCGTGCGGAAAAAGTCCGCGCCGGTGCGGTCCATCTTGTTCACGAAGCAGATGCGCGGGACCTTGTAGCGGTCCGCCTGACGCCAGACCGTCTCGGACTGGGGCTCGACTCCGGCAACCGCGTCGAAAACCGCCACGGCGCCGTCGAGCACCCTAAGACTGCGCTCGACTTCAACCGTGAAATCGACGTGGCCGGGCGTGTCGATGATGTTGATCCAATAGCCCTTCCAGAAACAAGTGGTGGCGGCCGACGTGATCGTGATGCCGCGCTCCTGCTCCTGGTCCATCCAGTCCATGACGGCGCCGCCCTCGTGGACCTCGCCGATCTTGTAGGTCTTACCCGTGTAATAGAGGATGCGCTCGGTCGTCGTGGTCTTGCCCGCGTCGATGTGGGCCATGATCCCGATGTTGCGAGTGTGGTGGAGAGGGAACTCGCGCGCGAGCGGAGCGCGACCGCCCTTCACCTCGCGCAGCTGAGGTCTCGGCTGCTGCTGTCCTTCTTTTGCTGCTACCTCTGCCATCTATCTCCTCTGTCGAGCTAGGTTGCCCGACGACTCAGAATCTGTAGTGGGCGAAGGCTTTGTTCGCCTCGGCCATCTTGTGCATGTCCTCGCGGCGCTTCACGGCGTTGCCCGTCCCGCCCGATGCGTCGAGGATCTCGGCGCCGAGTCGCTGGGCCATGCTCGGCTCCCGTCGGTTGCGGGAAAAGATCACAAGCCAACGGATCGCAAGGGTGGTGCCGCGCCGGGACTGGACCTCGATCGGGACCTGGTAGGTCGCACCACCCACCCGTCGCGAGCGAATCTCGAGCAGCGGCTTGATGTTGTCGACCGCCTTCTTCAACACCGGAAGCGGGTCCTTGCCGGTGCGGTCGGCCACGATCTTCATGGCGTCGTAGACCACTTTTTCGGCGAGGCTCTTCTTGCCCCTGGTCATCACCCGGTTCTGAATCTGGGTGACGAGCATCGAGTTGTAGATCGGGTCCGGTAACAGCTCGCGGCGTGCCGAAGGTCCTTTACGCGGCATCGTGATCCTCCCTATGACGTGAGGCTTGTTTTGGAGCGCGAAACGCAATGCTCGCAAGGCCGCAGGGAGGGTGCGTACCTGGAAGGTACGTGCCCGACTGAGAACGCCGCGAGGCGCCGCGGCTTCGCCGCCAAAACTGCCGACATGTCGTGGGGAGGGTCACTAGGCCGCGCCTCCGCCCTTTTTCGCCCCGTACTTGGAGCGGGACTTGGTGCGGTCGCGCACCCCGGCCGTGTCGAGAGCGGCCCGCACGATCTTGTAGCGGACGCCGGGAAGGTCCTTCACACGGCCCCCGCGGACGAGCACGATCGAGTGCTCCTGGAGGTTGTGACCAATTCCTGGGATATAGGCGGTGACTTCGATTCCAGAGGTGAGACGGACGCGAGCGACCTTTCGGAGAGCCGAGTTCGGCTTCTTGGGCGTGGTCGTGTACACGCGGGTGCAGACCCCGCGACGCTGGGGAGACCCCTTGAGCGCCGGCGATTTCGACTTCTCTTTCTTCGTGTGCCGGCCCTGTCGGACCAGCTGCTGAACCGTTGGCACAGCACCTTCCTTTCGGCCCCTGGGGGCCGCTTCGTGGTGCCCTGCGGGCACCCCAATCGCTCATGGCCGACTCCGAGTCGGCCATCTCACCTCTATGGGCTCCCGGCGCCGGTCTGATCGGAACCTTTTGTCCCAGATCCGCAAGATAGGGGGCCGGGCCGGGGGCACCTTGAGGCGCACCTGGTCCGGGTTGTCCTTCCGGATCGTGTCGTTCGGCGATCATCCCCAACCCCGACGGTTCCCGCCCGGGCCGCACCTCTAGGGGTACCGCCGTCGCTAGACGGGCCTACCGAAGCTCACCGAACTCGGGGAACTCCTGAGTTTTCGCGGCCTCTTAAGGCGCGCAACACGCCCCCGGCGGGGCGCGACCGGTAAGGATAATCACCCGGTACGACCTGGTCAAACGCTGTTCGGGACGAGGGCAGAGGGCGGGAGTCCGGGCAGTGCTTCCCCACTGACCGGCGGTCAGGAAAGGCGGTAGGAAATTGATCCAATTTGAAAGTTGTTTATTCGTTCTATAGGAAAGTCTCAAGAAATGTGGCACCATAGTCGAGGGGGGTTAAACAAACAGTTTGAAGTACGGGAAAGGAGGAGGAGATGGATAGCCGAATGCGAGCCAAGGGCCAGGTCACGGTTCCGCGCGATGTCCGGGAGGCCGCCAGAATTGCGGAGGGCGACCCCATCCGATTTGAGATCGTGGAGGAAGGCATACTTCTCCGTCCCCAGAAAGTCGTGGATGCTTCTCAGGCCTGGTTCTGGACTCAGGAATGGCAGGACGGGGAGCGCCGGGCAACCGAGGACATCCGTAAGGGAAGAACCGAAGTCTTTAACAGCGACGCCGATTTTCTAGCGTCTCTCGGCGAATAGAAACACTGGCTAGCAGACCCTCGTCGATTGCCAACCTACGAGCAGGCTGATCAATTTAAGCGAGACCTCAACCGCTTGAGTCAAGACGAAAAACGAGCTTTCAAGCTAGCCGTGACGAAGTTCATCCAAGATCTCCGAGGAGGAGGAAACTTTCGGGGCGGATTGCGCGTCAAGCCTATGCAGGATGCACCTGGGATATTCGAGATGACCTGGGAGATCACGAACGGGCGCGCCACCTTTGAATATGGCGAGTCCTTAATTGAAGGGGAACCGCACATAATCTGGCGGCGCGTGGGGGGCCACGATGTTTTTGGACGTCCGTAGGGGGCCGAGAGGGCCAGCCTACTTCCCGGCTAGCTCTAGGGCCAGGGTGGGGCCTTAAAGCGGCCGTCGGCGCCGATCGCGCCCGGGGTTCCCGCACGAAGGTCCAGATCCACTTGGTTAATCAGACGCCCTCCCGGCGCCCGGAAGACAAGCTCGTCGCGCTGATGAGGATGGAGATAAGCGAACCAGTCCCCATCCGGGCTCGTAATAACCGGTTGCTTGGAGTACTTCTGGATGAGCTCGGGTGACGAATCGGGGACAGCTCGGTGCAGCAGAAGCGACGGCGCGCCGCGATAGGGACGAGCGGTCAGAAGCCCGACGTTCCCCGCCCAACCCCGCACGATCCCGCGGACGTATGCAATCGCGTCGCCGTCCGCATCAAAGATGCCGGCCCCGTATCCAATTCCCACCCCGAGCAACTCTCCGTCGAGGCTGAAGCGCAGCGCCTGGACCTTTGAATTTCCCTCGATGCGTCGAATTACCGGCGTCAACGCCCCTTTTTCGGTGAGTCGGCGGGTCCCCGTTTGGTCGTAGACCTGAATCGAGCGTTGGTGAATCCAGGCCAGCGTGTCCCCGTCGGGCGACCAATCGAACGAGCGGTTCTTGGTGGCGCCCGACTGGGCGGGGCCGGTCGTTCGGGAGACCCTTTCGGAGCCGGCGCCGTCGTAGACGTAGAGATCCCAGAGCTCGGTGTTTCTCTTCGTGCGAACGAAGTAGGCCAGCCGGCGTCCCTCCGGGGACCACGTGGGGCATTCCGGAAAAAGACCGGTGGCCACCGGCTTTGCCTCGTCCGGAGCATCCATCGGTGCCACCCACAGGACGCCCCGGGTTCCGGAGGCCTCCCCGGCGCCGGAGAGGTAGGAGACGAGGCCGTCGTCGCCCGACCACGACGCGCACGGGGGGGCGCTGGTGGCGTGCGGCAACCGCCTCGATCCCACCTCTGGTCGGACGATCCAATAGCGATAGCGGTCCCGTTCCCGGGCGTCGTTAGGCACCGCGGCAACGACTCCGTCACGGTTGGGCGCCAGCGGCAGCCAGCGTCTCCGGAGGACTTTCTCAATGTCTCCCGCGGGCGACACGTGCCACAGGCCACCTACCCACAGCGGGTCGGCGGAGGCAGGAGCGGAGTCAATTACCAGGGCCCGAGACTGAAAGGCTTGCCCCCCGGCCGCGACCGGGGCGTGGACGGGCACGGCTCCCAGGAGGAGAGCAACCGCCGCGAACAACGTCCTGCGCGCCATCCCACTGTGAGACTTCTCCACCGGCGCCTCGACCCCTAGCTGTGTACGAGATAGCCGAACGGAGCTTCCTCGACTAGCACGCCGCAGGAAAGTCGGGCCTCACCGTCGAACTCCCGACTCAAGAACATCCTCGTGACTTCGGAGGTCCGACATGCATCGCTCCCGCACTCCCGGCGCTTCCCGGTCCCCCTGGCTACCGGGCATCTCGGTCGTTGCCGCTCTCGTGATGGTCGCCGGAGCCCTGTTCGCACCCCCGGCCCAGGCCGGGCCCGTCAAGTGCGCCGAGGGCGACGCCACCCCGGGCGACCGCGTTTTTCCGGAACCGGTGCTAAGCGGGACGTTCCTGCGTTTCGACGAGTTCCAGTGCGGCATCAAGTTCCTCGAGTCGCAGTATCCGAAGCTCATCGAGATCACGACGGTGGGCAAATCGGCCGCCCGCTACCCGCTCTACAACGTTCTGCTCACAGACGAGACCGTTCCCGCCAAGAAAAAGGAAAAGCTGCTCGTCGTCTCCTCGATCCATGGCGGTGAGGTTGGGGGCCGCGAGGGCGCGGTCCGCAACATCGAGGACATGGTCGATCCGCGCTTCCTCGCCCGGGAGAAGTGGGTCAAGAAGGTTCTCGATCAGTACGTCATTCACTTCTTGTTCCCCAACCCCGACGGGTGGGTAGCCGGGGACATCACCGGTACGGATGGAGCGGGCGTTCTGGCGACGAGGGGCAACTCCGAAGGACTAGACCTCAACCGCCAGTTCCCGGTTACCGGTTACATCTACCGTGGTAACCGAACCTACTCGCAGCCAGAAGCCAGAGACATCGTGAGCGCGTTGTTCGGCAGCAAGGACAAGCGCAAGAACTGGTTCCTGGGGACCGACAACCACGGACAGGGGCCGGACACCTACTCGGCGGCCGGTCTGCAGATCGTCGGTCAGTTCGACTACCAGAAGTCGGAGACGCTGGCGCGCTTCGCCGACGGCATCACCGAGGAGATGAAGAACTACAACGTCCACGCCGCGCTCGACGCCCTAAACTCGGCGAGCGGCCAGGACGTCGGTCCCTATCACTGGGGAACGCTCTACGACATGCTCGGCTACTCGGCGTCGGGTTCGCTCATCGACTACTACAACACCGACAGCGGAATCGATGGCTGGGGATTCGCGACAGAACTTACGGTAGGGATCGAGATCAACGCGCTCACTTACCCGGGCCTCGCAAACCAGGTCTGGGTCGACTCCATCCGGGCCATCAACTACACGATGTTCAAACAGGCCGTGGACAAGAAGAGGTTCACCTACAAGGTCGGGGGCCGCGCCGCGTACGTATTCGATCCCGATGTGATCACCCACAACGACAAGAACGGTCCGGGTTTCTTCGACCCGAACGCAACCCCCAAGGCTAAGCAGCGGCCGTACCGCGTGACTCGCATGAAGTTCTTCTCGGACCTGAACAAGTACGCGAACAATCCCCTCAAGAAGCTGCGCGTTGACGACGTGATCAAGGGCAAAGCACTCAAACGTCTCGACAGCATCGTGCTCGCCAACGACGCCATGCCCGAAAAAGGCAACGAGAAGCGTTACTTCGGCAACCTCAAGAAATGGGTGGAGAAGGGCGGCAACCTCATCGTGACCGATGCGGCGGTGAGCGCCCTCGTAGACCTCGGAGTGCTAAAGAAAGGCGACGTCTCGGTTACCAAGCACTATGTCGGATCGGTCGAGGATTTCGTCGACCGAGAGCACCCCCTTAACAAGGGACTGCGCGGCGTCGCCAGCCAGACCTACGACACAGTGCCGATCGGTTACGCGTTTGGGGCAGAGGGCAACCAGGCCCCAAACTGGAAGATCGATCAGGCGGCCTGGGAGGACGCCGGGGGTTACACGGCCGGCACGAACGGCGAGGACCAGACGATCTACGGAGAGCTGCGGATGAAGAAAGGTCGCATCCGCTTCCTCGGAGCGCTGCTCCCCGACCCGACCGAAAAGTTCTATCACCCGTACGGTTTGCAGAACTACGCGGTCACCTACACCGGCTACACGCTGTTGCAGAACATGCTGCAGTGGCCGGCCCCCGACCAGGACTATTAGCCGTACCCATACCAATTAAAGAGGCCCCCGGTTTCCCGGGGGCCTCTTTTATCTGCGGTCGAAATGCTGAGATACCGGCGGCGGATTCAACCAGTCGACGCAACTAGCTCGGCTAGCTTCTCGGCCGGTGTGTCCCAGTCAAGGGTCTCACGCGGCCTGCCATTGAGACCGTCAGCGGCAGCCTGGAGCTCGACGTCGGTCA
>JALZEI010000201.1 GCA_030862115.1 Actinomycetota bacterium
TTGAAATAAAGAACCTCTTTGTCGCCGTTTGCGTAGGTGACCTCGAGGAACCGGTTGTTCTCGTCGTCGGAGTACATGCGGTCGACCGTCGTCTCGATCAGGGCTTCTATGGCTTTGTCGGCAGACCCGTGTTTCTTGACCTCGGTCTCCGCGAGGGGTACCTCGGTGGTCAGATACTTCGCAAAGATGTCCTTGGCGGCGCGCTCGGTCGGTCGCTCGATCTTGATCTTTACGTCGAGGCGGCCGGGTCGAAGGATGGCGGGGTCGATCAGGTCCTCGCGGTTGGACGCCCCGACGACGATGACGTTCTTGAGGCTCTCCACGCCGTCGATCTCGGCGAGGAGCTGCGGGACGATAGTGGACTCGATGTCGCTCGAGATGCCGGAGCCGCGCGTCCGGAACAACGAATCCATCTCGTCGAAGAAGACGATTACCGGCACGCCCTCCTCGGACTTCTCTTTGGCGCGCTGGAAGATGAGCCGAATCTGACGCTCGGTTTCTCCGACGTACTTGTTGAGCAGCTCGGGACCCTTGATGTTGAGGAAATACGACTGCGCCTTGCGGTCGAGTTTCTCGGCGACCTTCTTCGCCAGCGAGTTGGCGACGGCTTTGGCCACGAGGGTCTTCCCGCAACCCGGAGGCCCGTACAGCAAGATCCCCTTCGGCGGCTCGAGTTTGTGTTGTCGGAAGAGCTCTCCGTGAAGGAAGGGCAGCTCGACGGCGTCGCGGATCTCCTCGATCTGTCCGGCCAGGCCCCCGATATCTTCGTAGGAGATGTCCGGCACCTCTTCGAGGATGAGTTCCTCGACCTCCGGCTTCGGCAGCCTCTCGATGGCAAGCCCCGACTTCGAGTCCATCAGCAGGCTGTCCCCCGCCCGGAGAATCCCCTCCTGCAGGGTTTCGGCCAGCTCGATCACGCGCTCCTCGTCCGCGCGGGCGATGACCAGCGCGCGCTTGCGGTCCTCCAGAACCTCTTTCACCGTTACGACCTCGCCGTGGATCTCGAAGTCGAACGAGTCGATCACGTTGAGGGCCTCGTTCAGCATGACCTCGTGGCCTCGCTGCAGGTCTGAGAGCTTTAACTCCGGGGCGACGTGCACCCGCAGTTTGCGGCCGTTCGTGAACACGTCGGCGGTCGAATCCTCCTCGTATCCCTGAAGGAAGACCCCGTAGCTGGACGGAGGTTGCGAGAGCTTCTCGATCTCCTCTTTCATGGCGACGAGCTGCTCGCGCGCCTCCCGCAGGGTGCCGGATAGGCGCTCGTTCGAGTCGCGCGCCTGGTCGAGTTCCTTGCCGGTCTCGTAGAGACGTTTCTCGAGCGTGTGGATCTGCCGGGGGGCCGCATCGAGCTTCCGACGCGAGAGGGCGAGCTCCTCTTCGAGCAGCTTTAGCTGACTCTGGAGTTCCTGCACCTCTTGGTCGTACTTCGCGATGCGCTCGAGATCATCCTGAGGAACGGCACTCACCTCCCCGATAGACGCCTAAGACTACTCCCATAGTTGAGAGGAATTTTGCATTAATCCAGGTCGGAGGGCCCGTCTCCCCTCTTGCGGCCGACGACGATGAACCCGGTATGGGCCACCATCCGATGGTCCGGCCTCACCGACTGACCCTCGACGTTCCATGTTCGGACGAGGCCCTCGAATGCACTCAGCAGGCCGAAGCCCCGTGCTCGCAACGCCTCCATCGTTCGCTGCACCTGCGGGATCGTTGGCACGTACGCACAAAAAATGCCCCCGGGTACCAGCGAGTCGGTCGCCCGGTCCAGCGCTTTCCACGGCTCCGGCAGGTCGAACACCAGACGGTCGACGTCGCGCTCGGGGATTCCTTCGAAGACATCGCCCAGTCGCATCTCGACGTTCTCCGGTTTTGCGCCGCTTCCCTCGAACCACTTTTCGACGTTCTTCACGCCCCGTTCGTGATGGCCCTCGCGCACCTCGTAAGAGATGACCCGGCCCCTGTCTCCCACGGCTCGCGCGAGGGCAAGCGTGAGCGAACCCGATCCCGTACCCGCCTCGACAACCGTCGCTCCCGGAAAGATGTCGGCGTAAACGATGATGAGGCCTAGATCTTTTGGATAAACGACTTGCGCTCCGCGCTGCATCTTCAATACGAAGTCGGCGAGCGTGGGCCGAAAGGCCACCATGCGCGCGCCGCCGGACGTCTTCAGCTCGATACCCGGGGTGGAATCGATGAGCTCGTCGTGATCGAGGGTGCCGTGATGCGAGTGGAACTGGGCACCGCTACGAAGCTCGATCATGTAGCGCCTGTCGCGACCATCGATCAACAGCACGCGATCCCCCGCTCGAAATACTCGGTCGCCGCTCACCGGCGCTTTTTCTGACGCGTCGAGCCTTTGTACCCCTCTGCCCGCCGTTTCTCCGCCAGCGCCTTCGTTTTGCAGAACGAACAAACGGGCTCGGGGGTGTCTTGGTAGCGGACGGTGGGCGCGCCGCAGTTGATGCAGCCGACGACGTTGGCGTTGTCCCTATCGGAGGCGAATCGGTGGGCGGCATCTTTGAGAAAGCCGAAATACATCTGCTGTTTGGTCCCGGGCGAGGTCTCCTCGAGCTGCGTGAGTGCCTCCTTGTAGCGGTGTTGCGTGTTGCCCTCGACCATCGGACACTCTTCGACGATGTAATCGATCCCGCGCAGCACCGCGTACGCGGCCGTCTCGCGCTCGGCGATGCGCACGAGCGGCTTGACCTTGCGCACCAAGACGGGTTCCTCGGCGTCTTCTAGAACTCGTTCCTCGAGAACGGGCGACTGTCTCCCCAGCATGTCCACGTTCCAATGCAAGACATTGCCAAACAGGGTGGCGACCTCGTCGTCAAGGTTGTGGCCGGTTACGAGCACGTTGAACCCCTCCTCGAGCGCGGCGCGGTTGAACTCATAGCGCTTGTTGAGACCGCACCCCGAACACGGCACGCGACCCGTGAGCTTCGAGAGCTCCGGCACCGAGAAGCCGTGCTCCTGAGACAGCGAGCGTACGAGGAGCTTGGCCTCCCGCCGCTCGGCGAAGGCGATGCTGGCCTCTTTGGACCTGGTGGAGTAACCGCCGATGCCGAGGTCGAGATAGAAGCCGGTCGCGTCGTAGCCGAGATCCAAGAGGACGTCCCACAAGGCCAGGGAGTCCTTCCCTCCGGACACCGCGACCAGGAGGCGGTCGTCGGGGCGGAACATCTTGAAGTCCTTGACGGTCCTGGTCACCTGGTTGCGAACGTGCTCGATGAAGTGCGGTCCGCAGAAACCCGCGTTGTGCCGCCGGACGTCAATCGCCGCCGGTCCCCGGCACACCTTGCACTTCATAGAGCTCCTCCCGAGAGGACCGGTCGGATCTCGATCTCGTCGGCGTCGTTCACGCGTTCGTCGCGGGTCAACAGCGTGGAGTCCCGGATCACGAGCACGGCCTCCGGCATGATCTCGAGTTCCCGCAGCAGGGCCGACACGACGCGGGGGCCGGCGACTTCCACCACGCGATCGGGGTTGCGCAGTTTGACCTTCATTCGAAAAGCCTAGTGCGCCACTCCCGCGATGAGAACAGTTATTCGGTGGGGGCCGGAGCCGGGGACCCGAAGCTGGCGGGGCGGGGTGCGAGCGTCAGCGAGGCCGACTCCTCCTCGTCTCCTCTCACGTACTCGATGTCGATTTCCTGTCCGGCTTCGTAGTCGGCGAGGAAGTCGATGAGGCCCTGGGGGCCGGCGATGTCCTCTCCTTCCACTACCGTTATGACGTCGCCCGGCTCCAAGCCCCCCTCTTCCGCGGGGCTGCCGGGTATCACGTCGGCGATAAGAGCACCGTCCACATCGGGATCCACGCCGAGTTCGAGCCCGATCTCGGAATTCGGCTCCTCGAGGTAGACCCCGAGCCACGCGCGCTCTTCAGGCGGGTCTTCGAGAATGCTGCGGATCACCGGTAGTGCGGAGTTGATGTTGATCGCGAAGCCGACGTTCTCGGCGAAGCCGGCCCCGGCCGCAGCGGTGTTGATTCCGACGAGGCGTCCGTTTAGGTCGACGAGGGCACCGCCGGAGTTACCCGGATTGATCGCCGCGTCGGTTTGAATGAGGCCGCTCAGCTCTTGCGATGCGTCTCCCTGGCCGACCGGGATGCGCCGGTTCTGGGCCGACACGATCCCCTTCGTGACGGTCGGGCCTAAGCCGAGCGGGAAACCGATGGCGATCACCTCGTCGCCGAGTCGAAGCTTGTCGGAGTCCCCCAACTCGATCGGCTTGAGATCGTCTGCATCGACTTTGACGACCGCCAGGTCTCTCTCCGGGATTCCTCCGACGACGCGGCCGGGTAGGCGGCGGCCGTCCTGCGGGACGATGGTCACCTCGGTGGCGTCCTGGATGACGTGGTTGTTGGTGACGATTATTCCGCGGCGATCGATTACCACGCCGGAGCCCTCCCCCCGGCCCTCCTGTACATCTCCGAAAACGCCGGGCTGGATCGCGGTTACGCGCACGTTGACAACGGACGGAAGGACTTTCTGGATCGTGGCCGACACGCTCGAGTGCGGAGGTTCCTCGTCGCTTTGATCGAAGGTAACGGTGGGCAAAGGACCAGGCGCCACGACTTCCACGTCCCCGGATTCCGAGCTGTCCTCGCGCGGCTGCAGCGTCAACTCGCACGCGCTCGCGAGCGGAGCGAGCGCGACCAGAAGGAAGGAAAGCATGTATCGGCGCATGGTTCTTAGGATAGGGGCGCCGTCGGAATACGAAGTTCGGAGTACGAAGTAAGGGGCTAGGCGGCCTCTTCGGAGGGAGCCTCCAGGGCCTCGATCTCGAACTCGCCCCCCATGATGCCCCCGAGCGCGAAGACGATCGAGTACTTACCCGGCGGCAGAGTGATCGGTTCCGCGCCTCGATCGGTGAGCTCCGTCAGTGACTGCAGACCCCAGATAAGAACGTCTCTCGCATTGCTCTCGTAGAGAACCTCTCGCGTCTCCGGGTTCACGAGGTACCAGCGCTCGTCGTAGTGACCGGCAGGAGCCGACCACTCGCGCGTCACCGCGAAGGGCAATGTCTTGCCGTCGCGAACGACGATGCCGTCGGTGCCGTGCGCGCGCCGGACCGGCGCTACGACGCAGCTAACGACCTTCCGCTGAGTTCCGTTGATGTCGGCTTCCATCGACTCGAAAGGATATAGGCAAACCCGAGCGTGACCCCGGTTAGACGACGGTGAGGTTCGTGATCTTCGGGCGGCCGTCGCGATCTGCCCAGCGCGATTCGACGTTGACCGAGTCGTCGTCGCCCGCATAAGTGATGACGGCGACGTACTCGTCTCCCTCTTGTCGGACCTCTTTGATCTCGGCGGACGTCGCCGGGGAGGGGATGCTCTTCATGACCTCGCCCGCCTGTCCCATGGCCTCCTTGGTTAGGTCCGCACCCGCCCGACGAAGGTCTCCGGACACGACAGCCCGACCGTGACCCTCCGCGTGCTGCCGAACCTGTGCCTCGTCCATCTCGTTCTCCCTTCTGCTTGGGCCGGGTTGAGTCAGCCGGCGTGGGACACGACCCGGTCGAACATCTGCTCGTACGCCGAGGGATCGTCCTTGTCCACGACGGGAAAGGACTTGCCCTCCCAATGCATCTCGACCCCCCGGATTGTGCCAGTCGCTTCCGTCCGGGAGAAAGAAGTGAGGGCTTCCCTTCACCTCCGAGCGCTCGGCGACCTCTTTGTCGCGCATGATCGTCGCCCGGTGACGACCGGTGTCGAGTTCGAGGGCCAGGGCCGCGGCGTCGATCCCCTCACATGTCGCCGCCACCTCGAGGATGACGTGGCGCATCGATATACACAGGCTGCGGCCGAAGAAGGCGCCGCGAAGCGCTCTGTCCAGCTCCGCCGCCGCCTCGGTCCCCTGCCGGGCGGCCGCGGCCACCGCCTCGAGGGCCGGAAGAATCGTGACGGGGTACTCGTAGGTCTGGCCCCGCCACATCTGCCATCCCGCCCCCGGGGCGAGCGCTCCCGCCACGGGGATCTCCGCGTCGAGGGTCCGCTTGGGTGTCGGACGGTCGTTGATGATCTCGAGCGGAAAGAAACGGTGATGGAGGACCACCTCGTCGTCGAGACCGAGGCGGCTGCGGGTTTCGTGCCAGCGATGCACGGCGGCGGTTGCCCAGGGGCAACTGATATCGGAGAACAGCACCATGGACTTTGCGGGTACCTCGATCACCCCGGGTTCCTTCCCAGGCCGTCGCACGGCTAACCGGAGCCCGCCGCATCGCCGCGGCCCGGCTAGCATCCGACCGTGTGCCTCTTCTGCGACATAGTGACCGGCTCCCTCGACGCGATAAAAGTGTTCGAGGACGAGGTGTCCGTCGCTTTTCTCGATCACCGGCCCCTGTTTGTCGGCCACACGCTGCTCGTCCCGCGCGAGCACTACGAAACGCTCACCGACCTTCCGGCCGAACTCGTCGAGCCCCTGTTCTCGACCGCGCGCCTGCTCGCCGGGGCCGTTCAGGAAGCCATGGACGCGGAGGGCACCTTCGTGGCGATGAACAACAAAGTGAGTCAAAGCGTGCCGCATCTCCACATACACGTCATCCCTCGTCGTCGCAAGGACGGGTTGCGAGGGTTCTTCTGGCCGCGCCGCAAATACGAGGGGCCGGAGGAGATGAGCGAGGCCGCCGCCGCAATCGCCGGCGCGCTCGACAGAATCCGCGCCGAGTGACCGAATCTCTGACGTTGAACTCGGCCGAGGGCCTCCGGCTGGAGGCCGAGGTGACCACTCCCGACGATCCGCGTGCGGCCCTCGTCTTGTGTCACCCGCATCCCAAGATGGGCGGGACGATGGACGCTCCCCTACTGGTCGCGCTGAGCGACGCTCTCGTGGACGCCGGCTTCTCGGTTCTACGTTTCAACTTCCGAGGCATCGGTGAGTCGGAGGGAAACACATCCGAAGGTCTCGACGAGATCGCCGATGCGGAGGCGGCGGTGAAGGAGATGAAGCGCCGCCATTCTTCGCTACCGACGGTTCTCGTGGGATGGTCGTTTGGTGGGGCTGTGGCGGTGAGAACCGCGACGCGCGTCGACGTCTCCGCGTGCGTTGCCATCGCACCGGCCGTGAAGCGCCGTCCGGGCGTGACCGCGGGGCTTCCCCCCGCCGACGAGCTCGCCCTCGATGTGCCGAGCCTGTTTGTCTGCGGCGTCAACGACGACGTCATTTCTCCGGCGGAGTGCCGCGGGTATGCGGAGGCCCTCGACGGCGCGACGTACAAGGAGATCCGGGGCGCGAACCATTTCTTCTGGGCGAAGTACGACGATCTCGCGGAGGCGGTGGTGGGCTGGCTTAAGAACGTGGTCTAGCCTCGGAGCCTTCACGCGCGAAAGGACCCACCTATGCATTTCGGAATCGACGTTTCGCAACACCAACTCACCTGGGACGAGCTCCTCGCAAGGACGCGCTGGGCCGAGGAGGCCGGATTCGAGTCGGCCTGGGTCTTCGACCACTTCAAAGCGCTTTACGGCGATCCCACCGGGCCATGTTTCGAGGGGTGGTCTCTTCTTTCCGCCCTGGCGGCCGAGACGGAGCGGATCAGACTGGGCGCACTCGTAACGGGCGTGACCTACCGGCACCCATCGGTCCTCACGGCAGAGGCCGTTACGATCGATCACATCTCGAACGGGCGTCTGGAGTTCGGCATCGGCGCGGCCTGGTTCGACGGAGAGCACCGAGAGCTCGGCATCGACTTTCCCTCGAACGCCATACGCGCCCGGCGGCTCGAGGAGGCCGTCGAGGTCTACAAGCTCCTAACTACCACCGACGGCGCGTCGTACGAGGGTCGACACTATCGACTCGCCGACGCGACCTACAGACCCCGCCCGGTGCAACGGCCTTTTCCTCCGATCTGGATCGGGGCCGGCGGAGAACAACTGATGCTTCCCATCGTCGGTCGCCACGCCGACGTGTGGCATGCCTTTGGCTCCGCGGCAAATCTCCGCCGGAAGTCGCGCATCGTCGACGAGGCCGCGCAGGCCGCCGGCCGTGACCCGGCTTCCATCCGACGAGCGACCGCGCTATCGATCTCGGAACCCTGGGACGAGGTCAAGCGCAGTCTCGAGGCGAAGGCCGACGCGGGATTCACTTATCTAACGGTCAGCTGGCCGGGACAGGGCCAGGACCACGTCGAGGAGTTCATCTCGAAGGTCATGCGTCCCGCCCTCGGTTAACTCCCCCTGGACCGCTTGACTTCGTAGAGGAGAATCCCCGCCGCCACGGCGAGATTCAGGGAAGTGACGTTTCCCTCCATGGGTATGCGGACGGATTGGTCCCCGGCGTCCCGAACCTCCTTAGGTAGGCCCTCCGCCTCGCTTCCCAACACGAGTCCGATCGGGCCGCGGTAATCGGCGTCCCAGTAGTCGGTGGCCGCGTGAGCGGAGGTGGTAATCGAGAAGACGCCGTTGTCGCGCGCCCATTCCTCCACCAAGCCGAAGCTCTGCACGGTCACAACGGGATGGGCGAAGAGCGCGCCCATGCTCGCCTTTACGGCGGCGGGGTGATAGGGGTCGCAGGTTTCGCCCACGAGTATCGCCGCCGAGCCTCCGACTGCGTCGAGCGTACGAAGGATTGTTCCCAGGTTTCCTGGGTTGCCGACGCGATCGAGAACGACGAAGACCGAGTCCTCTTCTACGGTGAGCTCTTCCAGTGAAGAGGGGGTCGCGCGCGCGATGGCCGCCAAGCCGGCCGGATTCTGGCGCTCGGAGAAGGCCCCGTAGGCCTCCTCCGACAAGAGCGTCACCTGTAGTCCCATCTTTTCGTGCGCGTCGACGAGCGCGCTCGCGCGCTCGCTCGTCAGCAACCCCGGACAGAACAGAAGCGTTTCGATCGGGACGTCGTTTTCAATTGCGGTCCACACGAGGTGGATTCCCTCTATGAGAAAAGCGCCCTCTTTGTCTCGGTACTTACGTTGCTTGAGTCGGCGGGCTCTCTTTACGAGAGGGTTCGCCTTGCTGGTGATGACTTCGCCGGGCACGCCTTTTAGGGATCGGCGTCGGGCGCCAGCTGGGTGAAGAACTCGGCGCAGCGTTGGGCCTCCTGGTGCTCGCCGATCGCCTCGGCGGCGTGGCCGAGGCCGCGCAACGACCTGAGAAAGCCGCGGTTGGCCTCGTGCTCCCACGGAACGCGCCCCGAACCCCTCCATCCGTGCTTCCGGAGTCGATCTAATCCGCGGTGGTATCCCACGCGGTAAAAAGCGTATGCCGGCACGAAACGATTGTCGTGGAAGGCCTGGTCGCCGAGGCTCGCCCATGCGGCCAGACATTCGGGCCAGCGCGCGGCTACTTCCTCGACGTCTTGCGGGGAGCCGACGGCCTTCAGGGCTTCGAGCGAACCCTTGGGCTCGTCGATCCGGGTCTCTAGTGGTTCACCAACGGGTAGGTCGATCATGCGGGCATGCTACGTCCCGCGCGTTCCCCAGGGGCTTCTCGCAGGAGTCCTTCGAATTTAGGGAATAGTTAGCGATCCGTCCTCGGCGATCGGGAAGTTGGGGTTGTAGGCGATCTCCCAGGGATGACCGTCGGGATCGGCGAAGTAGCCCGAGAAACCACCCCACTCGGCCCTGACCGGCTCCTTGATGACCCGGCCCCCGGCCTCCTCCGCAACCCTCATCGCCTCGGTCACCTTTTGTTCGCTCGACACGTTGATCGCAAGGGTGATGCCCCCGAACTCGGCTCGCGGCTCGGCCGGCAGATTCGCATCCGCGGCAAGCTCCTCGTAGGGGAACAAGCCGATGTAACTCCCCGATGTCTTGAACCAGCAGATCTCCGGGTTGCTGGATCCGGTGAGCTCCCAGCCCAGCGCCGCGTAGAAAGTTCTGGAGCGCTCGAGGTCGGCGACCCCGAGGGTGACGATTCCAAAGTTGGGCGGCAGAGTTCGGTTCATTGTCGAGATGATGCCTCACCGTCGATTCTTTTGCACAGCCGGCCTGCGATGGGTCAGCCTCCGTGGCTATACACGTAGCCACTGTCCGGGGCGTGGTCAAACAGAGCGGGTTGGTTGCCGCACAGATCGCTGTTGTAGTACGGGTTGCGGGGTAAATCGCGTCGATGGTTGGGCCCGCGACCAATCCGGCGAGCGATCGAATCCAGACCGACCCAACGAGTGATCGTGAGGTCAGTTATTACGCTCGGCTGGCGGATAGGAACCTCCATCGATCAGCCTGCGTCCTTGCACGGGTTCCTGCAGTTGAACTGTTATCGGCCACGGCGAGTTCCCAATACAGGTGTAGGTCCTATTTTTCCCCGTACTCAGTGAATCGGCCGACACGATAATGACGATTTCGTCTTTCGCGTACCGGATGTCTGCTCGAGTGTTCTTCTCGGTGAGCGCGCGGCCGCTCGAGCAGGCTCGCTCTTCAACCAGGAGCTGCAGCTCGGTAGTGTCGTCGCCGGGCTGCGCCGCAAGCTTCCAGGTCGCGGGACTCCGATCGCCTATGACCGCCATGGGCAAACAGTCACCCCAACCGACCGGCTTCCATTCGTCTCCCGATCGTTCGAAAACGGCGCTGACGTAAGGGTGACGGTCGTTTGGCGAGGGAGCCGCGATGAGAACCTCATCCCCGCTCTGGTCAACGATCCGCCACCCCTCGCCGTCCATGGCGCCGTCGGGTGTCTTCAACAACATTCGAAGCGCGTCCCCTAGAGCACCCTCGGAGTCTTCGAGATCTCCGGGTCCCTCCAGCAACTTGGGGTCGAAGGCGGTATCTCCGCATGTGTAGAGGACGGATGACGAGCCAGGGGATGCATCGCCGCCCACCTTCGTCTGTCTCTCCGCGGACCCACAGGCCGCCAAGAAGAACAATGACAGCGCCACTCCATTGACGACCAACCTCATACTCATCTGACGCCAACGGCTGTTCTCTTGTTCCAGACATTGACGAGGGACAAATGGAGCGAAAAGATTCGGGGTCCACAACCAGTGATTTGGTGTCGGAGGGGGGACTTGAACCCCCACGAGCGTTTTAAGCTCACTAGGCCCTCAACCTAGCGCGTCTACCAATTCCGCCACTCCGACGAAAGTTAAGCCCCGCTCAGTGGCCGAACGGGACACTCGATTATAGAGGTCTACTCCTCGCCCTCGGCGTCCTCCCCGGCCTGCTCGGTATCGGTATCCAGCACGACGGTAGCGGCGTCGAATCCCCCGGTGGCGTCGATGCGAAGTCCGGATACCTCGGGTTGCGTTGCCCAAAAAGCTCTGAAATACCCCAACGGGACGATCGGCGCTTGCTTGAGGATTGCTTTCTCGGCCTTTTGATAGAGCTTCAAGCGTTTGTTCGGCTTCTCCGTGGCGCGCGCCTTCGTGAGCAGCTTGTCGACGTTCTTGGATTCAAAGCCGGTGTGATTGTCGACCGAGCTCGACTCGAACAGCGAGCCCAGATAGGCATCGGGGGACGGATATTCGGCGATCCACGTGAGTCGGAACATCGACTGGTCCTCGTCCTGCAGGAGCTTGAAGAAGTCCTTGAACCTGTAGGCCTTGAGCGTGACCCTGAGCCCCGCTCGTTTTAGGTCGCCCCTCACCAGGCCGGCCACCTCGGAGTGGGGTTTCTCGTCCGGATACTCGAGCTTCACCTTGCGCAACTTATTCGGGACCTTGGACACGAGTTTGCGAGCGGCCTTCTTTGAGTGCTCGCACAACTGCGTGCAAACGTCCTCTTTGAAGCCCGGCATACCGGGTGGGACTATTCCTCTCGGCGACTGCAGGATGCCCTTGTAGACGACCTGCGAGATCGTCTGGCGATCGATCGCCCGGTTTATCGCCTCGCGCAACTTGAGGTTCTGAAAACCCTTCTTTCCGAGGTTGAAGCCGAACGAGTAGCTGTTCATCAGCGGCGTGTAGTTGTCGCGCCCGTATCGTTCGCCGGCATCGACGATCTGGCCGGCGGGAACCTCGGCGACATCTAGTTCTCCTTCGATGAAGTCGAGCCACGACGCGGCCGACTCGGGGTACGGGATCAACCGCAGACCGTCGAGTTGAGGTGACTCCACCGCATCGTCGTAGGCCTCGAGAAAGAGCTCGCCCCCGACGTCCCAGCGGCCGGCCATTTGGAAGGAGCCGTTGCCTACCGGCTGCTGCAGGAACTCCGACTCGTTCTCCACGGCCGCGCGTGGAAGAGGCACTAGACCGGGATGCGTCAATACGGCCGGGAAGTCCTGATCAGGTTCGTCCAACTCGATACGAAGCGTGCCGTCGTTGACGGCCGTTAAGCCCTCGAGGTGGTCGGTGCTGCCGATCTGGTTCACTTTGCTGAACCCTTTGACGCGCTGGAGAACGTAAGCGAGGTCCGACGCGTTCTTTCTTTTTGCGATGCGATCGAACGCAAACACGAAATCGCCGGCGGTCACCGGAGAGCCATCGTGGAACGTCATGCCCTCGCGGAGCTTGAAAACGAACGTCGCTCCCCCGTCTTCGACCTTCCACGACTGCGCCGCGGCGGGAACGACCTCTCCCCGCGCCGGGCTCCACTTTGTAAGTCCTTCGAAGAGCTGGCGCGCCACGAGGGCCGATCCGGGGTCGCCGACGAGCATCGGATCGAGCGTCGCCGGGTCTTTGATCGCGACCGTCAGTACGGCGTCGTCCGGAGTAAAGGGGTTGTCGCCCGGGAGCGGAGACTCGTCGTCGGGACTGGCGGATGCCGATGGAGACTCCCCCGGTGCCGGCGAGGAGGTCTCGGACCCGGCCGTAACGGTGGCTTGGGCGCCGGCGACGGTGTCGTCATCCGAGCTGTCACAGGCGATGCCGAATAGCGCGGCGCACACGGCGACGCTCAGCAGGCAGCGTTTTGAAAAAAGTCTCGTCATCATGTGGGCCGACCCGGCCCTAGTCGAGCAGGAAGGCGAGAAGGATCGTCGTTCCTGTGAAGGTCACGGCAACAATGACGGTGATTCGGTCAAGGTTCTTTTCCATGACGGTCGAGCCCATTGCCTGGCTCTGCATGCCGCCTCCGAACATCTCGGAGACCCCGCCGCCGCGGCCCGCGTGCAGCAGGACGAGCAGGATCATGATGAGCGAGACAATTATGTGAACGATGATTACTACGGTGGTCATTCGCACCTCTTTGTAGCTGGAAAGTCTTAAAACAGGGTAGCCGCACGGCGCGACTACGCCAACTACCGGCGCCTCGGACGCGGTTACTCGCGGGCGAGCTTGACCAGGTTCGGCATGATCTCCGGCCCCCATAGGTGGCCCAAGGAGCCTCGTCTGCTTGCCGTCTCGCCGTAGGTCTGGACACCATCGGAGCTCACCGAGCCGCCCGAGACCAAAAGCGGGACGGGCCCGTCGGTGTGAGCCTTGCGGGCGCAGCTCGTCGAGTGGTCGGCGGTGACCGCGATCAGCGCCTTCTTGGTGTCCAGCGAGTCGAGCAGGGGGCCGAAGAAGGCCCGGTCGATGGCCTCGATGCTGGCGATCTTTCCCTCGTGGTCGCCGTCGTGGGCCGGAACGTCGGGCCCCTTGATGTGGATGTAGAGACCGTCGTAGCCCCCCAGCGCGTCAAGGGCGAGCTTCGCCCACTGCTCGTACTGCTCCTCGGGCGGGATTCCCGTCGGCGCCTCGACCACACCCATGCCCATCAGTCGAGCGATCCCGAGCTCGACGGGCATCTCGACGAAACAACCCATCGAGGGCCCGAATCTCTCCTTGAAGGGCACGAGGTCGGGAACGTGGTCGCCGC
>JALZEI010000034.1 GCA_030862115.1 Actinomycetota bacterium
AGATGTCGTAGTACAGGTAGAACTCCCACGGGTGCGGACGAAGCCTCAACTCGTCAACCTCGTGCACTCGCTTGTAGTCGATCCAGTGCGTGATGACGTCCTCGGTGAACACGCCACCCTCGAGCAGGTAATCGTGATCGCCCTCCAGGGCGTCGAGCGCCGCATCCAGCGATCCGGGTACCTGCGGGACCTCGGCGAGCTCCTCGGGGGGTAACTCGTAAAGGTCCTTGTCGACGGGGTCGGGTGGCTCGATCTTGTTCTTGATTCCGTCGACTCCCGCCATGAGCAGCGCGGAGAAAGCGAGGTACGGGTTGCAGGACGGATCGGGGCAGCGGAATTCGATGCGCTTCGATTTGGGCGACTTCGAATACAGCGGGATGCGCACGGCCGCGCTGCGGTTGCGCTGCGAGTACACCAGGTTGACCGGAGCTTCGTAACCCGGTACGAGCCGCTTGTAGGAGTTCGTCGTCGGCGCGCACAACGCGAGCAGCGAAGCGGCGTGCTCCAAAAGACCGCCGATGTACCAGCGTGCCGTGTCGGAGAGCTGCGCGTAACCGAGTTCGTCCCACATCAGAGGCTCGTCGTCTTTCCAGAGCGACTGGTGCACGTGCATCCCCGAGCCGTTGTCCTGGAAGATCGGCTTGGGCATGAACGTAATTGTCTTGC
Organism: Actinomycetota bacterium; assembly: GCA_030862115.1. Taxonomy (GTDB): domain Bacteria; phylum Actinomycetota; class CADDZG01; order CADDZG01; family WHSQ01; genus JALZEK01. The sequence continues at coordinate 667 of JALZEI010000034.1, forward strand.
CGTACTTCAGCGCAACGTTTTTGATCACGTACTTGTAGAGCATCAGACGGTCGGCCATCGGAAGTAGCGGCGCGAAGCCGACGTCGATCTCGGCCTGACCCGCGGTTCCGACCTCGTGATGGTGAACCTCGACGGGGATGCCGAGCTCTCTCAGCGTGAGCGTCATCTCCGAGCGCAGATCCTGGTAGTGGTCCATCGGAGGAACGGGGAAGTACCCCTCTTTGTAACGAGGCTTGTAGCCAAGGTTCTTTCCGCCCTCCTCGGCCCCCGAGTTCCACACACCTTCGACCGCGTCGATGTAGTGATACGCGGAGTGCTGGTTCTGATCGAACCGAATTGAATCGAAGATGTAGAACTCGGCCTCGGGACCGAAGTACGCGGTGTCCGCGATGCCGGTGCCCTTGAGGAAGTCCTGCGCCTTACGCGCGACATAGCGCGGGTCGCGCGAATAGAACTCCCCCGTCACCGGATCCTTGACGAACGCGTGCACGACGAGCGTCGGATGTTTCGTGAACGGATCCATGATGGCGGTCTCGGGATCCGGGACCAGGATCATGTCCGACTCCTGGATTTCCTGGAAGCCGCGGATGGACGAGCCGTCGAAACCGAATCCCTCCTCGAACGCGTCCTCGGACACCTCGTCGAACGGCATCGTGAAATGCTGCATGAGGCCGGGAAGATCCGAGAACCGGATGTCGAAGAACTGCGCGCCCTGTTGCTGGCCAAGCTTCAGCGCGTCGGACGGACTGGCTGCCATTCACCCTCCTTGGAGACGATCGTGCTTTTGGCCCACCCTACGTAAACGCGGTTTCCCAGCAGTTTCGCCCGTGTTACGAGGCCGTTAAGCGGATTCACGGAGACAACGCCGCACCCCTTTTGACGCCGAGTGCTCCGCTCGTTGCGTTATCCGGGACCAGCGGAGCAGTCGGCGGGGAGGGGGTTAGGTGAGCCAGGCCTGGAGGCGCTCGGCCTCCTCTGAGTAGGCCTCTTCGAGACCTCGGACGATCACGCCCTCGACCCTGGAGCCGTAGAGGGGGACCTTCACCTTCACGGTCCCGGCCACGACGCGCTCGGTCCCGTCGCCGTCGGCATGAAGAACCGTCGTGCCGGAGGCGCTGAGCAAGTCGGCGGCGACCTCGGGCAAGATGCGCCAGCTCCAGGTCAGGTCGTCGGGGTTCCAGCGGGCCTCCTCTACCCAGGCGGGCTCGGAGTTCCCCAGAAAGCGTTTTGCCGCGCCGAGATCCCGCCCGAGCACGCACCGGGTGCGCCGCAAGACCGTCCCGCCGGCCCCCTCCTTCTGTTCCAGGACCTCCCGGCTCTTGAGACCCCCTACGTCCGCCAGCGAGGCCTGGAAGTCGGCGTCGAGGAGGGCCGCGGCGACGTCGTCGACCGCAGCGTCGACGGGGTGGTGCAGCGTGAAATCCACGTCCGAAGGATAGGTGTTGGGGCCCAGGCGAGGCGGTTAGGCACAAATACGTATGGACATGAGCCCTTTGTCCGACTTGACTGAAGTCCTCAGAAGAGGGGGTGACCGCCGTGTCCAATTCGGACATTAGGCCTCAGCAGTTGACTCGAGTATCAAAAGTGCTACGTTTTTGGGAGCCGGCGGTTGCCGGCCTCAAGCGAAGCGGTGTTCTTGCAGCGGTGTAGGACCGGTCGCCGGACGGAGCGATTGAGTCCCCCCACGCCTTCGGTACGGCCGAATCCAGGAGGTTCTTCCTTGTCTCGCTTTTTGCGCACCGTGGCGGCCATGGTCGTCGTGCTGCTTTGTCTCCTGGTGATCCCCGGCGCCTACACGGCTGCCGAGAAAAAGGCCGAGGCCGCCGACGGGCAAGCCGCTCCCTCACCGACCCCCACGCCCGAGGAGGGGTCGCCCTCGCCGGACCCGACCCCCGCCCAGCCCACCGAAGAGCCCACGGAGCCGGGGGAGCCGGATCCGGAGCCGACGGCATCGGCGGAGCCCGAACCTCCGACCCCCACACCCCCTGCCACCGGATCCAGCCGGCAGACCCGAAATGCGCGCGCGGTGGCCGCGGAACTTTCGGTAAACCTCACGGCCTCACCCGACGAGATCGCCCTCGGAGAGAGCGCAACGATCTCTACCGAGGTGGCGAACGACGGCGACGACCCGGCCGACGATGCTCATGTGGACGTTTTCGTGCCCACCGAGCTGGACGTTGTCTCAACGAGCCCGTCGGCCGATTCCCAGACAACGAATCCGGACGTGACGACCGTGGGCTTCGAGCTCGGCGATCTAGCTCCGAACGATTCGCAGACCGTAACCGTCGTCGTCGAGGCCATCGAGGAGGCCGACGACCCCTTGACGGTGGCCGCCGACGCCACCGCCGCCGGTGACCTGTTTGCCTCCGACTCGGCAACCCTCACGGTCGCCCAGTCGACGGGGACCCTGGCCGTGTCGACCTCGAGCGGCGGGCTCCTTACCCAGGTGGGCTCGACCACGAGCTTCGGGGTGACCGTCTCCAATCCCGGCTCGGTTCCGCTCGAGAACGTGGCCGTGATCGATATCGCTCCGCGCGAGATCGACGTGATTCCTCCGACAAAGCTTCCGAAGGGAGTCGACGCCGTTCAGGTTGGCACCTCCGGCTCCCTACAAGACATCGTGTGGATCATCGACAAACTGCCGCCGGGCAAGAAGCTGAGCCTCAGCTGGAAGGGCGTGGTGGATTCCGCCGGCGATCTCGCCGCCGTGAACACCGTGACGGCCACGGCCGACAACGCCGACGACGCCAAGGCGCAAACGAGGGCCTACCTCGTGCAGCCGGGGGGTTCCTCGACCTCGAACCCACCCGTACAGCCCAGAACCAGACGAATCGTCACCCGCAGGCAGGTGGTCGTGCGGCCGCCGATCCTGGCTCGTCCGGCCACCGAGACCTCGGTCTCGGAGTCATCAACCGGTGAGGCGCTTCCCTTTACGGGAGTCGATCCGGGGGCCATCGCTCTCATTGCGGTTGCCCTCGTGGGCATGGGAATCGGCCTGTTGTTCCTCGCCCGGAGGGGGGTCGAGGCTCGCCGGCTCACGTCCGTGGCTCTTCTGGCTCTCTTGCTCGGCACGGCTTGCATGGCAAACGACGGCGATCCCTCGGCCACCCCGGAGATCTCGCCGCGGGTCAAGGGCACGCAGATCGAGCGCGGGGACGGTAACGACGCCGGGCCCGACCAGGACACCCAGGACCAAGGGCCAGACGGCGAAGACAACACCGACGCCGACCGCGACACAACCCCAGACGAAAACGACGGCGACCCCTCGACTGACATAGACAACGACCCGCCCGCCGACGACTCCGACGACGACGTGGAGCTCCCCGGCGATCCGAACGAGGATCTGGCGGGGCCTACTGCTCCGGAGGTGCGGACCGTAAGAACGGTGCGTACGATCACGATCGGTGAGGCCGACCTCCCCGTTGTGAACCTGGCGTCGTTCTCGGGCACGGATGCCCTGAGCTTCGGGTGGAACGACCCCTCGACCTCGCTCACGCACGCCTCCTCGGCCACGAGCTCGGCCCCCGGCGAGGCGGCCCGCCTCGCGACCTCGATCTCGCCCTCGGGGTCCGGTATGCGCGTGACCGTCACCTTGAGCAACCCCTCGTCGAGGCGTCGGCTCGCGGTGGACGGCCACGTCTCCCTACGGGTAGGCGGCGAGCAGCTGAGTGGGCCGGCTACGAACGTGATCCTGAATCCCGACGGAGAGGTCTCTAAGTCCTTTTCGTTCCGTCTCCCCTCCGGCAACTACACCGCCCGCCCCACCTTTTCCGCCTCTTAGGCGCCGGCGCGTTCCTCGCTTGACCGGCCGGCGTACCTATCGGTAGGCGCCGATCCGATCAAGCGAAGCGAGCATGCAGGAAAGGGTTGCGAAACGTAGAACCTGAGGGCCAGCGGGGGCAGTGGCGGAACTTTCTTTCTTGAAGGGATAGCTCTACTTTGGCGAACACACAAGCCATCCCGGAGGCGGGACGGCTCGAGTCATTGATCTGTGAGCTTCGGGGTGTGCGTCGCGCCCGGGTGGAAATGGAGGGCGACCGCGTCTCGGCCATCCGCGCCCTCGTGGTGCCCGAAAAAGGCACCCGCCAGGTCAGAGGCCAGATCTCCTCGCTCATCGCCGCCCACTCCGGCTCGCGGATCCCCGAGTCCTCAATTCAGATCCTTCGGACTAAGGACTTCGATCCCAGCATTCCGCGCCGACGACGGTTGTCGTCCATATCCACAGAGCGATCTGCCGAACGCTTCAAGGCCCGAGTGGCCCTCGAGCTGGCCGGAGACGTACTCGTCGGCGAGAGCGACGGTCCTGTCGCCCGGCAGTTCGAGCATCGTTCCGTCGCGCAGGCCACGCTAGAAGGATTGAACGAGCTGCTCGAAGACTCGGTCGAACTCGAATCGGTGGAGATGTACCAAGCCGGTGGAGATTTCATGGCGGTCGTCACACTTTCGTCTGCCGGCGGACCGCTTGTGGGAAGCGCTCTCGTGAGACTCGACGATCACGACGCGATCGCGCGCGCGACGCTGGACGCACTGAACAGAATCCTTACCGCGAGCGCGCAGCGAGCCGGTTAGTGCACGAGGCCGCGCCTAAACGCCTCGGCCACCGCCTCCGTTCGATCCCTTACCTCTAGCTTCCGGAAGATCTGTTTCAGATAGGTCTTCACGGTTTCTTCGGACACATGGATGTGTTCCGCCACTTCTCGCGTCGACTTCCCGTGAGTCAATTGCTGCAGAACGGTCAATTCGCGATCCGTCAGCGCACCGCGCGTTCTTCCTCCGATGCGCCCAAACACACCCTCGGTGACGTTGGGATCGAGCACCGAGCGGCCCTCGGCAACATCGTGGATCGCTGCGACGACGTGCTCGCGCGAGGCGCCTTTCGATAGATAACCGTCGGCCCCCGCTTTGACGGCCTCGGCCACCGTGCCGGGGTCGGTGAACATCGTAAGGATCAGCACCTTGGTTGAAGGAGAGGACTCCTTGACCTTGCGGGTGGCCTCGATGCCGTTTATTCCTCTGCCGAGATTCACGTCCATCAACACGACGTCTACCTCCGAGGACTTCACCTTTTCCACCGCGTCTTCGCCGTTTTCGACGACTCCCGCGAGTTCGATGTCGTCCGCCATCGACAACATCACCTCGAGCCCTTGCGACACGAGGGTGTGATCCTCGGCTATGAGAACTTTGAGACTCACTGCGCAACGCCACCCGGAAGGATCGCCTCGAGCCGCGTGCCCCGACCGGGCCGGGAGTCGATCTCGATTCGTCCCCCCACTCGGGCGGCCCTTTCTTTCATCAATCGCATCCCAACGTGTTCGTCTCCTACCTCGGCGCTCGGGTCGAAACCGGGCCCATCGTCCTCCACTGCCAGGTGCACCATTCCATCATCGTCGCCGATCTTGACGACGACGGCACTGCTCTCTCCGTGTTTCAGGGCGTTAACCAGACCTTCCTGCAGGATCTGCACGGCCGCGAGGGCCACCGGTATCGGCGGCTCGCTCTCTATGGTGCCCTCTATTCGGACCTCTGCCCCCCACACAGTCGACACCTGATCGGCGAACTTCGTGATCGTCTCGACCACCCCGCCGGCCTCGACCGACGATTTCCTCAGATCGACCAGAGATGCGCGAAGCTCGCTCATCGCGCTGTCGATCGCGTCGCGGGCCGCCGCAATCGATTCCCGAGCCTGCTCATGATCTCCGTTCTCGAGGAACTCGCGCGCGTTCCCACATCCGTAAGAGGCCGCGGCAAGCATCTGCAGACTCGAATCGTGGATGTCCCCGGCGATCCGTTTGCGCTCACTCTCTCGTTCCTCGAACACCTTCTCCGTAGCGGCGAGCAGAGCCTGTTGCTGCTTACGCACTTTCTCCGAGAGCTCTTGCTGGGCCTGCGCGCCGAGGATGCTGAGGCGCGCGAACAACAACGGTATGAGGAACGCGGCGACGGCCCAGGGTCCCCATTCCGGCCCCTCGTATACCGCCGCGGTGGCGGCGCCGAGTGCGGCGAGCAAGGCGTAGGACGCGATGAACCCGGCCACGGGGTCGGGGAGCAACACCTTGAGAGCGCGACGGAACGAGATGCGGTCGTCGAAGTGAATGGAAAGAGTAACCAGTCCCATGTTGGTAACGACGTGGGCCAAGGCCGCAAAGCCGATCACCAACGTGCCGTGGGTCAGGCTTGCGTCCTGCGCTCCGTAGAGATCCCCGCGTCCCAACCAGACGATCACCCCCGCGGCGGCCCCCACCGACAACATGAGCTGGGCTCTGTTGAACAACGCCTGGTGGACGGGGATCTCGCGGCGGAACTCGCGGAGATCAAAGGCACTAAGTCCGGCGATCGCCATGGCGGCCCAGGGCGGGAACAGGATGGCCAGCGCGAGATGAACGGGAAACCCCATCGTGACCTCGGTGCCGAAGGCGAGCGAGACAGGAAGGAGTTCGACGGCCAACAATAAAGAGATCCAGAAAATGTAGGTACCGATGGACGGTGAGTCCCGACCGGCCCCCCGGTCGAGAGCGAAGGCGAAGACCCCCGCGCACACCGCAACGACCGCCCAGGCATAGATCCGGAAACGGCTCATTGCTACATCGTAAAGAGCCTCCGGGGTGGGCGTCGGCTATGTGCCCCATGGTTGTTCCGGCATCGCCTCCGGCGCTACCGGGGCGCCGTCTCCATTGTCCGGCCAAGGACTCTGGTGCCGTCGCCTTCGTGGGGGCACGGTCGTCGAGACGACCTACGCC
>JALZEI010000205.1 GCA_030862115.1 Actinomycetota bacterium
GTTTTCTGATCTTCAACGCCGACCCGCACCCAGGCAACTACCTGCTCCTCAAGGACGGCAAGGTGGCGTTCTTGGACTTCGGCCTCGTTAGATCGGTCGATCCCGGCACCCTCCAGCAGCTCCTCGAAATCGTGCAAGCTCTGATCGAAGACGACAGGCAAAGGGGCCGGATGGCTCTCGAGAAGATAGGCATTCTCAACCGTCGTACGCCGGAGATCGACGCGGTGTGGGAGCACCTGAAGATGCTCAACGCGCCGATCCTCGAGGACAAACCGTTCAAGATCGATTCCCCGCTCGTGCAAGAGATGGCATCGGCCGGCTTCGACCCGCGCTCCAACGCCTTCCAAACCCTTCGCAAGGTAGGAGTCCCCGGGATCATGATCACCTTCAACAGAATGTCGTTCGGCGTCGCGTCGATTCTGGCCAGGCTCGAGGCGACCGCGAACTGGCAGGCGATCGCGCGCGAGCTGTGGGAAGGAGATCCCTGCGGGACCGATCTCGGCAAGCTCGAACTCGAGTGGGTTAGCAGGGCCCACCCCGATCACGTCCCGCCGCTCAAGAACTAGCTTTCGACATCCATGTCTGAAGTCTCGGTCGCCTATCAGGGAGAGCCGGGCGCGTATTCGGAGGAGGGGGCCCGCAACCTTTTTGAGAACGCGGAGTTGCATCCGCTGAACTCGATTCGCAGGGTATTCGAGGCCGTCGAGGTCGGTCTCGTCGATTTCGGCCTTGTGCCGATCGATAACTCGCAGGCGGGAAGCATCAACGAGACCTACGACCTCTTTTTGAAGCACGGACTACACCTCGTGGGGGAAACCGTCGTCCGCGTGGACCACTGTTTGCTGGCCCTTCCCGGCTCCCATATCGACGACGTATCGGAGGTCATCTCGCATCCCCAGGCCGTGGCTCAGTGCGAAGAGTTCTTGAACGCTCTGGAGGTATCGGTGCGGGCCGAGTACGACACCGCCGGGGCGGCCAAACGCATCGTGGAAGACAAGATGACCGCTACGGGCGCTATCGCGTCACGCAGAGCGGCGGACCTCTACGGTCTCGAGGTACTCGCCGAGCGGATCCAGACCTATCCCGACAACCACACTCGTTTTGGAGTACTCGCACGCGACGCGCGCCCCCTGGGTTCGCCCTCCAAATCCTCGCTTGTGTTCGGGGTGGGACACGTGCCGGGGTCTCTCTACCGCTGCCTCGGGGCTTTTGCGGAGCGACACCTCAGCTTGAGCAAGCTCGAGTCACGCCCCCGCACCGGTCGCCCGTGGGAGTACGTCTTCTACGCCGACGTCGAGGCGCCGGCCGGCGAGGGCGCGATGGTGGAGGCTCTTGCCGAGGTGAGCGAGCACTCGACGTTCACCCGGCTGTTGGGCACCTATGCATCCGCTTTGCCTGCAGTGGGGGCCACTTCCTTAGAGCCCTAGGGCTTCGTCACCATCGCCCAGACCACGACCAGGAACACGACCAGCTCGAGGGTGGCCATGATGTCGGTTTGGCGGACAAGGGCCTGAACGCCGGAATCTTCAGGCCCACGCTCCTTCATGGCGGCGTCCAGCTTCGCTATTTGTGGCTTGAAGTAACCGAACCCCATGATCAGCGAGACGGCGATTCCGCCCAGCCCGATCTTGATCCACAGAGGTCCGAAGCCGGTCCACCCGAAGGCCAGGACGAGGCCGGTTACGAGCGTGGACAAACTCACAATCATGAAGAGCGGAACGGACGTCATCTCGATGAGACGCGTGGCGGGAGCCGCGATCGGGTTGTCCTTTGCGGCTCCGAGCCTCAACGATAAGAACAGGGCCAAAGTCGCCGACCCTACCCAGACGATTGCGGAGATTACATGCAGGAACTGCCAGAACTCGTACAAGGTCGCGCCTCCTCGATCGACAAGAGCCCAGAAATATTCGGAAAACACTTGCATAGTCGAAGCGCCCCGTCTAGGGCGGCGCCCTTGGACGGGTCGCCGGTTTCACGACCGCTCGGTAGGCTGTGGATTCGAACGCGAGGCCGCTGAGGCGAAAGAGGAGATGACTGCAATGGCGCAAGTCGAGGTACTCGACGAGGTAACCAAGTTCATCGAGGGCTCTCCCCAGATGGTGATAGGCGGCCGCCCAACCGGGGCCGCTTCCGGGGAGACCTTTGACGTGATCGACCCGTCGACCGGCAAGGCCTTCACGCAGGTGCCTCGGGCCAACATCGCCGACGTCGACGCGGCCGTCGCCTCGGCCCGCGAGGCGTTCGAGGACCGCCGCTGGAGCGGGCTCCGTCCCGGCAAGCGAACCGAGATCCTGTACAAGTTCGGGGAGCTTGTTAAGAGACACATCCCGGAGCTGTCACAGCTCGAGTCTCTTGATTCCGGCAAGCCCGTGTCACTGTCGTCGGGGGAGATGTGGTTCGCCGGCGACGTACTTCGTTATTAC
>JALZEI010000048.1 GCA_030862115.1 Actinomycetota bacterium
CCGACGCCGTGGTCGCCCAGCTCCCGCGGGTGGTGGGCTCGTGGAATCGTTCTCTTCGTAATCTTCGGCGGCATCCTGTTAATCACCACGAGCGTTCCGGGTTACTGGGCCGCACACATCTCGCTGGCCGCGGTGTGGGCGATCATCGGACTGTCGTTGAACGTGGTCCTCGGCTACGTAGGTCAGCTCTCGCTCGGCCACCACGGTTTCATCGGTATCGCCGCCTTTGTTGCCGCCTATTACGCGACCGAACAAGCGGGCTGTCAGCTGGAAAAGTGCTCCGTCGGAGCGTTTGCGGCCGCGACCTTCTTTGCGGTACTTAGCGGCGCGGTAGCCGCCGGCTTGCTGGGTCTCGTCGCACTTCGCATCAGCGGTCTTTATCTTTCGCTCATCACGCTCGCCTACGGGTTCATGGCGCAGAACTCGATCTTTGAGATCAGCGACTTAACCCGCGGTGGTGCCGGAATGCCGGCTCCCCGACCCAATGGATTCACCGGCGACTCGGCCTTCGCTTTTCTATGTTTCGGCTTCCTCGCTCTCGTCTTGTATTTCGACTGGCGACTTCTCAAGTCGAAAGCGGGGCGCGCCATTCTGTCGATCAAGCACTCGGAGCCGGTGGCCGCCTCCTACGGCATCAACGTCACCGCCTACAAGGTCATGGCCTTTGTGGTGTCCGGTGTGTTTGCAGGACTCGCCGGGAGCCTTCTCGCTTTTCACACAGAGAACGTCGTGTCGAACGACTTCCAGTTCCAGATCGCTCTTTTGTGGGTGTTGATGGTTATCGTCGGCGGGCTGGGCAACCGAACGGGAGTCGTTATCGGTTCTGCGTTCTTTGCCCTCTTCCCCGAGCTCATCAAGCTCGCGGAGCCGGTCGAGAACTTCCTTGCCGAGACCTTCAACCGCGATCCGGAAGAGATCGGCATACAGCTCACGCTGGTGCTCGGTCCCCTTCTCGCCGTCGTGACAATGGTTTCGTTCCCGGGAGGCATCGCCGAGCAGATCTCCCCCCTCACACGCTGGCTGCGGGGACAGAAGTTCTCCCTGCATCCAGAGGGCCACGGCAAGTATCACGAGCCCAAAGACCCCAAGCGCTCCTTGCGGAAAAGGAAGAGCGAAGACGACGCGGCCGCTCCGCTCGTCGATGCCGCCAGAGATAGCCTGCCGCCGTCGAGCGGCCACGGCACCGAAACCGATGCGAGCGACGGTGCCGCTCCCGACGAGACGGCCGAGATCGCCCCCGAGGCAAGCGGAAGTCCCCCTACGAAGGGCGCCCGATGACGGCCGTCCTCCAGATCAAGAACATGGGAATTCACTTCGGGGGACTTGTGGCGCTCGAAGACGTCAACATCGAGGTCCCCGAGTGGGAGATCGTGGGACTCATCGGTCCCAACGGCGCCGGTAAAACGACCCTCTTCAACTGCGTGACCGGTCTTTACCAGCCGAACACCGGAACCGTCACTCATCGCGGGATGGACGTATCTCTGCTTCCCACGCATCGTCGCATCGCCAGAGGGATGGGTCGCACCTTCCAGAACATCGGGCTCGTGCGCGGGTTAACCGTTGTCGAGAACTGCATGGTCGCCCAGCACTCCCGCATCGGCTACGGAGCGGTGGGCGGCATAGGCGGAGCCGTACGTTCCTTCGCGGAGGAGCATCGCCTCCGCAAGAACGCATACGAGGTGCTCGACTTCTTCGATCTGACCCATCTAGCCAACTCGCGGCTGGACGGTCTCCCCTACGGGACTCTGAAGCTCATCGAGATCGCCACCGTGCTCGCCACTGATCCCGACATCCTGTTGCTCGATGAGCCCTCCTCGGGGATGGGACCGGACGAAGCGCACGCGCTGGGCGAGAGGTTGCTCGAGCTGCGCAAGATGCTGAACCTCACGATGCTCATGATCGAGCACCACGTCCCCCTCGTCGTGGGGGTGTGTGACTTCGTCTACGTATTGAACTTCGGGAAGATTCTTACCGAAGGCAAGCCCGCGGAGGTCCAGAACCACCCCGAGGTAATCGCCGCTTACCTGGGCGGCGATGCGCCGAGCTTGAACGGTCCCGAACCCGATGTGGAGGGTACGGAAGGCCCGGCCGCACAGGCGGACGCCGAAGAAGTAGCGGCGGAACCACCCGCCAAGAAGTCGCGCCGCCCACGGCGCAAGTCATCGAAGAAGTCCGACGAGTCCGAGCCGGAGGGGACCGAGCGTGCCGCTACTTGAGGTAACGGATCTCCGGACGGGATACGGATCGCTGCCGGTCCTTCAGGAATTGTCGTTTGCCATCGAGGAGGGCGAAACGGTCGCCCTGCTAGGCCTGAACGGAGCCGGCAAGACGACGACGATCAACACCCTGGCGGGGATACACAAGGCGTGGGGCGGTGAGGTGATCTTCGATGGTCACAAACTGCCGGCCTCGAAGATGGACGCCAGGCGGCTGGTCCACGAGGGAGTTGTGCTGGTCCCCGAGGGTCGTCACGTCTTTCCCGAGCTCACCGTCGCGCAGAACCTGCGGCTCGGCGCGTGGCCCTATCGGCGGGACCGCCGGGGAAACAAGGAGCGCGTGGAGCAGACCGTCGAATACTTCCCTCGCCTGCGCGAGCGGTGGACACAGCTTGCGGGAACGCTGTCGGGAGGCGAGCAGCAGATGCTTGCGATCGGGCGAGGTTTGATGGCGAGGCCGCGTCTGCTGTTGATCGACGAGGCCTCGCTGGGCCTGTCGCCGGTGTTGACGCAAACCGTCTTCGACGTGATCAAACGCATCAACCAGGACGGCACCACGGTCTTCATGGTCGAGCAGAACGCGGGGGTACTTGCGATCGCGGGTCGGGCCTTCGTAATGGAGAAGGGAAAGCTCGTGTACGAGGGGACCGGCGACCAGATCCTCGATCACTCCGAGATCCGCCAGGCGTATTTGGGCGCGCCCGCCTAGATCACTGCTTCCGGACAAAGTCCCCCGGCTCCAACTGCAGCGCCTCCCATCCCTCTCGAGTCGCCAGATCGAGATCGAGGCGCGGTTCGCCCGCAAGATCGTCGGCCGCGTTTACCGCCGCGGCAAGCCATTCTCCTGGAACGGTCTTCGACCCCCGGCGCAGGAACCCGCGCCCCAGCCCTACTCGAAGAAGGATGTAGTCGAGGGCGGCGGAGTTGAGCTGGGCCTGCACGGTCAGCGAGGGCTCCGCGCTCACGACCACGACTCGCGGGGCTGTCGGGAGCATTTGGCCCGCTTCGAGAACCGACCGCAGGACGTCGGCGACGTTCGGACCTCCGGAAGCCGGCGTTTCGAAGACGACGATCGTGCGCGCCTGTTGCGCGCACC
>JALZEI010000054.1 GCA_030862115.1 Actinomycetota bacterium
CATCATCCTGTGTCACAGGCGGTGCCTCCTTCCAGCTGGACTTTGGTCGGTCAAGCAGGAGGATGCGCCGCCTTCTTTTTGCGGGCGCGGATTTACCCAGGTGTCTCTACATCTCGGGGATAGGACAGACTAGCTCCTCCGACCCGTCGCCAAAGAAGTCGACACGGCGCTGAAAGTGCAAAGCGTCGACCTCCTCAAGGGTGTCGTGCTCGTTCGAGAGTCGCTCGTCGAGGTCAGGGCCGGCTCTGTGCCGGTTTTACCAAGACCGGCGCCACGCGATCGTTCTCGCTTCCGCGCTTCTTACGGAGCATGCTCACGGACCATCTACGGGATTTCCCTCCCGTGGACGGCTTCGTCTTCACCTCGACTCAGGGCGGACCGCTGCGTCGCAACTTCTACAAGCGCCACTACCTGCCCGCCCTGAAGGCATAGGCCGATCCCAAGCTCTGCCTCTGCGGCCGCGCCTCGTGCCCCGAGCGGCATACATCCCTGTACCGCTTCCACGACCTCCGGCACACGTGCGCTTCGCTGCTGATAGCGCAAGGCGCCGACCCCAAAGAAATCCAGGAGCGGCTCGGACACTCGACGATCCGCATCACGTTCGATCGCTACGGGCACCTGTTCCCGAGTCTGGACGAGCGGCTCCGTGACGGGCTCGACGAGCTGTACGCGGGCGCGTCCGCAGGCGAGTGACCGAGCTACCCGTGCCTTTTGCAGCTGTCACTCACGGACTGCCGCACCGTGGCCTCGCGCCTTTCATCGAGGCGCCGGAAAATGGCTCTGGAACAGGAGCGGAATGGGAGCGGAACGAACCGCCGAGCCTGGTTGGCTGGCACCTCCACCAACGAGAAAACCCCCTGCTACCAGGGGGTTTTCTCCGAGCGGGCGACCAGATTCGAACTGGCGACCCTCACCTTGGCAAAGTGATACGACGCCGTTCTCGCCCCGGCGCCTTTCGTATTTGTCCTGGTCAAGAGCCATATCCAGCCGCAGCCGCTGCGGGCCTTTGCAGATGGTTGCAGATGACGCATGGCCGGAATATGGCCGGAAGACCTGCGGCCGGCAACGCTGTCGGGCTTCCCCACAACCGCGAGGCACGGCCGCGACCGAGGACCCTTGAGCGCCGGAAGGGAACGTCCACCTGCGCTCACCGCTACAGAGACCGAACTAGATACGAGGAGGATTCTCGCCAACTACAGCGTTTCGCTTCTCGGAGATTTCCGAAAGGGCTACTTGGTGCAACGAGATAACCGTTTCGACGCTCGCCTCCTTCGACAACTCCCGACACTTCGGGAGCTCGAATTCGACCGCCGCCGCCCGGTAGGCAACTTGGTAGCGGGCTCTTGCCGCCGGGCCCTCGTGCACATTTCTACCCGCTGCTGCCAACGAGGCCGTTTCACCCCAATTGAATGTCGCCCACTCCAGTTCGGAAAGAAGCTTGAGAAGCCGTTCCCTGCGGGACTCCAGCCCCTGCTCTCGCTGCAACGCGATCGAGTGCCGAGCTGCTAGGACAGCCTGCCAGCTAAAGTAGGCCGCGACAGCCGCCGCAACAAGACCAGCCAGGCCAACGATCGCGGTGAACGCATCCATACCAGGAAAAATACAGGCGTCGCTCGCTCGTGAGTGCCTCGCGAAGTCTCACCTGTGCCGCGGGGAGGCTCGAGGAGCTGTCGAGGCGACCATCCAGTAGCCGGCGTCATCCCCCGAGCACGAGTGCCCTTCTGCGCGCGGTTCGAGCAAGTGGTCGATCTCGGGTACGCGGCCCTCGCCTCTGCGACGCTACGTGCGGACGGGGTCCGCATCTGCCCACTGCGCCTCGTAAAGTTCGCGCAGTCGGGAGGAGACCTCGGAGCTGAAGCGGCCAAAAACCGTCAGACTTTTCCCTACGCCCGTCAAGGACGTCCCGAGAAAGAACGCATTTCCATCGGTTGGGATCACACAGCGGTCGTGAAGCGCGCGCGGTCCTAGGCGAATCTCCAGCTTCCTCTCCTCGGGAACGGCTTTCACTCCCACCGCCAACGCGGCCTTGTCGGCCGGAGTCAACTTGTCGCTAGCGAGCACCCGGTCGATCTTCGTGTGCGCGACGACGTCGGGCATATAAGCGGCTTTGAAAAAGGGATCAACGAGCAACGCCGGGCCGATTCTCGCCAACTCCCCGATGAGTTGCGCATACGAGAAGGGATCGTCGGGATCCAACAAGACCTCGATAGGTCCCTCCACGCGCCGCTCCTCGTTCTCGAGATGACGTAGTACAGCTCGTCCTAGGTCGGTTATCTCGACGGTGAAGCCAGCTCCACGGCGTGTCCACCCCTGCTGTTCGAGCCAGTCGGGAAGTGTCATCGCCATCGGCAACCTCGCTGTCGCAACCATAGAGGCGAGGAGGTTCTCCCGGACGGGGTTGCTTAGGAAAGTCCTTAGTTCGTCTTCGGTAAGGGGATAGCCAGCGCTCGCCATAGCCGCTATGTACTTGAGCGCTCGGTGAACGTCTTCGTCCGCGATCTTCACAAGGACCACACTAAGGGGATCCGGGAGCCTGACGACATTCGCGGCGGAATACGAAGGTCCCTCGGGATCGTCATCGTCAACCCGAGGAACCGATCATGCTGGCGTCCAAAGAGGAAGCTCTAGTTCGGCAGCGTCGTCGCTCACGAACGCGACGCTGAAACGAGCCCTAGTGACTCCGACGTAGAGCGAGCACGCCGCGGCCGGGTCGAGACGTTTTCCATCGCGCAGAAAATCGACCATTCGGTTGGTCGGGGCAATCAGGATGCGGTCTGCGCTTCTTCCCTTGGACATGCGGAAGGTCGTGAAGTTCAGGTCCAACTTGCGGGCCGAGTTCGCGCTATGTCGAAGACACAGTGGTCGGTACGCTTCCACATAAGCGTCGACGTCTTCAGTCCGGATCGCAAAGAGCCCATCGTGCCCTGTGACGAGTGAGTTCATCGAAGTGGTTTTCTCGAACCCCCAGCCTGCGTCAAAGATCGAATCGGCAAAGTCGGCGATCATCTGATTGGAGCGCCACGTCGTCGCCTGCTGGTCGATCTCCAGGACCCCCTTCTTCTCCTGTAGCTCGAACCACGTCTTGATCCCGATGCCCTTGTACTGCTTGTGTTTCGGATCCCGCTCGTTGGTTGAGATCAGCGCCTGCCGTACATCGCCGACTAGATGCAGTGGAGGACCCGACTGCAGCAAGAGCGCAAGCACCTCTAGGTCGTAGCCATTGAGGTCCTGGATCTCGTCCACGTGTATCTGGTCGTACATCCGACAGATGCGGTCGACAACGGCTCCTCTAGAAGCCGCGTTTGTGAGTACAGCAAGCTGCGCCAGGTGTCGTCTGTAGGCGCGATTCTCGTCGTCCAGGAACCTGCGTTCGTCCTTCGCGTACCGACCCGGATCACCGTCGAAGTTCAGCCCTTCGAGGCGACGTCCTTGAAACCTCCTCGGGAGGTACGGACGTACCCATTCACCAAGAAGAAAGCTAAACCACCCACGTACTTCAACACGTCCTACGAGGGGACGACGCATCGCGAGTCGATCCCGCAACTCCTTCTGGTTCGCCAGTGTGAAAGTCAGCACGAGGGTCCGGCAGTTGGCGCCGGCGCACTCCTCGACCACACTTTGTGTCTTGCGGCCCCCAGCAACGGCGAGCGTAAGGCGGTTCACTTAAGGAGCGACACCGCTTCCTGGATATAGCTGGGATAGGAGATGGTCCGCGGAGAGTCCAAGATTCGCAGAGCGGCCTCGGCCTTGTTGTTCCTCATCCAAGTCTGAATGTCCGCTCTCGCACTTAGACCGAGCACCTCCCTCAGCAATGAGTCCTCGTTGACCGCGCCCAGCTGAGGTTCGAGGGTCCGCCCGAGCGCGGGGTTGCTCACCAGGAGGACGCGCCGTCCCTCCTCCAGAAGATGCTCCACACTCGCCTCTATGGTGTCGGGCTCCACTCCATCATTGTCCTGAAGGGCGACAGCCTGGCGCCCGAGACAGGAGCAGACCTCGAGGGCGCGCTTAAACGTGAGTCCACCCATTGAGACGATGTCAACCCCTGCCTCTAGAGGACTCTTGTGGACGGCATCCCGAAAAGCCCGTTCCAGCACGATCGCGTCAGACGGACCCTCGACGAGCGCCAACTTCTCTGCCAAGACGAGACGAAGCGTGTCGTAGCCCGGAAGCTTTCGGAAATAGTCAACCGTGTCCGCGCCCAACTCCCCCAGCCGGACAGGTCTACCTTCATGGAGCAACACCAACCTATCGAGTCCAAGCCTGTTCACCACGAATGAGCTGTGCGTGGTAACGAAGAGTTGTTGGTCCTCGCCCGCGAGGGACTCCACTCGGGAGAGGAGTCGGACCAAACCGGTGTACGACAGGTGGTTCTCAGGCTCCTCCATCAGCACGTACGTAGACGTGGAACTCCGACTCATGGCTAGGGCGACCTTGACGGCGGCCTGTTGACCTTGCCCAGCCATCGCGAACGGGATGCCATCGACTTGCGGGACTACTCCTGACTCCCACGACGCCCGCCACGACTGGTCCATTTGCAGCCCAATTGGCTGCTCATGGAGCGAGGCATTCTCGCGCTCGATCCGATCGTTTATCGAAGCCAACACCCGCTCCGAAATGTCTTGTCGGGCGCGGCGGTGTTCGATCGAGATCGCAGCACGTTCGCCCGCGTCCAAGTTTGCTGTGAGCATCTCGCGCGTGTGGTAGTCGATACCTGACGTTGATCGGATCGTTCGGGCATCAATCAGGGCGACACCCAGCTCCTTGGGGCGCTGGCTGAGCCGAAGGTCGCCGAAGTGCCGCCATTCCACGTCGTAAAACTCAACGGGGACGATGGGCGGCGGCCCACTTGCTAGGTAGTTCGCAAACTCTGTTTCGTAGTCTGGTGAGGGTCCGACGTAGAAGCGCACTCCAGGACAATCCACCTCAAGCGAGTTGTGCACGCCGCGGAGTGACTGCAGGGCATCATCGTTTCGCAGGTATAGCTCGATCACAATCTCTGGAAGCCGGCGCGGCTCCTTCTTGTGGTTGGCGTCAAAGAAGTCGGAGACGAGCTTTCGGTTGAACCAGAAAGGATTCAGTTCTTCGATCGCCCATCGTCCGTTCAGCTTCCCAGTCAGCGCGAGTGCGATGGCCTCCAGCAGCGTCGACTTTCCGGATTCGTTGTCGCCCACGATGATGTTCATACCTGCAGTGGGTTCGACGTCTAGATCCCCGAACCGGCGATATCCGCGAATTACCACTCGCTCGATCACGGTTCAGACCTCCCCCACCCGTCTCGTGAAACAATTGTTCGCCCAACTTGCCCAATAGCGTAAAGCTGATTGAGCCCTTTCGGACGCGCGATACCACTGACTGACGTCGCTTCCTCTAGGACGGGCGGCCTTCTCCAGTGCGGATACGGCCGCTATTGCTCGATGACGCGCGGGGCTGACGAGTCTCCTAGCGTCTCGATAAGCCGCCCGACCTCCTCCTCGAGCGCGCGACGCGCTCCTCGCGAGCAATTGGTGCAGTCGAATGTCGCCATCGCCTCGAGAGATCCGCAGTCCAGACACGTCCAGACAGAAGGGGTCTCTGAAACCGCGATGCGTGCCGCCTCCGGCACTAGCTCGGGCCGGCGATCTGAGAGGCCGCGCAATGCTTCCAGTCGAACAAGCAAGTCAGTGTGTCGCAGGAGGGGCAGGATCACGGAGACATCGGTGGCAGCCTTCGCGAGCTCCCTGGACGCCACAACTCGGAGGACGGGATCGTCCTCGTGAATCCATTTTTCATGAATGTCCCTACGGCCGGTCGCCTCGGGCAACCACGTCGCCACGACATAGCGATGCTCCCCCCACATGTCAGGCAATGCGTCCAAGAAGATATCCAGCAGGTCAGGACGCTTCGCCCGGTCTAGCCACACAGCCGCCGGCCAAAAAAGCCACGGGTTGCGGCGTCTCAGGCAACTAGCGAGGACCGGAACATCTTCTGCTCGAATAGCCGGCGCGCCTGGCTTTGTCGACCGAGAGGGGTCAGGTCGCGTGTGAAGGAGCACAAACGTCCCGAGGGCATCGTCCTCGAGCATCTCAAGCGCCCGCCTGCACTCCGCCGCGACGACGCGCAGAGGCAACCCGACTGCGCCCGCGGCCATAACCGCGAGATGGCGCACCAGCTCGGGGTCGTTTCTCGCTGCTGCTTGTCCGGCGCCTAGCGGATGCGGTCCTTCATCGAGCACCTCGAACAGCGAACCCACGGAGTCCAGGCGCCATAGCCGCCACGGCTCCCACCACACGGCTGGTCCGTCGGTAAGGTTCGCAACAGCCGACAGGATTAGTCGCATGTGCAAGTAAGGATCAGGCCCAAGGAGCTCGGCATATGTCCGCCCCAGCCCGAGAGTCTCGCTAGCTTGCACTAACTCGTCGGCGAACCCCGCTGCTCTGATAGCCGCGCGGAGTCTCTCTGAAATGCCGACCCAGACGCGCTGCGACAGCTCTGCCGCACCCTCAGCGGTCTCTCGTGTTAATCCGACTAGTCGGATCGCGGCGATCACCGCTTCCGCGCGCCCCCTGGCGACGCGCGGACCCGACGAGAGCTCAATCGGGTCTCGCCTCGATCGTCGCGGCGGTGGCCGCTCTTTCACAGGGATCGGCAACTCGAGTACCGAGTGCAACGCCCGCCGCTCCTTCTCATCTGGGTCTCGGCCGTCGAAACCGCAGTCAGCGGCGGCGGCAAGGGCCGCTGCAACTGCGCGGCGCTCGATCCCATCAACGTGCCCCAGGCACTCGTCACGCTTACGTCGAAGACCTGGGGGGAGGGGAAGAGCCGCTAGCCGATAGCCGAACCTCCACCCGGACCCGTCTGCCTGAGTCCGAGCATCGGCCACCCGCTCCTTTAGGGGCACTTTCTTGTCACGCTCCCGTTCACGAGGAGCTGGAGGGGTCTTTAAGAAGTCGCCTAGGCAAGTCAAGAGTTTGGCGACAGCCTCGTGACTCGGTCTGGAACCCTGGAGGACCGCGTCTGCGGCCAAGAGAACCGATTCCGGCGAAGTCGCCGCGGTTACGAGCTCATTGGCACATGATGGATCCAGTGCAGCAGCGAGCAAGGCCGGCTCGCGGTACTTCCCCGGGTGTTGAAGCACCCGATGAAGCCATTCTGTTCGGCCCTCGCTCGATTCACGCGCCGCCCACATCGCGTCACCGACCTCAGAGAACATCCGGAGACGCGACTGAAGTTCCCCCGCTTCCACAACGAATGCCCCGACGCGCTCACTCCACCAGACAAGAATGTCGAGGGCGATGTCCCCGGACCGGGCAGGGGCTAATCCCCACGGTTCCGCCAGAGCAGTCGCAACGGCTCTCGCGCACTGGGAGACGCTTCTTTGGCCCAGCATGAGCTCATGACCGATAACCGTGAAACCCTGAAGGAGCATTCCGGGCTCAAGATCGCGGTCCCAGGCGGCGGGGTCATACGTCTTTTCACGCTCCCACCGCCGAACTGAGTCCTTGACCGCAGCGACGAGCGCCTCCGCACGCGTCGTCGGAAGATCAGGGGAAGGGGTTCGCGCAGCATGGACTGCGAGGAGAACAGCGAACAACGGGACGGCCCAGATGTCCGGGTGAAGGTTCTGTGATTCATCGAACCACTCGCGCAGCGCGGGCAAGTCGGCAGTCGCAGCAACATCGTTCTTCGCGACATGTTCCACGAGGTCGCCAATGAGGTACTCAAGGTGACTAGGCTCCCGAAGCGTGGTCAGGGGGAGCTGAGTGGACCTCGCGACTCCCGACGACACTTCCCGGACCGAGAAGATCAGGCCGGTGTCGGCGTTCAACTCATCAGCAAGATCCCGGATGGCGGACGCTGCGCGACCCTGCTGATCTCGGCACTCGTCCAGCCCGTCGAGAAAGAGGGCGCCACCGCCCCGTCGAACCCGGTCGGCGAGAATTGGAACGAGATCGAGCGTGACCGCATCACCTAGACCGCACCAATCCTCGACCTCCAACGGTCGGCGATCCCGGAGCATCGGGAGAACCTTGTGCAGACGCACGAGAACTGGAACTGGAGCGTCGGCGTCGTCAGCCCACGCGGCAGCAAGCTGCTCAAGCGCCGTCGTCTTGCCGCTTCCCGGAAGCCCGACGATCCCAAAGCGTCGCCATCTTCGAGCCAGGTCGGCCAGGTCCGGTGTGTTCGACCAAGACTCGTCGGCCGGGGCTGGAAGCGCCACCTCGAAGGTGTCAAGAAGCTCGGGCACCCTCATCGGAGGGACGCCGCCCCCGAGGAGGTCGACGTCCAACATGTCTTTGCGTCGGGCGAGGCCGCGCCTGTACGTCGCCATTGCCCTTGCATCCCCCGCCAGGGTCTGCGTCGAAGAGGGGCCAGGACGTACTCCCGCCTGATCCAGGACCCTCAACCAATCATCCGCGCCACTGGCCCCTGAACGTGCGCCCTCCGTATGAAAGAACCTCGCGAGTGCGTTCATAGCGGCGAGGCCGGAACCTCGTTCGACTACCACTCCATCAAGCGCACGGGCCGCTTCCCTAAACGCGGAGTGGGCTACTGATTCGACCTCGAGCTCCACGACCATCGCGGAGGCGGTCACTTCCTCAAGGATGTCGAGCCAGCCAGTCGACACCGCGTGACGCCGAAGCCTGTCGAGTGCCTTCTTCTCATTCGGAAGCAACTCGGCGTCGGAATTTCGCCGGCGGCGGCGAAGCGCGTCGCCGAGAATCCTCAAGGGTCCTGACACTCGACCTGCCGCCAGGACGAGCTTGTCGTTCTCGCCGTACTCACCAGAACGGACCGCTGAGACCCACTGGGCGACGACTTTCGAAAAGCAAACGGTGTCCCAGTTGCAACGACGCTTTGCCTGAACCTCCCACCGTGCTCGACCAAAGCCGCACCAAAGATCATCGATCGCGCCGCTCGACTCCAGCCACAGGAACTCCGGCGGGCCCGGTGAACGCTCGTGGCCAAGCGACACCGATAACCCAGTCAGGGCATGGGCAGCGAGATACGCCGCCACACCGGCGCGATGGACGCTTCCGCCTTCGTTGGCTCTACCTCCCGCGGCACCCCGGCCGTGCTCCTGACTCATCCCGGAGATTGTGCGCCAACAGATGCCCTTCCGGACACGACATGTCCGTGCCGTGACCCCCCGACAGGTGTCCCACGATCACGTGGCACACCGACAACGTGGCCAAATCGACTACATCATTTGCTCGATCCGCCCTTGGCGAGAAAGCGTCGCGTACCCGCCGTAATGTGGAGAGCGCACCGGCCTCTACACGTCCCGACAACATGAAGCACGGCTGCTGCTCCGGACGTGCTCCTACCGACATGAAGAGGCGCGAGAAGGGCGCGTCGACCTCCGGTCACACCGAAGCGGCGAAAGGCCGCCCGCTCCCTCGCTCTACTCACGCCTCTTGAACGCAAGTCCTGCGACGGCGACCTCGGAAACCTCGGGAAGCATGAGCACGGCCACTGCTCCCCATGCAACAGCAAAGTCCGACGCCGTGGGCGGTCCGCAGGTCTCGACGACGGGGTTGGGTACCGACCTGCGCGAGGGAGTCACGGCAGACCTCGAGGCTCCCTAGAAAGAACGAACCGAGCCACAAGACGAAGATGCCTGCGGCGAGGGCGATCGACGCTCCGTGGCGAAGGAGGCGCAGGCGCCCTGCAGGCTGCGCCGGCGTCAGGCCTCTGGCTCCCATACCTACTAGGACAACCGGGCACGGACAAGATTTTCCGCAAACGCCAAATTCTCGAAATTATTCCGACAAATCTCGCCACACACACGACCCAGGCGATGCAGCCATAGCTCACCGGGCAAAATGGCCCCACCAAGCCTCCCCCGCAAATCCGCCAGCCCGAACGTGCGTTCGGGCATAATCGCAGGCAGCCGCGGCGTCCTGGCCGGGCGGCCGAGGGGGCGTCAGGAGTGAGATGTGGCTGGGCTGCTAGTGAAAATCCACGAATGGTCAGCGAGCTGATGCGCAGCCCGATGCGGTACGTCGCGTACGCAGACGAGTCGACGTGGAACAAGGGGCGTTATCGGGCGGTGGCCGCCGTCAGCCTGCCGAAGGCAGCAGAGTCCGAACTCGTTCTGACGGTCGGTCGCCTGCTCGCCGACGCTGGCGTCTCGGAGTTCGGATGGAAAAAGCTGCGAGACGCTCGGCGGCGTGATCTCGCAACCGAGATCCTCGACCTCGTGTTCTGCTCGCTCGACCGCCTGCGCGTGAACGTGCTGTTGTGGGACACGCACGACTCGCGGCACGCGCACCAGGGACGCGACGACATCGCGAACCTCGAGCGGATGTACTACTGGATTTTCACGAAGATGGCGGCGGGTCGCCACGGCGTGTGGACCCTCCGCCCGGACGAGCAGTCGGCCCTGAATTGGGACGAACTGCACGACGTCCTGACGAACGCGGCGCGGCGGTCCAACAGGCTCTCTCACTGCTTCGCCGACTTGTCGGACAGGATCGAGATCGAGCGGCTGTCGCCATGCCGCTCGCACGAGAACCCGCTCGTCCAGGTCGCCGACCTCTTCGCCGGGATGGCCGTCTACTCCTGGAGCTCATTCGACAAGTTCACCTATTGGTCGACGTCGCACCAGCCGTCGCTACTTGCGCTCGACGCGCCCGCGCTCAGCGGCTCCGACCGCTACCGCTGCGAGGTCCTCGATCACTTCGACCGGTCGTGCAAGAAGGCTAGCCTCCAGGTAAGCCTCAAGAGCTCGCGCGGCTTGCGCTCGAGGAGCCCGAGGTCCCCGATCAACATCTGGCCCTGGACGCCCCAGTCCGTCAAAGACCGGGCTCCCCTCCGCAATCAAAGGACCGGCTAGGCATGAGCTGGCTCGTTCGCGTGGTCGCTGTAGCCGGGATGGCGGTCGGCATCGCCTGCGCTGGCCGCGACAGCGGGAGCGGCGGTGGTGGAGACGACTTCTACGGCCGCCTCGATGCAGGTACCGAGTGTCGCGAGCTCTTCGAGATCCGCAATGCCCTCGATCCGAAGGACCCCGAGATCCCCGAGATGAACGACGCTCTCCGAGAGATCGGGTGTTACAGCATCACCTCGAAGAGGACTGACTGACATGCGGGACAATCTCGACGAGGCCCGCTTCCGTGCGTGGGTGCTAAAGGAGCTAGAGAGTTCGGCAGCCTTGATGAAAGAAGACAAGGCGCGCGGCTTCGACACGTACAGAATCCACCTGGGGATGATGCACGGCATTCGGCACGTGGCTCAGCATCTGGGAGTGGACCGCCAAGACCTCCGGGATTACGTGCAGCGCCTTACGCAAGGCATTGCCGACGACGAACTCATTACTCTGCTAGACGATCAGGACCATGACGGGGGTGGCGACGTTGGTTGAGGAGACGTGGAACCGGCTCGCGCTGCCGATCCTGGAGGCGGTCTTCCAGCTGGAAGAGGACGACGCCGACGGGCTACAGACTGCGGACATTGCCAAGACTGCAGGTTTGGAGCTAGACGCGACGCGAAGGGAGCTGCGTCGCCTATACGAGTCCGGACTTGTC
The DNA here is from genome assembly GCA_030862115.1 of Actinomycetota bacterium. Taxonomy (GTDB): domain Bacteria; phylum Actinomycetota; class CADDZG01; order CADDZG01; family WHSQ01; genus JALZEK01. The sequence goes on from JALZEI010000054.1 coordinate 11,508, forward strand.
GTCGGTTCCCTATTGGAGTGGACGTCGACACCGTGGGACATGTATGGAATCCGTCTGTCGGCCGAGGCACGACGGCAGATTGGACAGTGGCCTTCAGAGAGCTCGTATGAGGCACTCCTAGACGTTCTGCAGCTGCAGATCGACAACGCGACGGATTCTGACGAGCGAACGCGCCTAGTGCGACTTCGAGCAGCAATCGGCGAAGTAGGCCAGAGCGTCGTCAGCACCCTCCTCGCGGCGTACTTGAAACACCACATCGGGCTACCGTGAAACTCAAGCACTCATCTCCCTAGTCATCCTCGAGACGGGCTCTGACGCCACGTAGAAACCGGAGAATAGTGGAATGGTGTCCGTCGTCGACCAGCCACCTCCAGACAGCGTCTGTGCACTCGCTCTCGAGGCGGATGATTGTCTGCTCCCGTCGCTGGTGCTGCGGTGGTGGCGCGACAAGCCCGTCTATAAACGGGCCCACGCCGACGCCCTGAGTATTGTCCGCGCCAGCGAGCGTAGTCACCTCATCAAGGAGCTCGACTCGATCGGTAGCTATCTCACTTGGAAGCTCCGCCACAACCGGATAGACACCGATGAGGAGCGAGACGACTATCTCGCGGAGATGCTTCTCGAGCTGTGGCTGGGCCGTGTGCGTTACAGAGCCGCGGACGAGATTGCCGGAAAACTCAGCGACCGGGCATTCGCCGCTGCTCCGCACCTGCCGACGAAAAGGACCAAGGACGGGTTGTACAAGCTTGATGACGACCTACTTCTCCACGACCACTACGCCGTGCTCGACAAGGTTGCGATCCCACCCTCGATGTTCTTGCGCCGGCACTTCGGAGGTACCCCGAGCTTCGACTTCCTGCGCCGCCTCGCGCTCCTCGCCCAGCATCCGGGACGCTCAGTAGCTGTTGGTCTCGACACGGCTCACTCAGCTCCCGTCGCCGACGTCGTCACCGTCTTCGAGGAGGACTATTGGTACGGTCCGCCCTTCTCCTTGGCGGGGATCGACGACCCGGGGCAGGTCGGAGTCACACGGCACTGGACCCGCCCACCAGTACAACCACTCCACTATCCAGTAGCCGTCACAGAGTTCAGGTGGCAGCTCAACTCAGAGACGCAGAAGGCATTGGAGATTGAGGAGACGTATTTCCCATTGGAGCCGGAGTGGGATCCCCAGGCGGGGCACCCTTGGTTCATCAACCGCTACGTCCACTCGCTGAGGGACATGGACAAGGGATCGTTCGTTCACCTGGACGGAGCGGTCAAGCTCTTCGCCAAGGAGGGATACGACCCCTACGAACGGCGTCCGAAGCGCAGCGGACTCCACTACAAGAAGCTGTTCCGAGTTGACGGTGCGATCCCTAACGACGACTGGATGCAGCTCGTCGCGCACTACCTGCGCGGGAACGACCACGTTCACGAATACTTCGGAGAGACCTCCCTGCCAGAATCTGGCGAGACCGACCAACAACGGGAACCACGTCCGTGACCATCCAGTGGCGATGACTCCCAACACTTGCACGACTCACTTTCGGCCGTGCGTAGGAGGCTCTTGCATCTGGCACTCGTTCAGCGTGCGGGGCAGCGAGCTCAGTCGGCAAGGTCTGGGCGGTACAAGCCTGACCGCCGAAGGTCCGACAGACCGCGGCGAGCGCGATCCTCCGGTCCGCTCCCGGGATATGGAAGCCAGATTCCGGTCTTCACGAGCTCGCGGATCTGCAGGGTTGTGGTCTTCACGATTTCTTCACGCGGGTCGCTGAGCTCCCAGTCATATGGGAGCTCCACGATTTCGCCGTCGCGCCCCTCGCAGTGCTGAGGTGGAATCACCTCTCGCAAATCTCTGTCCCCCCAATCGGTAGCCGGGAAGACGACGACGGCCCCGTACGGGTGCTCGCGTTGAACCTTGACGGCCGCGCAGCGGGCAGCTATCGCCATGGGGGCACCAAACACGGAGCAGTTGTACTTCAACGGGGTGCCGGCATAGCCGACTATGACCCTCCCGGACGCGATCCCAATGTGCGGACTGAAGCCCAGGGCGTCGTTTTGGGCCATCCACCTAGCGGCTCGTACAGCATCCGCAAATGGATCCTTCGATCCGAACTCCTCTGAGTACACCACCATCACTTCGTCGCCGATGTATTTGTCGACGATCCCGGGGGTTCCTCTGATCGTCTCGGCCGAGATCCACGCGAAGAAGTTGTTCACGAAGATAAGTGTCTCAGCAGGCGTCAGGTCGCGTGTTCTCTCAGAGAAGGCAGTAATGTCCGCGAATAGCACCGTCGCATAGATCTCACGCCCCTTGACGGGAAACTCGGCGCCCCAACCGTCATTTAGCTGCCCATCCACATGGAGAGCCCTCGACGTGAGGAAGTCCTCCAGCGAGTGGAAGGGATACTGAACCCGCTTGGCCATCCGAAGAATCCTATGCCTGGATAACTGCCCATCTAGTCGGGCGAGGGTCGCAGCGCAGGGAGTCTAGGCTCCGAAGCGTGGACGGCAGCGTCATCCTGCTCCTGGCGGGGACAGCCCTGGGGGCCTTAACCTCCTTCACTGGAGGATGGCTATTACAGCGTCGTCAGGAATTGAAGCGCGTTCGGTACGACCTGTATCTACTCATCACCAAAGAACGGGCGCACAACGGCCTTCTGCCAACCCACGTAGCAGAATATGTGGCTAGGGCCGCTATCGTCCTGCCTCGCGCGGAAAGAGGAGCAGCCACGCGCATCCTTACCTGCCATGAGAATTTGCGGATCTACCGGGAGCATGCGCGTAACCTCGATACGGGCAGTTCGGCCTCCGACGACGTGGAAGGCGCAAAGGCAGCTTACGAACACGAGAGTGCGAAGGCAGCGATGGAGACCTGGACGTTCGTAGATTCACTTCAGAAAAAGCTTGGGCTGAAGGACTCCCGGCAGCCCCCCCTAGCGAGTTGAGCCCGACCGCGTGAAAGAACCGACTGTCAGTCGTCGAGGACCGCTGAGGCTGACAAGACGACGCAGCCTCCCCCTGGTACGGCTTGAGGGCGAGGGTGAGGTTCTGCTTCGAGAACCAAGTTGGATCGACCGGCGTCTCAGACCCCCACACCCAGGGCAAGCCCTCTTATGCCCTGAGCTGAGCTCATCTCGCGTACCAGAGGATGTCGTCCCGTTCGTCTCCATTGAAGTCTCCGTCGATCGGGAAGAACTCGCCATCGAGCAGAACCGCGGTCGCATCCGAACCGTAGGCGACGCGCGTGGTCGATCCCCACCACTGAAAGTCGGGTCCCGCAGGTGCGAACCAGAAGATGTCACCGTTTCCGTCGCCGTCGAAGTCGCCTACCGCAGGCCGAAAGCCATCATTCTGCTCGACGCGGAACGCTTCGCCAGCTATGGGCTCGCCGGGCGAGAACGGGTCGTGAAACGTAATCGAGTCGCGAGGGTTGGAGAGCAGTCCATACGCTAGAAAATCATCGATTCCGTTGCCGTCAAGGTCGTCCGCAAAGAACTTGTAGTAGCACCCGGTGCTGGAAGCCCTCGTCTCCTGAGCATCCAGCTTGTCGCGGTCGGAAGTCCCCCACCAGTAAGCCTGATAAAGGTCGTTCTCACATTCAACTCGCTTCGGGCGGTTGCGATAGAAGCAGATGTCGTCAAACCTGTCGCCGTTGTAGTCGCCGGCGATGAGCTGGTCCCACCGAATGTCCATCGGGTAGATGGTGTCCTTCGTCCATTCCCCCTCGGGATCGCCCCACCACATCTCCTCAGTCGCTCGAGGGCCATACCAATAGACATCGTCAACCCCGTCACCGTCGAAGTCTCCGGCAGTAGGCGTCAGTCCTTCAGCAACGCGCGTGGGTGGCTGTTCATCGAATGCCTCGTCGCCCGTACCCCACCATACGAAGACCCGCCCGGCGGCGGAGTACCAAATGAGGTCAGTGAACCCGTCGTCGTTGAAGTTGCCGGTCGCGGCCTTCAGCCCGGGAGTCGTATGCACGCGGCTAGCCGAATGTCCTACCGTGGCCCGCTCACCGCCCCACCAGATCATCGACTCGCCTGGGGCGACGGTCGCTCCGCGCGACGGCGTCGCGAGATAGGTCGGGCCGAGGGTGGCCGGCGCAGCCGTCGCAGGGGTCGGCGGCGGCGGAGTGCCGTCTTCGAACAACGACCCCTCAATGAGCGATATCACCAGGCCGGCCAGTACCGCGCCGGCGAATGTACCCAGTCCTTTCTTGTGGCGCCGGAAGAAAGCAAGAGGCGCGCTTCTGGCCTGAGGCTCGGTCGACCCTTCGAGATCGGCTCCCGAAACAACTTGTGTCGTGCGTCCGGATGTCGCCTCGATCATCTCAAGGTGGGCTCTCGCCATCGCGGCCTGCTCTTCGTCGTCGCGGGCCTTGAAGGCATCCTGAACAGCTAGATATCCCTCGACATCCGCGACCCCATCGAGCCGGACGATCTCGTCGGAAATCTCAAGGACCCACCCCTCGTCCCCTCTTCTCTGTCCCTTGGTGATAAAGGGCTCCCGCCAGGCGACCAGAGGTAAGAGTCGCAATTCAGGGTCCTTGATGTTCAACGCCGCGGCGACCTCCCTCTCTGTCACCTCCACCTCACCGGTAGATGCCCGATAACGATCGACCGCATAACGAACGAGCTGGACCAGCGCGTCCAATAGGGCGGCGGCTTCAGGGAGTTCCCGAAAGGCCGACGCAGGGAGACTTAGCGTCTCCTGAAGCGTCCAGGAATGCGCCCACGAGCTAGGCGCAAGACGCGCGGCTACCTTCCGCACGTCGAAGTCCGCCCGGAGATCTCGATAGATCCGCCGGTGCAGATCCTTCAGCTGGGGCCAGTCAACGAACTCGTACACATGCTCTAGAACGAGCCGAAGAACCAGCAACTCTTGTGACCTCTCGTCCACTACGAGAAAGCATAGTTGTCGGAATTAGCCGACTACTCCAGGCGATGCCTCAATCGCGTCAGGAGGCGGAGGCATGGGAGCCACATGCCGACGTCGTGGCGCGCCTCGGTTGCCAGGCAGCGACGGGACCGATTCCCACACGACGATATTCCGGTCGGGCAACTCAGAAGTGGCCAGCGGCGTTCGAGCGATCCCCGACACCCCTAGCCTGACGGCTGATCGGCCCTTCAACACCGTCGCGCCTCTCCCTTGAGGGTGTCGGCCTCAGGGCGAACAAAGCTCCATCAGCCGTTCTGCTACTCCCTGCGCTGCGGCCGCGTCTGACGTCTCAGAAGCCGTCGACATATACGCCACCGCCTCGTCGTAAGCGGCGTGCGCGGCCTCACGCCCGACACCCTGTCCCACCATGATGTCTATCCCTTCGCCCCCCTCCATCGATACGCCCGTTACGTTCCCGACGAGCGCGTCAACCACATAGCTTGTCGTCGCTAGGCAAAGGTGGTACTTGTCGCTGCCGAACACCCCGGGATCCCCGCCGTAGCCGGCGAAATCGACCCCGAGGCGTTGCGCCATCGCAGCTCCCGTCCAAAAGCATCCCTGGACGCCGGTGTCGGTAGAGAAACACGCATCCTGAGCCGTCAAGTCATGTGGCGAGGAAACGCCCTTGCTCGGACGCGTCGCAACCGACGCTCCGCCCTCAGCCTTGACCTGGATCTCCGAAATCGCGGTGAAATCGAATGCCTTGTCACCCGGAGGAGCAGTTCCAATGATTTCTATGGTCACTGAGGTTGCGGAAACACCATCCACAGAAATCGTCTGCAGAGTCGGTTCGTCCTTGAACGACTGATGCAGTTCGTGGCCGTTTCCGAGGTCGTACACGACTTCTGTGATAACCCGCTCTTGTCGAAACCGATCCACCCCGGAGGTGGGGTCAATCTTCGAATAGCCGGGGATCAACCCTAAGGAATAGATCCTTATCGGCTCTGCAAACTGCAACGTGATCGTCTCGCCTGACGCATCCCCTCTTGTTCTCCACGCCGTCTCGACGTCACCATCGACCATATTCGTCGCCTCGTACGTCACAGGGCTTCCGGCCGCATCCCGACTGGACGGAGCTCCGCTCGACGCCGAGATCCTCTCGGGATAGACAAGCTCTGTCTCCGGAGCTCCAACGTGGGCCAGAGCGGGAGGGTCCTGGTCCTCGGTGGAGACCCGCTCGGGCGTAGTTCTCGTAGTCAACCAAAGTCCGGCCCCCAGCAAGGCCAGGACGACAACGCCTACCGTTAGTGCAACGCGCCTCCACCTCCTTCTCGGCATCCGAAGTGTGCGTTGGAGCACCCAGGCCCGTTGAACCAAGGTTCTGGCGGCCTCCGACAACTCGGGAAGAGGGAGACCTTCTCTATAGCCGGCCATTTCCCTCAAGAGCTCGGTGGCTGTGGGACGCCTCGAAGGGTCCTTCTCGAGGCAGCTCGCAACGTGTGCGACCAGGGAAGAAGGCACCTCGGCCACATCAGGTGGCTCGTGTACGACGCGGTACAAGATCGCATCAGACGGCCCCCCACCGAAGGGCGCGCTCCCAGTCGATGCAAAGACAACGACCGACGCCCATGAGAACAGATCCGCTTTAGGTGTTACCTCCTTGCCTTGCGCCTGTTCGGGCGCCATCCAAGCCGGCGTACCGACGCTCATACCGAAACGCGTGATCGCCGTCGCGTCCGCGGCCCGAGCGATTCCGAAGTCGATAAGCCGCGGGCCATCAGTGCCTAGCAAGACGTTTGAAGGCTTTACATCCCGATGAGTTAGACCCGCGTCGTGGATCGCGGCCAAAGCCTCCGCAAGGGCGATGGCCAGGGCCTTCGCTTGGGTCTCATCCAGCGGCCCGCGCGTTCGAACGAACTCGTCGAGGTTGGGCCCCTTGATGTACTCAGTAACGAGATACGGCAGATCCGCCGAAGCGTCCGCCTCGATAACCTGGGCCGTGTATGCGCCACCCACGCTCGCCGCGGCCTTGACCTCTCGAGCGAATCGACGTCGAAACTCTTCGTCATGTGCGAGTTCTGGTCGTACGACCTTCACAGCAACCTTGCGTCCCGACTCGTCCTCAGCCAGGTACACAACCCCCATGCCGCCGGCTCCGAGCCGCGCCAGGATGTCGTAAGTGCCGACCCTGTCAGGATCTTGGTAACTCAACGATGGCCCGCCCTTCGCACGGGTCCATTGTAAGAAGTCGAGCCCGGGTGGTGTCAGTTCGAGAAGGGGGCGCCCCACCCGCGGGACAGGCGCTCCAGCATCCCGCGTCGCTTTGATGCCGCGCGCCGCTCTGCGCGGTCGTGCTTCAGACGGCGCTCGCGATGTGCTGTGAGGACGCGCCGGACGCAATCAACCTGTGCTTGTGACAATGCGTGCTCGTCATTAGCCCAAGGCGTGACGACGCGCAAGTCAGGTCCCCGGAGGATCTGCACGCTGCGAATCCAGGCGGGAGTTCCGCTGATTTCGGGGCCCCAGACGACGACCAACGGAGCCACCTCCACCTCGATCCCGAATGAGCGCAACAGAAGGCGGAGCGTCCGAGCGTTTCGCTCAGCCTGTGCCGCCCACTGCATCCCGAAGCGTTCCCCTGGCCCCGCCAGATTGATATCGAAGTCAGTGTACTTCGTCTCCACGGCCCACACGCCTGCCCGTCCAACGAGAACGTGGTCGACGTCCCGTTCGCCAAACGGAATCCAGTCAATAACGATCGACCCGCGGGGACCTCGCTTACGGAGAACGTCCGACGTCCATTTTTCCGCGTCGCGGCCCATAGCGAGTTGTGAGGTTCCATAGAAGCTGTCACTTGCGACACCGGCGCTTGCGACTACTACCGCCAACACCGTTGCCCACAGCGGAACCCCCTGCTCCGGCCAAAGGAACCTGAGAGTCGCGGCGACCGACAGCGCGATCCCAGCGATGACGCCCACGCGCCACCAATGCTTGCGCCAGAAATTGCGCTTGTATCGCTTGATCTTGTGACGCGCAAAGCGCCCGGTCATCCCCACGAAAGTCCTATCGGCATCCGCGGCGACTGACTTTCGGTGCTCAGATGACTCTCCCGCCTCGACCAAGCCTGGCACCTAGTCGAGACGATCCGATTCTGTGGGACAGCGGAGGAGGAGTTCGTGTTCCACCGGGGAAGGTGGACCACTCGTCCCGGAGTCTCAGACCCCAGCCGTGTCCAACGACAGCCGTGAACGCATCCATACCAAGAAAAGGACAGGCGTCGATCGCTCGTGAGGGACTTTCCCACGTCTCGCAGTCGACGGTTTTGCTAGCCTTTCCTCGGGATGGTGGCGGGCACGGAGCGATCGCGAGTACCCGACTTGGCCGAGGAGCGCGTCGGCGCGGGAATCCTTGCCGCGTACCTCATCCTGTGGGCGGGGCTCACCGTCGGCGCGCTGTTCCTGTGGCCGGACGTCGTCGACGTCCCCGGGGTCACACCGTGGTCTGCTCTGCCGCTCCTCATCGCCTACCACCTCAGGCGAGGGAGTGCCGCAGCGTGGACGTGGGGGCTTGCGTTCCATGGATCCGTCTCGGTCGGCGTTACGGCCCTCGGGATCACACACGCCGCGTTGAACGAGGTGGATCCGTTCCTGCTCGCTTACGCAACGGGGTCCTGGACCGTGACGGTGATCCTGTACGGATCGCGCCGCGAGGGAGCTCTCCTCATTACGAGAGGTTGGGCGGTGTTCCTGGCGATCGTCGGGGCGTGGTCGGCTTGGGCGGGACTGCAAGCGGCGCGGGAGGCGCAGGCAGAGTTCCCTCGCAACGCGCTGCTCGCGGCCCGGCCCTGGCCGTCGCCGGAAAGTCTCCCCGAGCCCCGGAACATGTCCTTCTTCGCCAGAGGCGAACCCGCGTTGATCGCCTCCGCTGAGCGCGAAGGCGTGCCTTGGGCGATCCATACGTACCGGTCCCGGCACGGTGGCGAACGCTGCATTGCCTTTACGGAGGGGAACAAGCATCTGGCCGGGAGCTGCCCGCTGGACTTCGTCGCACCCGATCACGTGATGAGCCTGTTGTATTCCGAGGCCGGCAGCGGCAACGTCGTCTATGGCGTGGTCTCCCGGCGTGTGCGTGGCCTCGAACTGCGGCTCCCGGACGGCGAGGTCGAGTCGGTCCCGATCGTGGTCCCACCATCCGGAGCGGGGCTCGACGTCAACGTGTTCGTGGCGTTCCTGCCGGAGGGAGTGGGCTCGGAAGAGTACGAGATCTCCGCCTTCGATGACGAGGGGAAGCGGATCGACAAGCTGGGCTATTTGGATTGAGTACCTGCGCGGCCGAGGAGCGTGCGTGACAACGACTCGTCGGCGGCGACAGTGGAAATCGAAACTACAGTGACCTCTGCCGTGTGAAGGTAGATCAGACTGGTAACGCCACCTGCGCAAACGTGCGTTTGTGCAGATCAGGCCGGATTTCGGTACCTCAGGACCTTGCCGTGGATTGCACCCGATTGCGTCCGCCCGCGGTCCTCTCGCGGTCCAGGACGTTGCACACGACCGACTATCCCTAGACGCCACATCAGAAACTGATCGTTTCCTCACAAGGGAGGATTGCCGACCCGGCTCTGGCATCGCCAGGTCGTCAGAACTTCGAGGGTTCTCGGCGATACGGCACAGATGAAAGAACAACGTCAAGCGCGGGGACCGCTCGATCTGTCGAACGCGTCAATAGGTGATTCCCGACACGGCGTGGATTCGGCGTCAGAGGGAAGGTCCTTCGGCCGGGAGCTCGATGCCTCTACGAGAAGCCGTGACCACCCACTCGCCGGTTGGGTCGTCGAAAGCCCATTTCCCTGACTTGAGACCGAGTGGCACTTCGGAGCGGCAGGTGTTCGAGAGAAAGCCCGGTCAGATGTTGTCGAAGGGCGCTCTTGACGTGGGCTCTGGACGTCCAGCTGAGGGCCTGCCCAGATCGATCCGACTACGCATCGGATCGCGAGACCGCGCTGAGATGACTCCAACGGATGGCGAAACGTATGAAGGTTGAAGGCTGCGGCCGCAGCCCGACAGTCGCCGAAGGGGTGCCCCGTCAGTTATTGACGGCTAGCCGGTTCGCTGGCGTAGCTAATTGATTGAGAGAGTCGCCGAGCCTCGCATGTAGGTGGGCGTCTGGATGACGCCGGTCCAGCGCCATTCGAACTGCACCTGATCGCTCGTCCAACCCATGAACTCAGACCCACCACCCAAGTTCGTCATGCCCGGCTTCAACCGGTACCGATTCGTTATCCAAGGCCACCAGCGTTCGCCCTTGTACCGGAAACGGAAGGACTGGGTGATCTTGATGTCCTTGCCCATCACGTTCCGATTCTCGAGCTCATAGGAGTGCTCGAAGCTGGGTCTCTCGTTCCGGCTCGTGAACGGTGTGAGCCAGGTGGCGCGGAAGGTGGTCCCGGCCTCAATCAGGTGACCCCCCAGGAAGATCAGTTCGACGCTACGGCCCTCGTCGCTCACCCTCCAGTGGCCTTGCGTCGTCGAGGCGGGGAGGCCTTGAGTCTCCGATTCCCACGTGGGGCCCACTTCTCGCCCAAGTGCCGCCTGGGGCACAGCCAGGAGGGACAAGATAAGAGTTGCCAGAAGGCAACGAGGCAGAGCCATCTGACAGCTATTCGCCGCGCGAGGATGCCGAACCTTCATCAGATGTCGTTGCGGAACCCCTTAGATGGCTCGTCAGCGTCCATCAGCGGTGGCCGTCGCTCCTCTACCGCGGCCAGAATCCGCCGTAAACACTCGATCACTCGTTCCGCCGTCTCCTTTACCTTCTCGACCTCGCCGGAGGCTCAGCGGGCGACGCAGGGGAAGCGCTTCCCCCCGCCGTCGCTCGTAGCGTTTGCGCCTTCCCCCCAGATGACCGCGCCGAAGGCGACTCCCATCGCGTGCGGATCAGTCCCTGGGATTCAACGGATGCGCCTCGGCCCACTCCTCCGTCTCTTTCATGAGCCGGGCGACGTACTCCTCGAGCTGCTTCTTTCCGACCCGCCAGACGCCGCGGCCTCCGATCTTGATGGCGGGAAGCTCGCGCGAGCGCACCAGGGCGTAGACCTGGGGCACGCTCACGTTCAGGTAGGTCGCCACGTCCTCGAGGGTGAAGAATTCCGGCTCCAAAACGCGTCGACGGGACCCCTCAAGTCCTTCGGGCTCAGCTTGGCTCTCCTCCGACTTCATGAACCCAGCCTAGGCGCGCCAGCGGACGGACGCGTGGATTAGCCCGCGTTTGCGCCCGTTCCAGGGGTTGCTGGTCACATTCGGGAGCGGACAGCCTTCCGGAAACGGCGCCATTCCTCCTGATACGACAGCCGCATCTCGGATCCGGACGCCGGCGGCGCCGCGGTCGAACTCGGGCGGCACCTCGAGCAACTCGACAAGCGCCCATCGGGCCCCAAGTCGTCGCGGCGAAAATTGCTGATGTGCTTGCGGCGCCCGCACTCATCGCAGACTCGGGCGGCCGCCTCGCCGGCGTCGACGGAACAGACGGCGACAGCGGGCCTGTGCGCGGGCCGCTCGGGCTTGAAGGACACCTTAAGCGTTCGGCCGCGGCGCTCCCCTGTTCCCCTTCGGTTGCTGCTCGGCCGCGGGACGAGGACGACCTGTTCGAGGACAGCCGTGAGCATCGCGCGGCGGCGTTCCACCGACGCATCGCTCCAGTGCGACATCACGCTCGACGGAGCCAGGCTAGATGCCGGGTCGTGGACGAAGGCCGATCCGTACCGCTCGAGGTAGGCGCCGACGACCTGTTCCTCCGCACGGTGCTCCGCGATGCCGCCGCCGGCGCAGTAGCCCCGGCGCTCGATTCCCCGGCAGACATACTGACCGGGGACGCGGTCCTGCTTGGTGCGGTGGTGAAGCGTCGACCTGCAAACGCCGCATGTGACAAGGCCAGAGAGGAGGTAGAGGCCGCTCGCGGCGTGTACTCCGCGATTGGTCACGGACTCGCGCCGCTGCTGCACCTCGGTCCACAGCTCCCGGGTCACAATCGCTGACCATGCTCCGGGCCCCAGCCGTCCCTCGTAGGAGAGCAGTCCTGCGTAGTGATGGTTGTCGAGGAAGTTGCGGATCGTTGGCTTGGACCAAAGGACGTCCTTTGGCGACGGAATCCCTTCGGCGTTCAGTCGCCGCACGATGGCGGTCATGGACTCGCCAGCGGCGTACGCCTCGAAGATCGCCCGCACCACCTCGGCCTCTCGAGTCACGATTCGGTAGTTGCCGCGGGCGCGCCCGTAGCCGTACGGCATCCATCCTCCCGACGGAAGCCCGCGGCGAGCACGGTTCTCCGCGGCTGCCCTGAAGTAATCGGCGCGGACGTCGGACTCGTACTCGGCGAACGAACTCATGATGTTGCGCAGCAGCCGGCCCTGGCTCGTTGAGGTATCGAGCCCGATATCCAAGAACACCAATGTCACTCCGTCTTGCTCAAAGAGGTCGAACATCGTGGCGAGATCCTTCACCGAGCGCCCGAAACGCGACAGCTTCGGCACGATGATGGCGGAGAACTCGCGCCGGCGCCGCTTCAGGAGCTCGAGTGACGGGCGGGGACGAGCGCCGCGGAAGGCGCTGAAATCGATGTCGGAGAAAATCTCGCCGATCACGAGGCCGCGATAACGGCAGTAACGTTCGATTTCGTTCCAGTAGAGTTCTGGCGCCTTCATGCCGTCGCGGGCGTGACTCACCCTGAAGTACCCCGCCACCGGAAGCTGCTCCATCGCCGCCTCTCCTCTCCGATGCACGTCGACGTCTCATTGCCAGCGCAGGTAGAGGACCTCGCCGCGAGGACGCGGCTGATCGGCGCGCAACTCGAATACCCAGACGCCATCGCGGCGCGTGCGATCGCGCACGACGATGTCCCTGCAGGAGGCGTTCATCGCGGCACCGATGGCTCGACACTCGGCCAGCACGCGGTCGAGCTCGACGACGGTGACCTCGACGAGGATCTCCATCCAGCGACCCTAGCCACGGGACCGCCTCTGCGTTGTAAGCGAGGATCGGCGCAACCTCCGTACCAGGGGAAACGGGCATTTGACCAGGTCAGAGGCTCATTTCGCACTCTCAGGACGTTGCCGCCGATTGCCGGGAATTGCATCGGTCCGCGGACCTTTCGCGGACCACCGACCTCGAGAACGCTCCCACCAGATTCCCAACTGAAAGGTCACCATCGCGGACTGCCAGCGCGCCGCGCGTCTCCGGACGCGTCTTCGCAACCGCATCAACTCTCCTGCGGGACGTGAGCGCCAGCGTTTCACCCTGCCACCGGAAGCTGATCCATCGTGGGCTCTCCTCTCCGATTTCCCGTCGGCAGCTCACTGCCAACGAAGGTAGAGGACGTCGCCGCGTGGGCGCGGATGCTCGGCGCGCAGCTCGAAGACCCAGGCCTCATCGCGCCGCGTGCGATCGCGCACTACGACGTCTCTGCAGGAGGCCTCCATCGCGACCCCGATCGCCCTGCATTCGGCCAGTACCCGATCGAGTTCGGAAACAGTCACCTGGACACGAATCTCCAAGCCCGACCCTAGCGACAGCGTGTGACATCGCCGAAGACACTCGAACCACGGGGGGAGGCGCGCGGCTGCATGAGGCGCCACTTGCAGGCGGTGAGGCGGCGCACCTGCGCCGCCAGCGCCTCGTCCGTCTTGGTAGAGCTCTGGGGCCTTCATCCCGTCGCGGGCCTGGCTGACGCGGAAGTATCCCGCGACCGGAAGCTGCGTCATCGCCTCTCTCCTCTCGCGTTCTCGATCCCCAACCCGACGGAGAGATGGATACTCCTCGGGCCGACGTTAATCATCGACTGGGTCCACCAAACCGAGACCCCGGGGCGAGGCCTGCTCCTCGGCTACTGTTCGCGTATGCATGGCATCGGGGCAGGAAGTGGTTGGGAAAGACTCTTCTGGTTGTTGTTCCACAAGACGACCACCCCTATAGCCGTGCTCGACGAGAATCGCAGAGTTGTCGAAGCCAACGAGGCAGTCCTCGACCTCTTCGGCCGGAGCCGTGGCGACCTGATCGGCACCTCCATAGTCGATGTGATCGAACCCAGTGAGCGCGCGGAACACACAGCAACATGGGAACAGTTCCTGCGCTCGGGTGAGATGTTCCCGCGCTCGGATGACCTGGACATCAAGCGGACCTTCGTCCGCCCGGACCACACCAAGATCAATCTTCAACTCGCTGCCCGATGGGCGCGAATCGGCGAACGCCGGCTGGCAGTCTTCGTGGTAATTCCCCAGGCCTACTCCTGGTCGGTTCCCCCGGCCCAAGAGCCCCCCGGCGCACAGCTGACAGCGCGCGAACGGCAGATCGTCGGTCTAATCGCACTGGGGCGCGAGACCACCAAGATAGCGCAAGAGCTTCATATCTCCCCCGAGACCGTCCGGACCCACGTTCGCAACGCAATGGGGAAGTTGGAAGTCCATACGCGCGCGCAGCTTGTCGCGGTCGTGGTTTGTAACGAAAGCTTGCTCGACCTCCTCCGTTTGGAGTATTGACGCCACAAGAACCGTCCGGATGCGGTATCGACTCACTCACCTCCACTCCACGACCATGAGGACATGCGGCCCTGTTTACTCATCGTGGACGACGAGGAGGTGATGCAGACCCTGCTGACGCATGTCTTGAGGACAGCAGGATATCGCAACCTGATGACCGCCTCCTCGGTGGCGGAAGCTCGCTGCGTGTTGTCGGTGCACGACGTGGACCTCGTGTTGACCGACATGCAGATGCCTGAGAGCTCGGGGCTCGAGCTCCTGCAACACATCCATGAGTTCTTGCCAGGAACCGCCACGCTGATGGTGACAGGAACAGATGATCCCGAGCTTGCCGAGCAAACGCTGGCGTTGGGTGCCTCCGGATACATCATCAAGCCGTTCCGTCACAGCGAAGTCATCATCGGTGTACGCAATGCACTCAGGCGACAGGCTCTCGAGCGAGAGAACCAGATCTACCGCGACCATCTCGAAGCGACCGTGTAAGCACGCACCGCCGAGCTCTGGGAAGCCGTCGTGAGACTAGAGGGCGCAGAGAAGTCTCTCCGCGTCTCTCGCAGAGAGACGATAGAACGACTCGCGATCGCTGGCGAATTCCGAGACGAAGAGACCGGATTTCACGTTGCCCGCATGAGTCGGTACTGCGAGATCCTCGCTCGCGGATGTGCCAAAGAGGTGCTCTGGAGCGATATCAGAGAGGCGAGTTGCCTGCATGATGTCGGGAAGATCGGCATCCCAGACCAAATCCTGCTCAGACCTGGACCGCTCTCGGCTGAAGAACGCTCGATCATGCAGGATCACACAGAGATCGGACACAGCATCCTCCGAGGCTCCGACTCGCCGCTACTGAAGCTGGCGGCACAGATTGCTCTCACCCATCACGAGAAATTCGACGGCACTGGCTATCCGCGTCAAGTAAAAGGTGATGCGATCCCCCTCGCCGGGCGCATTGCTGCAATTGCAGACGTGTTCGATGCGTTGACAAGTGACCGGGTCTATAGAGGGCGCTTCCAACTCATGGAAGCCATCGGGATGATGAAGAAGGAGGCCGGTAGCCACTTCGACCCTGACCTCTTGTCGATCTTCTGGGAACGTCTGCCCGAGGTGCTTGCGATCCAGGAGGATTACAGCTCCGAACCGGCTAGAGCCTCGAGACACAGAAATGACACTCGCCAGATCGAGTCATAGGAACCACCCCGTCTGTTCGGAATCTGGGCACTTCATGCGCACACACGCAGCCGAAACGCAATCTACGTATTGAACGTGAGCCCTGACGCGACTGTGGCCACCGGACTACGGGGTCAGAGACATAGAGGGCGATGCCTCCAAATCGCGCGCATGCATGTGCTTCAGCTCCACTAGGCGGTTCAGCGTGACCAGCGCGCTGCTCATATCGAGGAGGATGCCGTACGCGGCGAGGGGCAGTGCCCTTGATCAGGACTGGGTCAGCCAAGGCGTCTGCGATGTTGGTAAGGAGGTCCTGGAGATCGTGCGTAACGTCCCGCGCAGTCTCCCTCTGAACGCGGCTCGACTCCAGCTCGCGCTCCAACCTCAGCCGCCCCTTTCATCGACGCCCCGAATTCGCTACAGCAAACCTAGTAAATCTCGTTAGCCCTCGGCCTCGTTAGCGGCTACGGGATAGGCCCGATGAGATGGTGCTTCCTCGACGCCGCGGGAGGCCTTCGGTAATGCCGCCACTCCGTCAGCTGCCGCCCGATACGCTGTAGGAGGACGAAAGGGGGCGACATCGACAACATCGTGAGCTTCGGCTCGGCTGCGATCACTATCGCCTTGAGCCTCGCCATCTGGATCGAGGCGCTCACGTTGCCGCGAGAAGTCTGGGCTGCAGCGAATTACCGGCGGACGTCGTGGCTGATCTACCTCTTCATCCCGGTGATGGGGCTCCTCTATCTCCTCTTCGTCCGCCCCAGCTCCAGAAGGCTTCGAACTGGCGACCCTCGCCTTGGCAAAGTGGTACGACGTGGTTTTCGCGGCCGCGGTTTTGTATTTGCCCTGGTGGAGCGCCATATCCAGCAACACCCTCTGCGCTTGTCTGCGGATCGTTGCAGATAACGCATGTATGGCGAGATCGGATCGCCTTGCGGCAAGCGTCGCCAGGTCGAGGTCTACCGGCCAGGCCGGCCCGGGTGCTGCGCCCACCGATACTTCGGCGCCCGCGAGGCCACTATGTCCCTCACTGAGATCCTTGGGTTCGTCACCGGCGCGGCGTCGGTCTTGCACTAGCGAGCAACAACCTGGAACCAATGAGGTCGCCGGCGCATGTCTCTTCTGATGGCTGTGCGATCTCGGCTGGTGGTAGCTGTTCTGTCGCTGACATTCGTTGTCCTTTCGGATATTCGGAGCGGTCAGCGAGGCGACCCGCGACCGCAGTACGTGAGGCGGCCGCCGACGCCTCCGTACCTGACCGTGCAGGAGCTCTTTGACGACCGCTCCAATGACTTCATCACGCACTCCTACAGCTTTGAGACGCTTCGGCCCCTCGACAGCGACAAGCGCCGAATCGCCGTGTCGGGTGTGGTCGAGCACCTCTCGCGGACCCCCACCTGGCCCGTGTGCTACCTGCAGATCGGCGGGCTCGCAGCACTGATTTCGCCCATCGGAACCCATGAATCGCGTCGGCAAGTCGACGTTCGCCGTGATCGAAACGGCAGTGTTTCCTCGGAATCATCCGTGGATCGAGAGCGAGGACATCTATTGCACGGCGATCGAGTGACGAGATGCGGTCGGTCCCGACGAGGGACTGCTGGATCGTCCTTGTCAAGGTGGTAAATCCTCTTCGGCCAGGTAGAGCGCCTCGCCGCCCGCGTCGTAGCCCACGACGCGCTCGATGTCCTGCCACGGCGCGTCGAGTAAGTAGAAGACGTCCACGCCGACGCGATCGCTTTCGAGCATAGTGGCAAGACGGACGCCGGAGGATGTCACGACCTCGACTCGCTCGAGTTCCACCGGAACCACGCCCGCCAGGGTGTCACCAACGTCGATCGGCCTTGGGTGATCGAGAAGGAGGTGCCTGCCCGTGGTGCAACTTCGGCTCGTGCTCCTGGGCGCGAGCGCCACGAGGCAGACCCGCTGCCCGCGCTCGGACACGTAGAACGCCACGGGCTCGCGCGGGTCGCTGCCCACGAACACCGCACCAGGCGTTCGCTCGATGACGTCCGGTGAGGGGACCTCGACGCTCAACGCCATGCTCGGGAACGACGAGACGATCCATACGCCGAGCCCGACCACGACTGCGGGCCGGCGCCCAGGATCCGTGCGGCACCACCCGCGGACGGTGGGCAGCAGCAGCAAGAGCCACGCCGCGGCGACGGCCGCGGTGACCGCGAAGAAGGCCGGGACCTCGATGAACACCGAGTAGCCCGGCGGACCGTTCGCGACGGTGCGGTAGTCCATGACGGCATCGATCATGACGAAACCGAGGCCGACCAGCTGCACTAACCAAACGAAGAACGATCCCCTCAGCAACGGCCACAGCAGGATGACCACGATCGCGGGACGCGCCCACCACCAGGGAACCCGCGTGTCGCTGAGCAAGAGGGCCGCAGCCAGGACCAGAACCGCGTGGATCTTGAGCGCGGGAGGGGGCGCGGTCAGTCGCGTGGTGATCGTGTTCCACAAACGTGCCGCCACGTTGTATCTCGCTCTTGCAGGTGGTGGGAACGATGTCGTTGACCTTGTCGAAGGCGCGCAGGAACTCGACCGAATGTCGCATCGCTGGCGACGTACTCGCCTAGGAACGTAGCGCCGCCGGCGACCGCACCCCCATAGCAGCGCGGGTCGGTAGAAGTTTCGCCCCGCTTGCTCCATCACCGTCTCCGTCCGCCTTCCGATCAGGCACGGGGTTTCCCTCCCAAAAGGGTACCGGAGGGCCGCCCCACCTCGGGCGGGCGGATACGGGGCTAGGACGACCCTCCGACATTCGGCGGCTTAGTGCCCGCCCTGCACGTAGCGGGCGGTACTACCTAAACCAAAGAACCAGCAACAGCACAGCGACGAGGAGGACCGCCGAACAGTCAGCGGCATTGATCCGGCGACGTTCGGCTTTTCCAACAGCGTCGCCACATGCAATCACGTTCGGCTTGCCCAGGCACGCATGCGAGCCATCGGCTACCTCGTGAGCGTGATGCGCCACTCGCCCCATCGGCGGCCGCGAATAGTGAACGGCTCACGCAGCACTCCTAAGACGGACGGGTGACGCACCGATCGGCTGGGGAAGTACGTGTTTAGCGTCCATACAGGGAGCCTCCTCCGCTGAGGGCCTCAGGCGCCGAGCCTTTTCTTTGACTGTGAGATCGATGACGATACGAACATTCTGCGCATACGAAGTCCTTCCTTGCTCGTAGATCACGCGGCCAACCTCAAAGCTCGTTGTGCCGGGTCCAGTGGTGCGGATCGTCATCACCATTAAGGCGCGCGTATTCCCACCATGGCTCGGTGGCAGTACGTAACCGCGCGGGCTTTGGACGTGCTGATACACACAATCTTTCTTCGCGTACGATAAGGAACTCCCGGGCGGATACGTCAGGTGAGTCCCCTGCTCGACAGGAATTCCCCCATCGCTACGAGGGGCTAGCTCCAGGCGCTCCAGGACCGCAACCTCCGGGTCAGGCTCGGAGATTGGGTCAAGGCGCCGAATCGTCAACGGCTCTTCTGAGTCATTCACCACATCGTTCAGCATGAGCACAAATCTTTGGTTCGTCGGGATGCCCTTCTTCCCGAAGGTGAAGACAGCCTGATCGTCCAGGGCAGATCCTCGTGCAGGGGCGCCACCGTCACCTCGTCCACACGAGCTCAACAGCAGAGTGCAGCAGAGCAGGAGTGCAAACACGAGGAGTGGATTCCGCCACGACCCCGGGCGACCGCTACGGTAGGCAATAGCTGAAGGCATATACCACCTTTGCGTCGCGTGCGTGGACGCCGTCCCCGTACGGCCACCTCGTCTTGGTCTTCGCATCACAGGGGCCTTTCGCATGGAACGTCAGCGAAGAGATGGTTGAGAATCCCGCCTGCGACTTCAGTACGAGCGGTCCTATGTCCACCCCTGCCGCAAAGGTACGGTTCTCGCCCGAATCGCGGCCCCAGGTCTCTCCCTGCTGTAGCGGAACGGCATTCTCGCGGTTCGTCTCGAAGTCAGCCGCCCCAGGGTGCTCGTCGTCGAACCTCAACTCGTCTTCCCAACGGTGGTTCTTCCACTTGTAGTAGGTACACCGCTGGACCCCGTCAGCGTCGCAGTGAGTCGTCACCTTCCACTTCACCCACTTGTACTTCGCCTGCACAACGCGATGCTTCGCGTTCCCGTGCAGTGGCTTTCCTGCGAACGTGCCGCGCGAGACCGCTTCGGTACTGCTGCCGGAGACCGCCCAGTCCTTTCCCGCCCACTTGAATCCGACTCCGGTGACAGTCTCCCTCCCATTCTTGAACTTAAACTCGCTGTCGAGCCCTACGTCGGCATGCAACTGTGACACCTTCGGCCAACGGAACCGATGTTCCACCGCGCACCCTCCCCAGCACTCCTCTGCAGAGGCCCCCTCCTCATCGTCATAATAGTAGGGAGCCGGAGAGGCCGACGGCGGCGGCGATGCATACCCGGACGAGGCCGAGTAAGTCTGGCCGGTCGCAGTATTCGAATACGACTGGCCCGCGGCGTTGTATGCGGCAACGCGATACGAGTAGCTGCGTCCTTGCTCTAGTCCCCCGTCGACGTAAGTTGTTGTGCCTGCTGGCACCGATGCTACATACACCCACGAGCTTGCGGTGGCACGCTCGACTCGGAAACCACTTTCGTTCGTTGAGTTGTCGGTCCATCGCAGATCGATCTGCGAGGTCGACGCGCTGTACGCCGCCAACGAAGACGGAGGCGCCGGATGCATGGCCGCAGAGTCTGAGCGGGGTGTCGATGTGGAAGCAATGTTCGAGTAGTTGGATGAACCGGCACCATTTCCAGCCCGGACCCGATACTGGTACGTCACATCTTGCGACAGACCGCCTTCCGTATAACGCGTGGTCCCCGCTCCCATTCTCGCGACGCGCGACCAGTCGCTGCCGTTCCAGCGCTCGAGCTCGAACCACTCCTCGTCCGACGAGTTATCGGACCAGGTGAGCGTGATCTCGGAAGACGAAGTAGCTGTTGCAGAGAGGTGACTTGGAGCTGCAGGTGCGTTCGGCGCGGACGTCGGGCTCGGTGACGAACTCGCCCCCGGCGACGAAGTGGGGCTGGGTGACGAAGTCGGGCTCGGAGACGCCGGGCCTCCTCCCGACGCGTCACCCGCCGTCGAATCGGTCCCGAAACAGACGTCGACCGCGTCAGGAGCGTGCTCTGATCGTACCGGCGCTGCATCTACTGCGTCGTCACCATCCTCCTGCGGCATCGATGGCGCGGCCGGAGAATCTTCGACTTCCTCCGGGGGTTCCGCGAGCGCTTCGACCTTCACGATGCTGATGAGATCGTCGTCGCTCGATGAGGCGGGCAGTGGTTCACCGAGTGTCAAGTCGACGTTCGTTTGCAGATCCTCCCTGTAGGGCTCGTAGAGCGGAACGACGGAGTTCCAGTTGAGCATCGAGGTATGAGCGCTATCGACGGCCAGGATCTCTACATTGATCGCGCGCTCCTGACCAAGGTCCGGTAGAAGTTCCGCCGGCGCGGACGACTGGAGAATAGATAGGACCGGGTCGAATCCGACGTTCCCTGCTTCGTCTGTGATCGTCCGAGCGAGCAACGGAGGCTGGAACACGCACGGAGTGTCGTACGGGATCAGATAAATGGCCACGGCGGCCCCCTCCAGCGGCGTTCCCGAAGGGCCGCGGATCGTGAAAGTCGCCGGGCCGTTTCCTCCCTCCACGCCGGAACAATTTCCCGGCGTCAGGGTATCCAGCTGCGTTCCCTCTTCGCACTCCTGCAGTACCGCAGCAAGCGTCTCGTGGAGGAAGGCGACTGTGTCATAGAGGGTGCGCCCAGCCTTCGTCCCGATCAGGTTCGCGGTTCCAACCACGTCCTGTACCCACTCGTCGGCGACGCCGATCAGTTCGCTGATCAGCGTCTCGATTACGACGACGTATCGGTCTCTGCAGGCGCCGAGGTTTGCGTCTGTGGGACACACAACCAGGTATCCCTGTTCCACGAGTTGTTCGCTCATCGCAGTCACCGCAGACTCGTGGCGCCTGAGACACTCAGGTAGGTTAGCCGCGCCGTCACAGGCTACGTCGTAGACGGCGTAGACAGCGCCCGCGACTAGGGCCGCTAGCCGTTCTCCGTAAGCAGTGAGGCAGTGAGTTGGATCAATCTCCGGGGAACAACCAAGTTGTGAATAGATGGTCGAAGCTGCCTCCGAGACCAGCCCTTCGCCGAAAGCGATACAGCTGTCAACCCCCGAGGTCACATCCTCACCGCAAACCTTCATCAGGGTCGAGTCGATCAAGGCGACTACGATACTTTCATACTGGTTGATGCAGTCCGCAGATGCGGAGTCGCGACAGACGGCGTAGTAGATGTCGTTCATCGCCCGAGCCGCGATCCCGGTCATCATGTCGATGCAGGCTTGCGTACCCGAGGTCGCCGTGCTGGAGCAGACGGCCCTCAGCAGCCCCTCGATCATGTCGTTGTATTTCGCCTGGCACCCCGAAACGTCGTTCGGCCCGCAGGCGGCGTAATAGAGGTCGTAGACGGCTTGGACGGCGACCTCGGTCACCAGGTCGATGCAGGCCTGCGTGCCTGAGCTCGTTGTTCTGGAGCAGACGACGCTCAGCAGCCCCTCGATCATGTTGTTGTATTTCACTTGGCATCCCGAGATGTCGTTCGGGCCACAGACGGCGTAGTAGACGTCGTCGACGGCTTGCCCCGCGACCTCGGTCACCACGTCGATGCAGGCGGGCGCCCCTGAGCTCGTCGTGCTGGGGCAGACTACGGTCAGCAGCCCCTCGATCATTGCGCTGTATTTGGCCAGACACACGGAGATGTCGTTGGATCCACAGATGACGATCATCGCGTCTGTGATCAGTTGCTGCGCGATCCCGACGGTCGCGAGAACCCTGTTTACGCAGTTGGTCGCGGCGGAGTCGGTAGTCGAGGCGGTGGAGTTGTAGTCCCTGCAGATGTTGGCGACGGTGTCATGGACCATCTCGATCTGGACCAGCAGGTTGTTCACCACGTTGCTCGCGCAGGTGGCGGCAACGTCCGACCCGCACGTGTCGCGCATCGCCACTCTGGCACGCTCCACGGCTGTGTTGACGATCTGGAGGGCCTTGTCGACGCACTCGTCACCGGTGGAGTAGCTGGACCCCGGCAGCGACATGCAGATCCTCGTGATCTCTAGCTCGATCCGGTTAAGGACGCTGTCGAGGCAGGCCTTGGCCTCGTTGGAGCCGCAGGCGATGATCATGGTGTCGCCGGCCGTGTCGACCAGAATCTCCTGCACGTCGGCGACCGTCTCGAGCACGTTGTTGACACAGGTCGTCGCGGCGGAGTCGCTGGACGGCGAGTCGAGGGCGCTCGAAGTCCCGGTCTTGCAGAGGTTGGCAGCCATGTCGTTGACCTTGTCGAGCGTCACGAAGGCTTCGTTGACGACGTGATTCGCGCACGCCCAGGCATCTTCGGTGCCGCAGACGACCCTCATCTGCGCCTTCGCGGTCTCCACCACCACGTTGACGATTTGGAGGACCTTTTCGATGCAACCGTTGACGCCAGTCGAGTAAGTGCTGCCGGGGACCGACGCACAAGTGCCGTCTATGTAGACGTTGATCTTGATCAGCAGATTGCTCACGCAGGTATTGGCGTCGGTCGACTGGCAGGCGATGATCATCGCGTCGTCGACGGTCTTGAGAACGAGTTGGACGGTCGTCAGAACCCTGTTTACGCACTCGGTGAGGGCGTCGTTCCCGGAGACGGTCGAACCTGCCTTATCGAGAGCGCATGCGTTCGCGACGAGATCGTTGATGGTCGTGACCGTATTGTCCACGCACGTGAAGAGGTCGCTGGCCTGGCACACGATGGGCAACGCCGTCGTGTTGATCATGTAGAGCACCTTGTCGACGCACGCATCTGCCGTGTCGCCGCCGCACGAATCCACGACGAGCCCCCTCGCGACGCCGACTACGAACGCGAGTTGTTCGTTCACCTGGCGGCCGATCTCGCCGGCACAGTAGCCAAGGGATCCTGAGGGACAAACTGCGTCCATGATGATGTCGGTCACGAGGTTGATCGTCGGATCGGCGCAAGTAGCGAGGCCCGAAGGGCAGTAGACGTTGATGATGCCCACGAGGACGCGGACGAACTCCGGCTCACATCCGATCAGTCCGGCCGGTCCGCAAGTCTCGTAGATCCGGTTGTTGATCTCCTGGATGACGGAGTCGGCACAGTGGGTGGGCTCACAGGTGCCCTCGATCAGCCCGACGATCTCCTGGACGATCGTGTCGCAGCCCTCGCAATCGATCGGAGGACTCGCGCCACAGAAGATCTCGGCGATGTCGCAGGGACTGGGAATGACGCCGCCAGACGACGCCTGGGAACCCGCCGCAACATCGGTGCCGAGCGAGGTGTCGGAGCCGGGTTCGTCCGCCTTCGTGGCTGACGTAGCAGCGGATGGCGCGCCGTCGTCAATCGTCGGAGATGCCGATGGGACTGGAGTTGCAGGCGGCTGCGTTACTGCGGAGGACTCTGCCGGCCCCACGACCGACCCTGAGGCATGGCTTACGGGAGATTCCCGCCGCACGCCCGTGAGAATGAGCGTCTCGGCATCCGTGCTGGTGTAGGTGAATGTCTCCTCGGAGGCAGAGCCCGGCTCGAACATGGCCGTCCCACCCTCGGGCTCGAAGGGGTCAACCGAGCTGACGGAGAGGTTGCCGTGATCGGACGGCTGCTCAGGCGTTACGTCCTGTGTCAGCGTCGCCTTGTCCGCTGCGGATGCAGAAGTCGGCGGTGCAAGCTGCGCCACGAGAAGGAGCGCGACCCCCACTGCCATTGCCCCTACGAACCGAACGCCAACGCCATTGCGCTCGCGCGTCAACGCTGATGCTGCGCGCACTCTCGACCTCACCGAACCGCCCTTTCACCGCGAAGCAGCACCGCACTGCTTGATTAGGTGCGTGAGTATGGGTTAGTTACCTTCGGCTAGTCAATCCCTAACCTTCTTTGTAACCACCTTCGTACAAGGGCGGTCCAGTTTCAGAGGGAATTGGCTTGAGTGATTAACAGCGCGGCCAGTGCGGCAACAGGCACAACGCGTCGGGGTAGTTCGCTGCGCCGACCGCGACCACGGACGCAAGGACAGCACAGACTCGCAGCAACGACCGCCGAAACATGTCCGCCCTCCTTTGCTCAACTAGAGCTCATCCCACCGTAATAATCTTGTAGAGGATACACGCTCGCCCCCTTTCGTAACCATCAGTTAGATTCCGTGACGTGGGCACGGACGCAGCGACGCTGGGCGCGCGAGTTCGACGACGCAGGCTCGAACTGGGGATGACGCAGGCGCAGCTTGCGGGCAAAGAGCTAACTGGCGGCTACGTGAGTCTCATCGAGTGCGGGCGCCGCGAGCCCTCACCTGATGCTTTGCGGATCATCGCAGACCGCCTCAACGTGGAACTCGATGAACTCCTACGCGGGACGCCCCCCGGACTCGAGCCAGAGCTAGAACTGCAACTCCACCAGGTTCGCAGAACGTTCAATGAGGGTGATCCCGAAGGTGCAGTAGCAACGGTCGCCGCTGTGATCGAAGCTGCCCAACAGCACGGCCTGAGTCGCGTAGAAGCTCGCGCCGAGGAAGCGCTTGGCGAAATTGCAGAGGCGAGGGGCGATCTGGACGCCGCCCTTGCTCATTTCGGCAGGGCCGGGGAGCTCTGGGCAAAGGAGCCGATCCACCTCCGCGTGGATGCGGTCATAGGCATCGCGCGTGCCTCACGCTTCCTCGGAGACGCGCGCATGGCCGTTTATACCCTCGACTCCTACCGACGCGATCTGCTCGCGGCTCGCCCCGACCCTCATGCACTTTTGAAGACGTACACGGAGCTCATCCAGGGCTACTTCGCGATCGGGTTGCCAGAGCGCGCCCGCGATGCCGCCTACGCTGCCCTGCGACTGGCCGGACAAATCGAGGATCCCTACGAGATCGCGTGCATGCACATCACTCTCGCCAGAACCCTCATGTATGAGGGCAAATTCGACGACGCCCTGGTGTCTGTACGACGCGCGCACGAAACGTATTCGGCGGGCGGCTGGCGCAACAAGGCAATAAGAGCGAAGGTAGCGGAGGGAATCATCCTCTCGAAGAAGCGGGACTACGAACTAGCTCACGGCAAGTTGCTAGAGGCACTCGACCTTCTTACTCAATCGCCGGATCGTCTCGATGAAGCTTTGGCACTCAACGAGTTGGGCAGAGTAACTCGTCACCTAGACGACCTTCCGGGCGCGCTCGCGCACCTAGAACGCGCGCGTGCCTTGTTGGAGCACGGCGACGTTCTCGAACAAGCCTTCAATGAACGAGAAACGGGGGTCTGTCTTTCGATCCTCGGCCACCCCGACGCCGAAATGCATCTCCTCCGCGCCTTTGATCTGTATCGGGCCTCTGGCGCGACGGATGATCTTGCTGCGACGTGTAAGGCGCTCGGCGATCTGTATCTTGCTCAAGGAGACACGACTCGGGCTGTCGCCACACTTCGGGAGGGATTGGAGTACATCCAACTCCGCTCGCAGTAAGGCGCCTGAGTTCGTGTGCGCGATCCTCTGATCCATACCGAAAGGAGGCCCCGTAACGTTCAACTTTCTCAATACTCTGTGTTGGATATGTGTAGCAGCATTGACTTGCCGTAGAGGGCTTGGTACTTCTCCATCACTCCCACTGTTACTGGGTGGTCGACACCAAATAGCTGTGCTGGTGGATCGGGAGAAGTGAAATCTTGGCTGAACGCCCCTCACACGACGCGGGCACATCGAAGGAAGACGAGCGCTCCTCCGAGCCGAACAGCACGCCGCCCGTAGAGCGCGAAACGTCGTCGGCCTGGCGGCGCAAGCGCAACGTCCGGAGACAGCAGCGAGCCGACGAAGTCCCGCGTCGGGCGCATGGGGACGATAGGTGACCCGACGCCGCCGCGAGTCGTCCGTCGATAATAGGTTCGGGCGACGACTTCGGGAAAGGCGGCTCGCGGCAGGAATGAGTCAGGCCCAGCTCGCGGGAAAGCGCCTCTCACACGCATTCATAAGCTCGCTGGAGTCCGGTCGCCGCGGCGCATCCAAAAAGGTTGTGGACTACCTCGCGCAGCGCTTGGGTGTCCCGACAGAAGAACTGTGGGCTGACCTGGGGTCGCATTGGGCGATGCAGATGGCAATGGACCTTCGAGAGAAGGGTCATCATCAGGAAAGCCGGGAGCTCTTGATGCGCACCCTCGAGAATCTCCAGCGAGACGACGAAATCCATCCCCGCGTTCTCGTGGCGCTGCATCTGGAACTCGGGTGGCTCGACCTCGTGAAGGACCGCGCAAACGCCGAAGCACATCTTCGGCGGTGTCTCGAACTCGCTGGCCAAGATGATCTTCTCTTGGGAGAACGGGCTGAAGCGCACGCCGGCCTTGGAAGACTCCTCGACGAGCGGGACTTGAACGAGGCCCTGCAGCAATACAAGGAGGCAACGATGCTTCTAATGGAGCTTCTTAGTCGGACCCCTCGATTCACCCGGCTCGCACGAGCCCGCCGTCTCGGCTCGCCCAGATCGGGGCGCACGGCGTGATAGCGATCAAATCGGGTCGAAGCCTCCGCGAACACCATGGCGAAAGTCCTCGATTCGGCGCCGCATGGAATCCGTCATCGCCACCTCACCGGCGAGAGCAGTATCCATCGCGTCGACCTCGTGACCAGTGAAGCCAGGATGGGAACGGTTGACGTAGCGACCTCGCTCCGCGTCGTCGCAAACGACGCGGACGTAGGTATTTCGCTCAGCGGCTTGGGGTTCCGGTAGAGCCATCTGTGGAGCGATGCAGGAGCGAAGCGGGCCGAGCAACTGATGGACGAGCTACGTTCGACCCGGGACGATGCCGAAAAGCGTTCGCTCCTGGCGCGAACTATCGAAGGTCTAGAGGCAGATCAAGACCTGCCCCCGCGGGTGCTGATCAGGTTCCATGGGGAGCTTGCCGAACTCGAAGCCTCCCGAGATCCAACATCAGCACGACGCCACCTCCTAAAGGGCCTGGACCTTGCGGGAGACAGCGAGTTGTTGCTCGTCGAACGTGCCCGAATCCACGCTCAACTAGTCCGATTAGCGCATCGCGACCACGACCCCGATCAAGCCCTCGAGCACTACGAGACGTCAACGTCGCTTTTCCTGGACTTGACCAGGGACAACCCGAGGTACGCCGGCAAACGCGGGCGCGCGGGGACGAAGTAGATGACGGAGCTTCGGATCGTCTCCGCCACAGAACTGAAAAGGTTCGGACGAGCGTTGCGCAACCGACGCCTAGCGGCGGGCATGACTCAGGCTCAACTCGAGGGATCCAAATACACGCATTCATTCATCAGCTCAGTCGAGTCAGGCCGTCGAGGAGCCTCCAAAGAAGCAGTTGAGTACTTCGCGCAGCGGTTGGGAATCCCCGCAGAAGAAGTGTGGGGCGACATCGAACCGCATTGGGCGATGCAGATGGCGACCGACCTCCGCGACAAGGGCCGCTACCACGAGTGCCGCGCACTCCTGGCGCGTACGCTCGAGAACCTGGCGAGAGATCGCGAGATTCACTCCAGCGTTCTAGTGACGCTACATCTGGAAATGGGCTGGCTCGACCTTCCTCGAGACGCAGCAAGCGCTGAGGCACACCTCCGGCGGTGTCTTGAACTCGCCGGTCAAGACGACTTGCTCATGGGAGAGATTGCAGAGGCCAACGCGGGACTCGGAAGGCTGCTCGAGGAGCGCGATCCCGAGGAGGCGCTCGAACGATACAAGAACGCCACAATCGTCCCGATGGAGCTCCTCGGCCGCAGCCCCCGCCTCACGCGCTTGCAACGACTCCGGCGACGCGACCGGCCGAGACCGGGTCGCGTTGGCTAACGATCGGCACGTTCGAGCAACGTTGATCCCGTTGTCTCTCGCCGCCGCCAGCCCCGGCGCTGCCTTAACCGCGACACAGCTGCGCCACCAACGAGGTCGGGTTGACGGGCTCGCCTCCTCCAGGATGAGCCTCGAAATGCAGATGGGGTGAGGTCCCGTACGCGTTGCCAGTGCGCCCGACGAACGATATGACTTCGCCGGCCCGCACGCGTACCCCATCGGCGGTGACAACGTTCATCGCGTTGTGTGCGTAGTAGTAGGTGTTCCCGCGCTGGTCCCGAATCCACAGCGAGACACCGCCGATGTCGTCGTCGACGTTCTCCACCAGGAAAGTCACACCATCAGCGACAGCGACGACGGGCGTCCCTTCTGCGGCGAACATGTCAACGCCTTCGTGTGAACGCCCGCCGGATCGAGCGGCTCCAAATGTGTCGGTGAAAGTGACGGGGCCGCTAACAGGGCACGCCATGGCCGAGGACGCTAAGGTGCGAAGCCCCCGCAGGCGATAAAAGCGGGCTCTCGCCAGAACCTGCGCAACGTATGACCTCGACCGGTTGTAGGTATAGATCGCGTCCTCGAGGCGCTTGGGATCACCCGCCCCGTTGGTGCAGAGCAGGTTCGCGGCGCTGTAGACCGCGTCCTCTAGGTCGTTGACTCGAGGACGGCCGTCGCCGTCGGCGTCGACGCCGTACTCGTCGAAGGTCGAAGGCATGAACTGCATCGGCCCCTTCGCGCCGGCCGACGACGTAGCGGGACCGGTCGCGTGGCGGCGTTCGACGTAGTGGATCGCCGCGAGGATCGACCAGTCGAGCCCCGGGCAGGTCGCGGCTGCGCCCTGGTAGAGCGCGAGCAGATCGGAAGACTCTCCCCCGCCGGCAACCAGAGCCGCGAGCCCAATCAACGGAAGCATCAGGAGGAGAACCAGAATCACCGCAAGGAACGCCCAACGCTTCATCGATCCCGCCTCGCTAGGGCACGCTCGGTGAACCACGGTCGCAGTCGAAGACGCGCCGGTGGGAGGTGGCCGTAGACAAGCACCCCCTCCCCCGGACGTATCCCGCGCAGCACGCTCGCTGGAGCGAGGTTTCTGAGCGTCGTCGAGCTCGTGGTCGACCGTGCGCCCTCGTATCCCTTGGTGACCGCCGACTGCAGGACTTCTTCGTCTCCCAGCAGCCGCGACGCATACTCGAGCGTCTGCGTATCGGAGATCCCCGACAGCACGATCTTGGCGCGGTGGTTGTTGACGACGGTGTGGGCGCGCTCGCCGTAGCGATTGACGATCTGAGAGAGGTCTTGGAAGACGCTCACGAGCTGGATGCCGTGAGCCGCAGCTGTCGAGGCGAGGCTGTCGAGCTCCGGCAGCGGCGCGATGTTCGCAGCCTCGTCCAACACGATCAGCAGAGGCGGGTCGAGGGGAGAACCGCGTTGTGACGCCCGCTCGAATGCGCCCGTGATGACGGTCTGGAGAAGGGTCTCGAACAGCGGTCGGAGACGCCTTTGCTCGTGGGAAGGGGCGGCAACGTAAAGCGTGTGTGCGCCACCGTCGAGCAGCTCCGCCGGACCGAAGTCCGTTGTGGACGCGGAACGCGCCACTTCGGGATCCGCATAGGCCTTGAGGACCGTCTCCGCGGTGGTGTAGACGGAACTCTTCAGGCGCGGTTCTCGTCTCCACGATGCCTGCGCCGCCACCAGGGCCTCGAGAGTCCCCGCAGCCTTGAGCGCGTCTGCGACCTCGTCTTGCTCTTGGGTGTTGACCCAGCGGACCACGTCACTGATCGAGCGCGACGACGTCGCCGCCGCATACAACAGTGGCGCCAGGAGCGTGGCCGCCGACGTGTACCAGAACTCCGACTGCTCGATCCCCGCGGCCCCTCGATTCGCAGCGTTCGCAAGCCAGGAGGCGACCCGCTGCGCCTCTCGCCAGTCGGTGCACGACGGCAGCGGCGACCAGCGTGAGGTGCGTACGCCGGTGCACCCGGTCGGGTCGTAGACCCAGGCTCGACCTCGCTCAGATCGTGCCACGACGGTGTGCTCGATGAGGTCGGTCTTGACGCTCGTCGCGACGACTGGGCCTTGCCACTCGAGGATCGCGGGTATGGCGAAGCCGCTGGTCTTCATCGACTGGGTCGGCCCCAGCACCACCACGCTCTGGCGCTCCTCCGCGGCGACCAGGCGGCCGCCGACGCGGCCCAGCACGAGCCTACGAGCTCCGGGGCGCTTAACGATCAAAGACGCCAGGTCGCGTGTCGACGCCCACGTGGCGTGCGGGTCTTTGGATGCTCCGGCGGCGCGTCGGTAGACGAAGAATCCGGCCGTCCCCGCTCCCGCGGCGAGCCCGCCGACGACGAAGTAGAAGGCGAGCGGTCCGGGAAGGTGCCGGCCAGCTCGGCGTGGCCACGCGGCTGCGGGGTCAGCTGGGTCCTCGAAGAGGCGGGACAGGACGGCTCCCATGTCGCCGATTCCCACATCGGCCCAGCTCCCGCTCGCAACCAGCACGCACAGCTGACCGGCGATCCAGACAAGCGCGCCGAGTGCGACTAGGCAAGCGATCCCGGCGAGAACCAGGTCGACTCCGCGACTGGCTTCTCGGGCGGAGACGGCAACGGAGCGGGAAGCCATCAGCCCGTCTCACGCAGCCATTCGGAAGTCGGTGTCGACCAGCGCGCGCTCGGTGCGGCCGAGACGGTGCCACACGAGAAAGGCGCGCCCTGCGACCCTCCACAGCCCGACTCCGCGTTCGAGCATCGGCAGCAACGCGGCCTGCGCGTCGGGCAAGCCCAGCATCGCCTTGGTCGGCTCCACCTCGGCCGGGGACTGCGCGTACACGACGGCCGTCTCGGTGTCAGACAGCAGCCCCTTCGCGACTCGCTCCTGCTGACTGCCTTGCGCGCCCACCGCGGCAAGGTCCGAGAAGCGGTGGATGACGACGAGGTTCTGTAGGCCGCGGGCGCGCGCGAGCTTGAAGTTCGCCTGGAACCACAGCGCGGTCGCGAGCGTCATCAGCGCCGCCCACGCCTCCTCCACCACGAAGATCGTCTTGGTCGCGTCGTCGCGGGCAAGCGTGCCCTGGAGCCATGCGGCCGCGCAGGCCATCAGGATCCCGAGGGCGTCGGAGTCGTAGACGGCGGAAAGATCAAGCGACACGAACGGCGCCGACAGGTCGATCGATCCCGACGTGGGGCCATCGAACATTCCCTTGAGGTCGCCTGCAACTAAGCGGCGCAGCTCGTAAGCGACCGGTCGTCCCCACTCGACCAAGGCGTCTTTGTCTGCGGAGATCGCGGCGGCGGCGTCGTCTGAGGGGTCGAGCAGGCAGTCGACTACGGCGGAAAGAGTCGGGTCGCGCCGCGGCTTTGCCGCCGCACCCGCCAGCGCCCGGTCGAGCGCTGCCTCCTCGAACGGGCTGAGCTCGCGCTCGAGCGCTGCGGCCGCCACGGTCTGAAGCAAGCGCAGCCTGTCGTCGCGAGCGATGCGCTTGTCGAGTGGGTTGAGTCTCACGCCGCCGCCAGGCGCGAGGCGGACCGGCTCGTAGCCGCAGAATCGCGCCAACGGCCCGTACTCACCCTTGGGGTCCAGCACGACGATCCGCCGTCCGTAGACCCTCTGGCGCAGCAGGTAGGTCTTGACGAGCGAGGACTTGCCCCGCCCGATCTGGCCGGCAACGAGCATGTTGGGCGACGTGATGACGCCCTGGTCATAGAGCTCGAAGGGGTCGTAGACGAAGGCGCCGCCGAGAAGGTTCTGGCCGATGTAGACGCCGCGTCCTCCGAGCCCCGCCTCCGCGACGAAGGGGTAGGCGGCCTGCACGTGCGCGGTGGTGGCGCGGTGCGCGAGCGCCTTCACCTAGAGCCCCATGGCGGTGGGAAGAGTCCGGACGAAGGCGAGGTCGTGCTGACCGTCGAGGCGGCGGAGGTCTAACAGACAACGACCCGCGGCCTCCTCGATCTCCCCACAGGTCCCCTCGAGCTCCTCGAGCGAGGGCGCCGTCACGGTCACGTGCCCCGCGAAGCGGTAGAAGGCGTGTCCGTTGCCGAGCTCACGCTCGTGCTGCGCGAGGGCGTCGTCCTCGCGCCGCCGACGCGCCGTAGAGAGAAAGCCCGCCCGGTCGCGTAGGTCCTCGTCGGCCGCCATGGAGGTCCGCGCGGACTCGACGGCGCGAATGGCGCGGAGCGCCGGGATCGGCTCCATCGTCAGCGAGACTGTTCTCGTGCACTCGGTGCGCAACAGCAGTGGCGCCAGGAAGTCGGCGTCGACGTCGACGCGCGGCCACTCCGCGATCCAATAGGTGGCGTGGAACCCCCCGTCGCAGCGGTAGGCGCTCCACGACGCCTCGGTGGCCACCGGGCCTGCTGCGGCGAGCGCGCTCCCCGCCCGGTCGGGATCGCGCGACGACAGGCGCGCGAGGTGACGTCTCGATCCGGGGTCGAAGCCGACCCGCAGAGCGGCGGCGAGAAGCCGCGGCGTGAGCGCTCCTTCGACGACCACTTCGGCGCTCATGAGACTGCTGGTCAAAGACGCCAGCTCTCGTCGCAAGACCTCGCAGGCGCCGTGGTCGCCGCCGCCCGCAGCCTTGATCGCGCGCGCGGCGTGGCCTGCGTGCACTTGCAGGGCCACGAAGACCTCGTGCTCCAAAGACACGGGTCCCGCGTCGTCGATCACTTCCAGATAGGAGCGGACGATCGGCGAGTCCAGCGGCAGAACTGCCTTGTCACGCAAGTGGAGCGCGATCTCGTCGGACGGGTCGGGCAGGGTGCGCTCCACCCATTGCAGACGATGAACGAGCGTTCGTTCCCGCGCGAACCCGGCCAGGCACGCGCCCCAAGACGCCAGGCGACGCGCCTTCTCTTGGGGGTCGAGCAGCGAGAACGAGCGACCCCGCACCTTGATGACTGCGGTGTAGGTGCCCGCGCGAGCGTGCTTTAGCACGCCGATGTGGCCGCCGCTGCTGGCGACCGGGTGCGCCAGGATGATCGCTCCGGCCAGGGGGGCCGGGAAGTGAGGTTGTGGGTCGGGAGCGAACGTCGCCGCAGAGGGCAGCGACGATTGGAAGCGGCGTCCGCCGCCTAGGCCACGCCACCACCAGGCCGAGCAAAGGCCGACCCACTCGACGATGGGTCGCCCCGACACATGCGCGAACGAGCCAACGGCGGCGATAGCGAGGATCGCGACGGCCACCGCTACGCCGGTCCCCGACGAAGCCGCGCGCAGTACGAACAGCGCGACGATCGCTCCCACCGCGAGGATCACGACCTGGCTAGCGCGCAGGCCGGCAATGAAGCCTCTGTGCTCGAGCGGACCGAAGCGGTAGCGGGGAACGTCCACGCCTACTCCTTGTTCGGCTTTCTGGCGATCGACGGGGTCGGGCGTGTCGCCGACTCCGCTGTCGGCGAGCTCAGGCGTTCGCTCTGTCGTACAGCGGTAGGAGCCTGCGCCTCCATAGAGACGGAAGCCGCTGCGCGGCGGCCCGCAGGAGCCGCTACCGCCGGAATCGCGACACTGCCTGCGCCGGCCGCGGCCGCCGCGGGGGCCGCGCCGCTAGACGCGTGGCGGGGGCGGGCACCTCCGCGCTCCATGCGCGACCGCATAATCGCGAGCACGTGGTTGCTGTTGCTGCGGTGGTAGAGCTGGCTTTGGTGCCGGTAGCGAAGACCCTCCAGGTGATGGGCCGCGCTGGACTCCACAACGGGGATGAGCTTGAAGATCGCGAACGGTGCGAACGCCGCCATCAGCATGAGCGCGACTGCCCCCATGACTGCTCCGAAGCCGCCGCCGCCCGGATCGGCCATCGCGGCGGTCGCCAAGCTGATGACTGCGACGACCACGAACTTCGACACGATCAACGCGAACAGCGTCTCGATCATCCGCCTCGCGATACGGCTGCCGGCAGACGGCCACACGGCCGCGGCGAGGATCAGGGGCATGAAGAAAACCGAGACGGTCACCGCGGCGGAGCGCACGAGCAGCTCCAACCACACGAAGAACGCACCGATGATCAGCACCAGCGTGACGAGGAAGATCGCAAACGACGGGATCTTCGGGTCGGCGACGCCGACCGATCCCGACAAAGTGCCGCCGACGGTGTCGAAGATGCGCGACGTGTCGCCCGCGATGTTCGACGCCACGGCCGCGCTGAGGCGGTCGGTCACGACGAGCATGGTCTGGGTGAGGTGGACCGCGACGAATGTCCCAAGGATCGCGGCGGGAAGGTAGGGCCAGAAACAACGCAGGAGCTGGCTCAGGTCGCCGGCCAGGACGGAACGGATCGCGGCGAGCAGGAGCACGGGCAACATGACGAGAGCTCCGAGGCCGACCATGAAGGCGTAGCGCTCTCGGAACCACTCCGCACCGAGGTTGGGAGAGGTCGAGGAGTCGATGAAGCCCACGACCTTCTTGAGCAGCCACTGAACGGAGTCAGAGACCCAGGAGGTGATCATGTCCATGGCGCTGCCCGCGGCGAACCGAACCGGGGCTCCCAACGCCCCCAGGGCGGCGCCGCCGACGGTCTTGCCCGCCTCGCAGACGGTATCGATGAGAATCGGCGCCTCGCACTTCCCCGGAGCGGCCGCGGCCGTTGATGATGGCGTCGCTAGGAGAACAACGAGCGCGAGCAAGACCACGACGCTACGGACGAGGACCATGCCGATACTCCCGATAGCCCTCGAGCTGATCGAGCGACTTGGAACCGTCCGAAGGCAGACGCGCAGGGGTGGGGCCCGCACTGGAGGTACCTCCCGAAACGCGCCAACCCTCGCTCGTCCAGCTCAACTCGATGCGAGCGGTCGCCCACAGCTCGTCGAGCTGTTGGAGCCCGCCTCTATCCGCGAGCGTGACACCCCAGACCTCGACAGTCGCTTGATCTTGATCGAATGCACTGACTCTGTAGCGAACCGGCGCGAAGCTCGTCGACCCTGCGGCTCCATAGCTTTCGGTGACGAATTCGATCCCGTTCAGCGCCAGTCGACGAGCCTCCGCTCGCCAAGCCGGAGTCGCTACGGCCTCCGTGGCCTCAACGAAGGCCTCGTGATCAGGAGTGATGGAGCTCATGATCCGAGCGAATGAAGTAGCGGCGGCGGCAGCACCCGACTGTGTCCGCGCGAATGTCTCAGCAACCGGATCGAGGTCTTCGGGCTGCGGCGAAGCCTCAGGCACCGGTGAGTCCTTCGGAGACGGAGAAGCGTCAGGCGCGTCTGGGGCGGTGATTCGTCCCAGGACGAACGCTAAGAGCACGCAGCAGAACGCCATCAGCGCGAGAGCTGCTCTCCTCGAGGTGCGTCTCTCGTTCAGCGGACTGCGTTCATTCATCGCGTGCCCTCCTAGACGTTCTGGCCGAGGCGGTAGAAGAAGTTGATGATCGGCGGAGCTCCACCGATGAGAAGAGCCGCTACCACCGAGACCGCCACCGTCACCTTGCCCTGCGTCGTCCGTTGGTAGTTGGTGGAGTGGGACCCGCCGGCCCACAACGCTGCGCCGATCACGAAGCAGGCGAGACAGGCCAGCAGCGCGAAGGCCCCGATTCCGTTGATCAAGCCTTGAGCGACCCCGCCGCCGGGGAGCTTGTCTAGGTCGGGGTTCAGCTTCACCTGTTGCGCGAACATCAAAACGTCCTTCACCTCAAACCTCCCGAGCAGCTTCGTTCCGTGTCCTTGCTTGTGGTCGAGACCACGGCGTTTCGTCCTCCCGCCGGAGGAGCGAGCCGCTCCGCCGTTCCGGGCCGAGATTGCGAGAGACAGTCACCTCCGTCCGACCGCGGTTGCGCCTGCGCGCCGCGCACCGACCAGCCGATGCTGAAAGCCAGGAGGCAAACGAGAGCAGTTGCGGCCCGCGCCGGGACCGGTCCGCGCGCCATCCCGAAGCGGGATGCCCCGTCCGCTGACAATGGCCGCCGAGTCCGAGGCGCCCCAAGTCGCGCAGAATCGGTCTGCGGAGCCGACCCCGGGGTCGTTTCGCGCCGATCGAGCTGGCCAGCCGCGATGCCGTCGACGTCGGGCACGAGCGCAACCGCAACGTCGCCTTGGACCCCCCAGTCGAACGGTCGCGATTGGCGACGACGGATCATCGCCATTCCCCCACGCTCGCAAGTGCCTCGACGAGGTTCGTCGTCGTCCAGGGATCTACGTGAACGCCGCGGCCTCGGAGGACCGCGGCGAGCTGCTCGTCGCGGCGCGCCAGCTCGACGAGCCTGTCGTAGTCGCCTCGGGGCAGGAGCACCGCCATGGGCGTCGAGCGCCGACACACGAGCACCCTCGACCCCTCGGCCACCCTGTCAATGAGGGCGCCGAACCTCTCGCGGGCCGTCCTGATCGCCATCCTCTCGAGGCTCCACGGATCGTCCATTTGGTTCTCCTTACAGGCGGAATCGGGTGGATTCGCCCATGAAGGCACACAACGGGGTCCTTGGTGAATGGCGCGAGAATGATATTTGCCTGATGCCAGGCTGACATTCAGGTGCCACCGCCGCGAGCCTCGGAGGACTTCCCAGGAAATCGGAGAACAGCAACCTAAGTAATGGAAGCTGTTCGACCGCCCCAGGGGCACAGATCGCTCATCGTCGACCGGGATCGCGGGGTCGCGGTCGTAGACGGCCAGGAGGTCGTCCTGCCACGGCGCGAGTTCGTGTTGTTGGCCGAGCTCGCCTCTCGGGCGGGCGAGCCGGTGGCGAACTCGGAGCTGATCGACCTCCTGTGGGACGAGCCGGGCATGACCCGGGAAGACCTCCACGTCGTCATCTACCGGCTCCGGGGGCTCATCGGCGACAAGGTTCGCGGCGCCAAGATGGTGGCCAACCGCAAGGGCTTCGGCTACTTCATCGACCCCGAAACCACCGACGTCGAGTTGGTCTCCGGCCGGGGCGGACCCGACGCCCCTTCGTCGTCTCCGGCTCCGCTCTCGAGCGAGGAGCCGGCACCGGTCGGCTCGCGGGAAAACGGGAGCTTCGAACCCGCCGCGTCGGTCTTTGTGGGCCGCGAGGCGCAAACCGAGGCGCCGCGCGAGCCTGACGTCAGCTACGCGTCAGTTTCAGGGGCACACAAGCGGGGCCGCGCCCACCGACGGCACGTGGCGCTGGTGCTGGTCCTGGCGGGATTGTTCGGTGTGGCCGGGTTCCTTTCTCGCGGAGCGTGGAACGACGCATCCGACACCGCCGTTGGCGCGCTGGCGACTCCAGCCCCAACGCCCGACGCCACCGACGACGCACGTCCTCAACGCGGCGAGAAGGAGCGGGAGCCCCGCGGCGACAGGCACGAGCGGCGCCGACCGCGCTCTCGAAGAGGTGGTCCCGGCGACGGAGCGCCTGCGGCGGTCGCGGCGGCCCCACCGGTGTATCAGCCCCAACCTCAGGCGCCGCCCGTCTCGGGTTCGGGGCCGACGAAGAATCGCAAGCCGAGCGAGCCGCGTCCTCGGCCGGTGGCGTTGCCGCCCCCGCCGACCCGCTACCTCTACCACCTCTACAACTCCGAAAACGGCGACCACCTCGTGACCACCGACGGCGGCGTAGTCACAGAGTACGAGGCCAAGGGCTACGAGGGCGGAGCCATCGGGCGGGTCTATGTGAGCCAGGAAAAAGACACGTTCGCGATCCCGACCAACTTCGGAACCGCCTACGTGTTCGCCCACGCCTCGCCCAAGACCGACCCGGCGTCTTCGGTGGTCGCGCTGTGGCTGGCGCAGAAAGACGGCGACTTCTTCTACACGACGAGCAAGGCCGAGGCGTCCAAGGACGGCTGGACCGCGAGCGCCAGCGGCTACGTGAGGACGCTATGAGGCCTGAACGAGCCCCCCGGGTCTGCTGCGGGGTCGTCGCCGGCGTTCTCCTGTCTGCGCTGATGGTCGCACCCGCGGGCGCGCAGCCGACGTGCTTCGGAGAACCCGTGAGCGACCACGCCTTGCTCGGGACCTCCGGCAACGACACCATCAACGGCACCGCGGGGCCGGACGTGATCATCGCCTTGGGGGGCGACGATCGGATCAACGGGCGCGGGGGCGACGACAGGATCTGCGGGGGCGGTGGAGCCGACGTGATCTCAGGAGGACGCGGCCTCGATCAGCTCCAAGGGGGACCCGGATCCGACCCGAGCGTCGCGGGAAAGCTCGGCCACGACCTCATCTTCGGGGCAGCAGGCGAGGACTCGTTGATCGGCGGCGACGGCAACGACATGCTGTCCGGCGGCGCAGGCAACGATCTGTTGTCGGGTGGGGACGGGACGGACACGGCGCGCTACGACCTGGCACCCGCGCCGGGGGTCGTGGTCGACCTTCGCTCTCGCAAGGCGGCCGGGAGCCACGGCGCCGACGCGTTCGTGGGATTCGAGGGCATCGCTGACGTTGAGGGAGTCTATGGGTCACAGTTCGACGACACCCTTGCCGGAAACTCAGTGGCTAACCTGCTCGTCGGAAACGGCGGCGCCGACGTCCTGGTTGCGACCCTCGGAGCAGACGCGCTCGACGGTGGAGCGTCGACCACGGGAGACCTTGTCAGCTACGCGCGGTTCAACGCCAAAGGCGGCGTGGACGTGGACCTCGCGCAGGGCAAGGCATCCTGGGCCGGACCCGGCGCCGGTTCGCACTCGCTCTCGTCGCTGGAGCACGTCGCGGGATCGCGTCACGGCGACCGCGTGAGCGGAGACGGGTTTGCCAACTCGCTCGACGGAGCAGGCGGGGACGACGAGCTGGTCGGGCGCGGCGGGCGCGACCTGATCACGGGCGGCACCGGCCACGACCGCCTCGCCGCTGGGCTCGGCGACGATCGCGGCTTGGGACAGGGCGGTGACGACCTACTGATCGGTCTCGACGGCGCCGACGTCTTCCGTGGAGGCCCGGGAACCGACACCGCGCGACTCGGCGAAGGTGCCGACCGCGCCTACGGCGACGCGGGCCGCGACGTCATCGCCGGTGCGGGCGGGCGTGACGCCATCTACGGTGGAGACGACGCCGACCGTCTCTACGGGGGCGGCGGGAAAGACGCGGTACGGGGCGGCGAAGGAAAGGACCTCCTCGTGGGCGGCCCCGCCAGGGATTACCTCGATGGAGGGCCCGGAAGCGACGCCTGTCGGCGAGTGACGAGCCGCGAACGTCGGCGATTCTGCGAGCGGGACTAGAGCTCGAGCGAAGCCTCTATCCCGCCATCGAACGAGATCTTCGTCTCATCCCGAACGGCAGGGCCGTGAGGCTCGCGACCCTCTGCGGCCAGCGCCCCCTCAAGCTCGTTGCTCCGGGAGGTCTCTTGTAACCCTTCGACGCTGATCCCTCGTCGGCCCATCTCTTCTTCGACGGCGGCGCAGCGCTCAAAGACCGGCGCGTTCTCGAGCCTCCACTTCTCCAGTGCTGTCAATGCGTCTCGCAGGCGTCGCTGTTCACGCTCGGCGCCGTCGAGCGCGATCTGCGCTCGGGCTTGAGCCGCCCTCGCCCGACGGATCCGCTCGGCCAAGGGCTCAGTACCGCGCCGACGCAAACGAGCGATGGGACCCAAAGCTCTCAGCTCCGAGGCCGCGACTTGCGCCCTGTCGTTTTCTTGGCCGATCAGTCGTTCGAGTTGCGCCCGCTCCTTGGTGACGCGTTCCAGGTCACGCGTGGGGTCCTGTGGGACTCGGCCGAGTTGCCTGCGAAGCGCCGAGCGTTCGGTGCGCAGCCGGGCCTCGGACAGCGTCTTGAGTTCTTCGAGCTCGAGGCGATCAAGGGCGAGCTCCTTTGCCCGGCTTCGGCCGAGGGCTCGGGTCAGCGCGGGCATTGGGTCGGCGGCTCGGGCCACCTGTCCTCCGGTGTCTTCTCGGTCGAGGTCGACGCCAGCGACGACGTAGAGGCGGTTGTCCACTCGGCCGCGCGACATCGCCGTGTACCCCCACTCCCGGTAGAGCGTCTCGTCAACGAGCACAAACGTGCGGTCGACTGTCATCCCCTGAGACTTGTGCCCGGTCACCGCGTAGGCGTGGGTGAGGTGGCCGTCGTCGACGTACGGGCGCGGCAACGCCACTTGGGCGCCGTCGTGGGTCCGGAGCGTGACAGTACGGCGCTCGTGGTCGATGGCGATCACCTCGGCAAGGGTGCCGTTGTCGATGTCGAGGGCCATGTTGTTCCTCGTCGTCATGACGATGTCGCCTTCGCAGAAGGCCCGCCCGGCGGCCTCCAGGGGATCGCCTCGCAGGCGCCCCGTCTCCGTCATGCGAGCGCGGGCCTCGGCGTTGAGTGCGGCGACGTCGCTGCGCCGGGCCGCGATCATCACGGCCTCTTCGCCCGTGTCGAAGCTCGCCCACCAGTCATCCACGAGCCTTGTTCGAGTCTCGTCCGCGTCCGTCGCGGCGAACACGCGATCCCGTGCCGTGTAGGCCTCGACCGCCTCGACCGCCTTGCCAGCCCGGATCAGCTCCAGCGCGTCGCGCTCCCAGCGGTTTGGCTGTCTGCGGACCTCCGTCAGCTCGATGCTCGGTAGTCGGTTCTTGATGCCACGAAACGCGCCTCCCGCAGCGATCGCCGGCAGCTGCGCGTCGTCCCCGACCAGTACGACCTTGGCGCGATCTCTTGCCGCGTGGCTCAGCAGGCGCTCGAGGTCGCGCGTTCCGACCATGCCGGCCTCGTCCAGCACCACGACAGTACCGGGGGCGAAGCCGCCCTTTCGAGGATCGTCGAGCGCGTGGAGGAGCTTCGCCAGCGTGGTGCTGGATATCCCGGACCCGTTCTGCAGCTCTCGTGCCGCTTTCGCGGCGAGCGCACACCCGAGCACGCGGTGGCCCGATGCCTCCCACGCCTCGCGTGCTGCTCCGAGCGCGTAAGTTTTGCCGGTCCCCGCCTTGCCGACCACGAGCTCGACGCCCGCGCCCGAGGTGGCAAGACGCGCCACCATCGCCGCCTGATCCGGGTGGAGAGACGGCCGCTCTCCCAGCGCTGCGGACAAGACCGCAGGACGAACGACGGCGACCTGATCGAGACGCCGCGCCACCGCGCACTCGATCACCCGGCGCTCGGTTGCGAGCATCTCGACCGTCGAGTAGCGGGACTCCTGCGTGCCCGCCGCGATGGGGCTGTCCGAGAGGCGGAACCGCCCCAGCGGGCCGGCGCCGTCGAGTGGCACCACGTCGTCCGAGACCAGAAAGCGATCGGCCATCGCCTCGACGTCGGCGACCGCCGAACCTGAGCCGAGCTGGCCGCACACGCCCTGGATCGCCTCTCTCCTCGAAAAGGTGCTCGCCTGCGCCGTCAGACCCTCTGGTGCCGCGAGGTCACGCTCCAGGCGAGCCTGCTCGACGTCGTTGACGCGGCGGAACTCCGTCCGCTCGAGCGTCGCCGCCAGATCCTCCGACGACAGCCCCAGCCGTTCCGCCCGCTCCTTCCACTCAGGCAGCAGCTGTTCTGGCGAGACGCCGTAGTCCTTGGCTTGACGGGTCGCCAGTGCCGCGACCTCTGCTTCGCGACGGCTCACGTGGTCTCTGCCGGCGGTGGCCTGCTCGATCTCGCGCCGCCGCCTCGAAAAGCCGCGGACGACGTCGCGGGAGATCCCGTCGATGTCCGCAGTACCGTTACGAACCGGCCCCCAG
Source organism: Actinomycetota bacterium (assembly GCA_030862115.1). Lineage (GTDB taxonomy): Bacteria > Actinomycetota > CADDZG01 > CADDZG01 > WHSQ01 > JALZEK01. The sequence goes on from JALZEI010000054.1 coordinate 53,459, forward strand.
GCGACGCCCAGGCGACGCGTTAGCTCCATGCGAAGGTGGGCCTGGTAGAGGTAGCCGGCGGTCTTAGCGTGCAGGTAGAGGTGGCGGGCGTCGACGGCCCCCCACTTTCCGTCGACGCCCTGGATGAGGTTCGCAACCAGCACGTGGGTGTGGAGCAGCGGATCGCCGGCTCTCGAGGTGCGGTGGCGAAACGCTGCCCCAATGAAGCCCTTGCTCTCGATCGATGTCTTCCCGCCCTTGCCGCGCCGCGCCCCCGACGCCACCCGCTCGAGGTAATCGAGGGAAGCGGCCACAGCGGCATCGTGGGCGCTCACGACCTCGTTGGACGCCTCCTTCGGCCCGAGCGCGTGGAGCAGCGCGACCGACTTCGGGGCCCGAAACGTCAGGTCGAAGCCGGGGACGCGCTCGCCCTTGCGCGGCGCCACGAACTCGGCACCCGAGAGGGGGTCGGATCCTCTCAGGACGTTGCCCAGCCCCACCTCTGTCACTTCGCCGCTCAGGCCCAGAGCGTCGGCGCCGGACGCGATCCAGTAGCCGGGGGCCTCACCGGAGCCGAGGTAGTAGTCCTCGACGCCCTTGGCGACGGAGTTCAGATAGTAGTTCTCGCCGCCCGGGCGAAGCTTTCCGATGTTGAGCACGCCCGAATCAACGCGCCCTCGCCGCGAGATGTGAATGACGCGAAACTGATATCTGGCTGACATCGGCACCGAAGGGTGCAACTCTGTGCTTCGTGGGTGGGCTCACTCGCGCGGCGAGGTCTCGATCGGTGTGGTCGAGGTCATAGGAGTGGGAATCGGAGTCTTCGTAGGTTCTCGAGAACGCGTCTACGAGGTGGTGGAGGTGGGTCTTGGGATCTCAGAGCTGGGACGGACTCATGTTCGCGCTCGTGTACGGAGGGCTCTTCGTCGGGGCGGTGTGGCTCTTCGGCCTTCGTCGCGTGCTGTGGGCGTGCGCCTTCGTAGTCGGCCTAGCCGTCTTCGTCGCGATCCGCACGCTCACGACGGTCGCCGGTTCTCGTCGCTACTGAGCACGTCGACGACATCGAAGCGGGCTGTCCAGCCCCCCAGCTCGTGGGACGCGCAGAAAGACCACACGCGACGCGCCTCCTGGTCGCGAACGGCGCCGCGCCAGGCACAATCAGGGGCACGAAAGAGGCACCATCAGTGTCCCGCAGGACCGGCAGCACCAGAAGGCGCGATACGAGTCCTCGCTCTTCATGCCCGTGTAGGTGAAGCGTCCCCGGGCGCCGCAGTTCGTACAGCGCGAGAAGGACTGCGCGCCATGCGCGCATCGATCTCGTTGAAGTGGGCGTCGAAGCCCGCGTCCGCAAGCTCGTCCGGTAGCGCCTCGAGACGATGCGGGGTCGGACAGGGCCATCTCCGACTCCACGGGGCAGCCGTTGCAGCGGAGCGTCAAGCGGCGCCGAGACATCAGGCCTCCTTCGGCTCGCCGCTCGTATGACCGGCCGCGGCGAAGCGAGCCCAAGATGAGCGGCGGTGGCTCGGTGCTCGACTCGTTCTCGTAGCCATAGCGGGCCATTGCTGCCGTGGGAGATTCTGAACCGCGGTTCATAGGGGAGAGAAGGAAGGGGCCTCAAACGCATAACAACAAGCTTCCTTCGGAGGCCCCTTCCTCTCTCGGGAGGGGGTTGGAACAAGAGCTGGCTCAGTTACGGCCTAGAAGGGACAGGAAGTTTGGTAGAAGACGACATCTCCAAGGGCACCATTCACGTGTACAGTTTCGCCGGTAGTGCCATCGTCGGCCATGTACACGGTGTCATTCCCATCGCCATCGCGCACATCGATGGTGTCATTTCCAGACCCATCGCATACCTTATCGGTGTCTGCGCCCTGTAGATCCGTAATGGTGTCGTTACCACTGTCTCCAGTCAGCTCATCGGGTCCGCCGTACCCTCCGTAAATCTCGTCCGGACCACCCTGTCCCCGTAGGTAATCCGCTCCGTCGTAGCCATACATGTGGTCTGGCGCGCCGTCGTGGCCGGGGCACCCATTATTTGTGTTGTCACCTTGAACCAACCAGAATGAGCCCTGGTCTGTTGATGCGCAATCACCGTGTCCTGTGTCATCGAAGTCTGTGAAGTGGGCGTGGGCAACGGTCATACTCTGCGAAGTTAGAAGCAGGCCCACTACGAGCAATACGCGATTTCTCAAGCAATCACTACCTTCCACCTAGCTATAGAAGAACATCCGAAGTGGCTCCCTCCACCCCCTCTAACTGAAGGTGTACCTTTTTCATCATTCAGTAGTCAAGAAAGCCAAGCAGGATGCGTCCGAGCCCCGCCAACAACCTCGCCGGCATACGTAGTGAGGCGCTGACCGCAACTCTCTTCTGGTTTGAAGCAACGTAGCTCGGTTGGGATCGTGGTCACCAAGTCGCTCGCTGCTCGGCTGTATGAACAACCGGATCCGTGTCAGCGGGTCGTACCCGATCACGTCGAACTTACCTGCGAGGTGAGTGACTACCGCTCACGGTATGTCGATCCCGAGAGAGTTCTGCCTGGTGGTACAGCCTGGGATAGATCACCTACATCCTTTGTGGTAAGCGGGAACTCTCATCTCTGCGCCGGTGAGGTGCCACGCGAGGAGCTCGCAGACCGGCCACGAAGGCGCTGTCGACCGTCTGCCGGGCCTCGGCCTCGGGCAGTCCGATAGCCAGCGCGGCTGCGACGAGGCCCGACCGCGCCGCGTTCTCGAGGAGCTCTCCTCCCGCGACGACTTGCGCCACACGAAAGGCGGCACGGTTGAGCCCGTGATTGCGGGCACCCACCGCAACCTCGCGCAGCCGCTGCAGCTCGTCGCGCAGCACGGCGGTGCCGTAAGCGGTGCCGTCGCCGGTGAATCGCGCCGGTTGGACATCGGCTACCAGTGCTGTGCGTCGCGGGGGCTGGCGCAGCCACGCCGGCGCAGCCGCCAGGTCGCGACCCTCATCGAGCCACGAGTAGCGGGCGGCGCTGCGGTGGACGCTTGGCGGCGCCACGACGTACCCGCCGTTGGCCCTCAGGTCGACCCCGGGGAGCTCTTCTTCGAGCCCGGGCAGACGGCCGGCGCTGTTGCCGAGATCCGCGTCTTCGCACGCGTAGAACAGATGGACCCCGCCGCCGCCGCTGAGGGCCGTCAAGGTCGAACCGGGCTCGGCGGCTACGAGACGGTCCAGCGAGGCAAACGCGGTCGGCAGGTCGACGTCGATCACGGCGATGCCCGACTCTGCGCCAGTGACGACACCGACGTTGGCGCGCCGCCAACCTCGCCACCACTCACGAAGCACGAGCTCGTCGGTGGTCGCCTCGTAGAGCCCCCGGCGCACCAGCGGGTGCTTGCCGGGGCTCGAGCAGTCGGGGTGGCCGCAGGTACAGGTGCCGCGGACGATCCCGTGGAGCGGGAACACCCGCCACCCGCGCCGGGCGTAGGCGAGCGCGGCATCGCGCGGACGCGTCACGACGCCTCCGCCAGGCTGTACTCGTCGCCGTAGACGGCGCTCGGGTGGACGCCGAGGGCGCAGCAGATCCGATCCACCACGAGTCCGTTCACGGTCGTGGCGTCGTTGAGACCCTGGACGTTGACGCCGACGTCGCGGTAGAAGGCGCGCTTGCTGGGGGCTTCGGCCGCGCGCTTCTGGATGAGGGCCAGCAGTGGGGCGGCGGGGTATCGCTCCGCGCTGAGCGGCCGATAGCAGCCGAAGACGAGCGACCCGATCGTCTCCCCGAAGGCCCGCCGAAACCCCGGCGACGCCTTCGTGAAGCCGTTGACGACGTTGCACACGTAGCGGTGGTCGTAGCCCATGAGGTCGGCGAGCTCGTTGAGCTCGAGCTCGAGACAGGCGAGCAGCACGCGGAAGGTCTTGGTGTCGACGTCGCTCATTGCTGAACCTCCTCGAGGTAGTCGTCGCAGCGGGCGCTGAGGTCGGAGGCGAGCTCGCCGGCGCCGTCGAAGCCGTCGGCCGCGAGCCGGTCACGCAGGCCCGCCAGCGTCCCGGCCAGCAGGACCACCACGAGGTCGCCGAGGTCGGACTCCGCGCCGGCCGCCATCACTGCGCCTCCGGGTTCGGGACGACTACTGCGCCGAGCGCCTCGTGCAGCAGCGCGATCGCGTCGGCTTCCTGCTCGTCGCCTCCGGCGCCGACGTGGCCGCAGGAGTCGCACTCGACGTCGAACCGCTCCTCGTCTCCCTGGTGCTGTCCGGGTGGGCCGAAGACCCTCGCGACGTGCCTGCGCGCTCCCGGACCGAACTCCTCGTCGGCCGGGAACGCGCTCCAGTCGGCGCGCTCTATCGCGTCCCACTGCTCGGGCGAGAACAGCGAGTCGTAGCCGATCGTGTCTTCCACGTCTGCCTCCTTGTAGGTCGACGGCTTTCGTCTGGGGCAGCACCGGGAAAAGCGCAGGCGTCAAGGGTGGCGAAGCCATCACGAAGTGACGCGAGTACCGCAGGCGAAGCCGGAGGAACGGAGCGCCCTTGACGCCGAAGCGTCCGGTGCTACAAGAAGGCCGCCGTCGACCGGAGGCAGGAAGGCACGGCCGGTAGCGGCGCACCTTCGTCGCGCGCCGTCACCGGCACAGCGAACACCACCCTGGCAACAGCTCGTGACGGCACACACCGTCCCTGGCCTCGATGACGACGCCTGGGGCATGGTCGGGAACGCGTGGGGCGACGTCGACCACAGCCGGAGCCGGCCCGCGACCTGCACCTTCGGCGATGCGCTTGATGCTGATGCGGGTCGCGTCCCCCAGCGCCAGCCGCTTGGCCAGCCCGCTCGCGGAAGAGAACGTCGCGCACTCCGACTCGAGCCAGCGCAGCCTCGGGTCGGGATCCTCGCGGCCGAGCCACCTGACGAGCCACATGAGCCTCACCTCCGTAGTGACGCCTGACGACGGCCCGACGCCAACGAGCGGGGTTTCGAGCGCCGCGACGAGCGCAGCGAGGAGGAGAGCGAGCCGCTCGTTATCCTGGAGGGCCGGCGGGCGTCACGGTGTGGAGGTGGGGCCGTGGCGGTCGCCATGGTGGGACGCCGCTGGGGATCGACCGCTCGCGTCGTTGCGGCAGAGTCGCGCCGGCGGGTCACACCTGCCCGCTCCAGGTCAGCTCACCTAGATATGGCTGGTCGTCTCCTGCTCCAGCGGCTCGAAGGTCCGACGTCTACTCAAGAGCCATGCTGGATGAAGACTGAGACGCGGATACCGGCGGCCTGCGCGCGAGCGATCGTGTCCTTCGTTCCGCGGCTCGAACCGTCCCAGAAGGCGATCACGAGGTCGGGCTTGACGCATCCCAGCATCTGCTCGTTGCGCCGCATGCCCGCCGACCGTCCGTAGCGCTCCCACTGCGCCGGCATGCGCGCGACGAAGTGCCCCAAGCTCGCCGCGACGTGCCCGGCCATGCGATCTGCGCCCCGTGCGTCGCCATGAACGATCTGTGTGCCCGCGGGCAGGATCGCGAGCGCGGCCCGAAGCGTCGCCCAGTCCTTCCACGTGCGGCTCCCGCAGACGACCACGCGCAGACGCGACGCGATCCGATCCTCACTCGTCATGTGCGCACCTCCACAGAGTCTCGACGGCATGGTCGCCTCCTGCGCCGGACAGGCGAGGCGTCAAGGGGACCCGCAGGGCGCCGAGAAGCGGAACGAAGCGAGCACCGCAGGCGCCTTGACGCAGCAGCCGCCGGCGCGACCAGGAGCGTCAGCCGGCGAGACGAGAGGTGCGCCACGAGACGGGCAAGCGGATCAGAACAGGCTCTGCTGCGAGCGCGGCCGGAAGACCTCGGCGATCTCCCCCCACGACAGCACGCTGCCCTGCATCAGCACGACGTTGTAGAGGACGACCCCGTCGGTGGGAACGTCGATCGCGAGCAGCCTCACGAACGAGTGGTGCCACCCCTCGGCTCCCCTGAGCGGACCGGTCGCCTGCCAGATGTGGTCCCGTACCCAGCGTGCCGCCGCGCCGTCGTCGGTGATGGCGAGCAGGTCCGGGAGCGGGTCATGGCCGCCGCTGCCGTCGCACAATGGACAGCCGGGCAGCGTGTTGCGTTCGTCGTAGTCCAAGCCGTCGGCGCCCCGGACGTGGGAGTCGTAGCCGCGAAAGCCGTGGGCAGGGTCGTAAAGGCAGGGACAATGCCGCACGAAGCCCCTCGCCTCGAGCTGCGCGAGGTAACAGCGCCCGGATCTCGGGCGGCGCCGTAGCGGCACTGCCGTCGGCGATCCCGGAGAACAGCTCCCCGAGATCCTCGAAGTGGGCGTCGTGGGCGCGCCGGCAGTCGTCGTGCATCGTGTGGTTGATGACGGCGACGTACGACGCGTCCTCTCGCAGCGAAGGTAACGGCAGTCGGCACCACAGGCAGTAGCCGGGCGAGTCCATCGCCTACACCTCCATCCAGTGGCCGCACGATCGGCAGCACCAGAAGGCGCGATACGAGTCCTCGCTCTTCATGCCCCTATAGGTGAAGCGTCCCCGGGCACCGCAGTTCGTGCAGCGCGAGAAGGGACTGCGGGCCATGTGGGCGTCGATCTCGTTGAAGTGGGCGTCGAAGCCCGCGTCGGCAAGCTCGTCCAGTAGCGCCTCGAGACGATGCGAGGTCGGACACTCCATGTCGGAGTGCGGGCGACAGCCGTCGCAGCGATCAAGAGCTACGCAGCGCCGGGCCATCAGACGGCCCTCGAGTCGACGATCGCGGAACGCGCCCCAAAGAAGCGCTCCGACAGGGCGGACGAACGCGCCTCAGGAGTCGTCTCGTTCTCCTGCGCCAACGCAAGCGACACCTCTAGGCCGAACTCCAGGACGTCGCGACCAAACTCGTCGTCCCGATCGATCGGAAGCAGCCACCGGTCGCCGTCGAAGTCGTGCCTGTCGGTCGCTACGTGCATCACCGCCGCCGGCTTGAGTGGCGTCAGCGACACACACTGGCGATGGTCGACCAGCGCGCCGACGAAGTCCCAGTAGTCACAGTGGGAGCCGAGAACGTAGTCGGTGTGGAAGCGGTGGTCGGTGACCAGGACCTCGAAGAAGCCGCCCGGCGTCGATCGCACCTGGCGCAGCGAGACGTGGTCGTAGTCGTCGAGAGACGCAGCGATCCTGGTCGCGTCCTGCTCGGTCAGCATGGGCCCTCCTTGGGTCGACGGCGTTGACTCGACCTGCGAGCGCCGGCAAGACGGCGAGCGTCAAGGGTGGCGAAGCCATCGCCTACAGGCGACGCCGAGCACCGCAGCGAAGCGAGGAGCGCAGGCGCCCTTGACGCCGCAGTCGCCGGAGCTAGAGGAATGTCCGCCGTCGACCAGGAGGGCGCGCTGACGCGGCAGGATGCGGTTCAGATCGCCAGTGCTCGGACAGCCTCGATCACCGCCGCCAGCGCGATCGCAGGGTCGGGCTCGTGGTCGGCCTTGGCCTGCGCGACCGTCTCCAGCACCTCGGCTGCGGTGTAGACGGCAGTGCCCTCGGCGTTGCAGGAGGCCGAAACCGACGCCCGGTCGCCGCGCCGATAGACGGTGACGGTTCCGAGCCACTCGTACTTCGGCTCGTCCCAACAGCGGACTTCGATCGCGTCGGGAAAGGCGTCGTGCAGGTCGACCGCGATGTGATCGGCCTCCTCAGGTATGCCCTCGCAGTAGCAGCCGCCGATGGTCCACGTCTGACCATCGGGAGGGCTCCAGAAGTCGACGTCAAGATCGATCGGCTCGTAGTGCTCCGTGATCGCCTGCACTCGCGCGAGGTCGTCGTCGCTGGGCTCGTGATCGAGCGGCACCGCGAAGTTGATGATCGTGTGATCTGCCACCGCGTGCTCCTTTCCGTCGACGGTCGTCGCCGGCGAGGCCGCGGCGGGATCAGCAGCGGAGTCACAGGGTGGCGCAGCCATCCCGCAGGGACGCGAGGCGCAGCCGGAGCGCCCTTGACGCCGCTGTGCCCGCCGCTTCGATGGAGCGGCGACAGTCGAAGAGAGCTGACCGCGGCGGTGTAGCGTGGACGCCCGACGAGGCTGGCGGGGTCGTCATCCCCACTTTCGTCCGCCTGGCGCGACCCCGCCGCCCATCTCAGTTCCGCGCGACGGCGCCTCCAGGGGAGGACCCCCGGAGGCGCCTTGTTCGACCGATAAGCTACGCGGCCGCGTCGGCCTGTGTCGGCTTCATCACCTCCGCAGTCGCGAACTGCAGGTCCGGCCCGACGTGAGACGCGTGGATCTCGATCGTCGACCGCTTGTTGCCGGCCTCGTCCTCCCAGCTGCGCTGAGAGAGCCGGCCGACGACGAACACGCGCATCCCCTTGCACAGCGTCTGCGCGGCGTTGTCGGCGTTGCTCCGCCACGCGACGCAGCGGAAGAACCCGTCGGTCGCGTCCTCCCACCCGTCGCCCTTGGGGACCCGCCGCGACACCGCGACGGTGAAGTTCGCCACCGCGAGTCCACCTTGGGTGTAGCGGAACTCGGGGTCGTCGGTGAGGTTGCCGACGAGGGTCACCTGGTTCATGCGCACCTCCTGGTCCTGGGCGCCACCGGCGCCTGCCGTCCTGACGCCACGACGACCAGGTGTGCCCTGAGCCCCGCAACGCAACCGACGCCCGCAGGGCGAGCGAGCATCCATGGACGCGCAGCGTGCGGTTGCGTGTAGGGGCGGCGCACCTAACGTGGCGGGATCAGGGCGGCACGCCTGGGGGCGCGGGACCCTGGTGCTCATGAGGCCAACGCGACGTCGTCGACATCCGCGGCAGGCGACTGCAGCCCCGCGAGCATCCCCTTGGCGCACGACACCACGCGATCGGCCGTGTCCTTTAAGAGCTCGAGCGACCCCTGGGTCCACCCCGCGACGTAGGAGAAGCTGTAGTCGCCCGTGTCGAGCCCCAGCGCGTCGCAGACGACGAACGCGACCGACTCAACCTCGACCTCTTTGACCTCGCGGCTGCGGACGGCGCCGTCACCGTGGAGGAGGGCGTGAGCGAGCTCGTGCACCAGCGTCTTGACGGCCTGGGCAGGAGCCACGTCGGGGCGCACCGCGATGATCCTGCGGTCGTGATCGCAGTAGCCGTTCTCGTCGCGCCGTTGGTGCCGCACGACTTCGTACCCGTGGCCGTGGGCGATCGCCGCGAGGGCGTCCCACAGTCCCTCGGGTGCGTCGCCGTCGAGTAGCCGCGGGCGCAGCGCGTCGAAGTCCTCGAGCGGCTCGCCCTCGGTCTGCGACACGTCGAACACGTAGACGACGCGAAAGCCGCGGATGGGCTGGATCGTCTGCTCCTGGCCGTCTTCGTCTTCGACCTTCGTCTTGTACTTGCACGGCGCCAGGATCGCGATCCCCTTCTCGCCCTTGCGCACGTGACGCCCGAGCTCGAGCCACTTGCGATAGCCGGCGACGAGCGTGGCGTCGGGACGCTGGCACAAGATGAGCATGTGGTTGTGGAAGCTGTAGCGGTGGAACGTCGAGGCGACTTCGAGCATCCGCCTCCAGTCCTCGCCCGAGACGAGCTCGGCGACCGCCGTCTGAAGCCGCTCGTGGGCGTTGCGAAGGGCGTCGTTCATAGGGAAAGACCTCCTTGGCGGTTCCCGATCCACGCGAGGGCGTCAGGGATGTAGGTGTCGGCGAACCTCGAAAAGCTCGTCCCGTCGATCGAGTCGCAACCGATGGCCTGTGCGTAGCGGATGCGCTGGATCGAGTTGACCCGCCCCATGTGCACGTGCTTGCCGCGGCTCTTCGCTTCGTGGACGAGACGAGCGGCGGCAAGTCCCAGCTTCCACTCGGTGGTCCCGCCGACGAAGAAGGCCTCGAAGTCGTCCCACGGCGTGGACGCGATGGTCAGGCCGTCCTGGCCCACGAAGGCCACGGGAAAGCCGCAGTCGTGCAGCATCGGCTCCCAGGCCGCGAAGTTGCGGAGCGTCGCCCCTGCGTCTGCAACGACGTCGGGAGCCGTGACGAACAGCAGATGCGACGTGTCGACCTGCGTAAGGTGGGCCAGCATCTTGAGGTAGGCCTTGCGGTCGAAGCCCTGAAAGCAGTCGTTGTCGGCGGCCCAAGGACCACTCCACTTGCTCTCGCCGCCGTAGTGGCGAGGGGTGATGAGTCGGCCTAGGTTCGGGTGCTCGAAGCGCGACAGGGTCGCAGCCGCGGAAGTGACCAGCAAGAGCATCCCGGTGCCGACCGCGTTCGACCGGGGCAGCATCGTCGACAACGGCCTGGACGGTCCGGCGACGGTCCTAGCGGTAGTCACAGCCAGTCCTCGCCTTCGCGAGCGAGATCGATTGCGACATCCAAGAGCTCGACCTGACAGCCGACGCAGTTCGAGAACAGTTCGCCGTCGAGGTCGCGGTCGCTGTGGATGTCGTCGCACACCCCGCAGATCGCGCCGACTGGCCGCAGGCACGTGCCGTTCTGAAACGACTGGATCCACGCCTCCAGGTCTGCAACCGACTGGATGAGCTGCACTCGGCCGTCGCGCCTGTCTTCGATCGCGAGCAGGTAGTCGTCTTCGGCTTCGCGCCTGATCCGAACGATCCTGCCCTTCGGGCGCTTCGACAGGTAGTCGGCAACGAGCACTACCGCTCGCTGGTTCATGTCGCACCTCCTTTGCTCGGCGGCTTTCCGAGCCGGAGGCGAAAGCGCCGCCCTAGGCGACGACGTCAACCGATGCCGAAGGCAAGCGAGCACTCATGAGCGCGCAGCGTGCGGTTGACGTGGGAGGGGACGGCGCTACAAGGAAAGCGATGCCGTCGAGCGGGGCGAGTGAACGCGGCGTAGGACGAGCAGCCGTCGTTCGAGGCTCATGGCGTCCCAGGCCCCGAGAGTCGCCTCAGTTCTTCTCGCACCTCACCACCACCGACCGCTGCCGCTCTTCGTCGATGTAGCAGGTCCGCCCCCGCCCGCAAGGGCGCTCCGTTCCTCGCTGCGCTCCGGTACTCGCGTCTCTGCGAGAGAGACGTCCGTCTCCCCTTGCTGGGCGGGTGCAAGGCCCTGCTGGCCCCGGTCGACCGGCAATGCGATCGGAGGTGGCTCATGGCTGCGAAGAAGACCGTTAGGGACCCTCGGGTGCAAGGACTGCCACGATCACCCGACGACAGCCAGCGGGTGCTGCTCCCGGTGGAAGCAGCCGCGCTGCTGCGAGTCTCCGTGGCGCAGCTCTATCACCTGACTTCGAAGAAACAGATCCCGTTTACGAAAGTCGGCGGCGCGCTGCGGTTCGACCGCAACGCCCTCATCAGCTTCATCGCCGACGGCACGCCGCCGCGGGCTTCGCCAGAACGGCATGAGGGGCTTCGGAATCCCGCCGAGCGCGGATCGACCGGTCTGTCTGCTGGAACAACCCGGCGAGGCCGGGAGAGGTTCTCATTCAATACTCCGCCCCGCACCAAGAGAAAGTGACGTTCATCACCGAAGGTTGTCGTACCCACGTGGTACACGAAAGGGGGAGGTGATCTGTGGCTTCCATCAGGAAAAGATCGAAGGACGACGGCGGCGGGTACCAAGTCCGCTACTACGGCCCCGACGGGCGCCTTCGGTCGAGCACCTTCAAGACCAAGCGAGAAGCCGTTGACTTCTCGAACCACGTCGAATCCGATATCGCACGAGGATCGTGGGTGGACCCCGCCCTGGCGGCCACGCCGCTGCGCGACTTCGTCGACGGCTACCTGCGAAGCTCGATGCACTGGCGGCCCTCTACCCGGCTCAAGGTCGAGGGTCACGCTCGCAACTACGTCGTGCCAGCTTTCGGCGACTACGCTCTCGGCGACATCCGGCCCTCTGATATCCGAAATTGGATCGTTGCCCTCAGCGATCACGGCCTCGCCCCCGGAACCGTGCGCGCCGTCTACTCGAGCCTCTCTCGCATCCTGAAACAGGCCACTATCGATGGCCTCATCCCGAGAAGTCCATGCCTCGGCATTAGCCTCCCGAAGGACGAAGTTCAGCGCGAAATGCTCTTCCTCGATCCTGTCGGCGTTCAGGCATTAGCCGAAGAAGTCCCGGAGCGATACCGAGTCTTGATCTTCACTGCCGCATACACGGGGCTGAGGTGGGGCGAGTTGGCCGCGCTCAAGGTTCGCAACCTCGACCTGGTCAAGGGCACGGTCCGAGTCACCGAGGCCGTCGCCGAGGTGAACGGCCACCTCAAGGAGGGCCCGACGAAGACGGGTGCCACGCGGACCGTCGCGCTCCCGCCCTTCCTCCGCAAGATGTTGTCGGAGCACCTAGCGTTGTACCCGTCGAAGGGGTACGTCTTCACGTCAGCCAAAGGGCATCCGTTACGCAGGAACTTCTATCGCCGCGACTTCGTCCCCGCTGTCGCTCGGGCTAAGCTCCCGCGCGGCCTCAGGTTCCACGACCTTCGCCACACGTGCGCAGCGCTGCTGATCGCAAACGGCGCGCATCCCAAGGAAATCCAAGAGCGCTTGGGGCATTCGACTATTCGGGTCACGTTCGACCGCTACGGCCACTTGCTCCCGAGCCTCGATGAGCGCCTCCGGGACGGGCTCGAAACGATGTACCGCGCTGCTAGAGGTGGGATGCCGCCTTCGACCCGAGCCAGGGGATAGTCCAGTGATCCGTCGTGGTCGCGAACGAGTTCTCGACCACTTGCATGAGCGGACTGCTATTCCTCAGGTACTTGCCGTCTGGCTGCATGTAGTTTTCATTGAAACCACCACCTAGCACGCGACCAAAGAAGACACCGTGGTCTGTGTCTACGAGACCAGCCTCAGTCAGTAGTTCGCATTCCAGCCATCCGGTCGCTCCTTCGAGGATCGGCCCGAACCGGCTCGTGTCGTAATCAAGGTTTGCGCCGCTCGCCTCCAACTTGCTCATTCCAGACGGAATGTCGAAGCCGGAGAACTTCTCTGCAAGTCGCCACACGACCTCCGCATGCTCGACTCGTGGAACGCTCAAACTGAAGCCCGACCGCTTCGAGAGATTCCTGTAGGTCTTCCACTTTCGAGATACCGCGATCACGATTACCTGCGGCGACCGTGATACCTGCGTAACGTTCGAAATTGGGGCGACGTTGGGTCCATCTTCCCCGAGCGTGCCAACCAGGTACCCGATGCGCGGGGCGAGGATTCTGTGGCAAAGATCCGGCGCAACCTCGATCATTATCCAGTCCTTTCGCTACCTCGACGTGACCGCGGTTCCTAGTCGGGGCGGCTCCGAGTAAACCAGTGGATCGCCAAGACAGAAATGATGCTGAAGAGGAATACAACTACCAACCCAAACCCAAACGCAATCACCTCCAGCGGTGTGGAATCGACGACCATTGCGCCGAGGCCAAGCAAGACGCCCGCGCCGGAAAAATACGCGAGTAGCTCCACGAGTTTCAACACAGCTTTCGTTCGGGTCCACATCTGATCGGTTGATAGAGAGTAGGGACTGTCATCCGGAGGGCGCCAACTTAGCTGTAGCAGAGACGCGACCACCAGAAGCGCAACCAGGATCGCGGCGCTTACACCCGCACTCACACCCAAGGCAGCTTTCGATACCAGAATCGTCGGCTCTGTCATGCCGAGGTCACTCCCGAACTCTCTGCCGATCGGACGTGAGTATTCCGTTCACTGCTTGCTCGGCTCGGACGAGCTGGATGCACTTCTCGTATCGGGGCCCCTTGTCCGCCAACGAGCGAAGTGCGGCTGGGCCATCCCCTCGTTCACGAGCCACATTCCATACCGTGCGAACGCACTCCACGATTACTTCAGCCGGCACGCCCGCGAGAAACGCTTCCGCGAACTGGTATCCAATCGACAGAAACAGCGGACCATCGTACAGAGCATCGTTCTTCAACAACTCAGGTAAGCCAACTCCGCCCGACATCACAGCCGCCGCCACCTTACGTTTGCACCCGCGCCCGTACGGTTGCGTCAACGCTCTTCTAAACTGAGCCACCGAGTGTTGTGAATTGTCGATGAGCCCCACCATGGGGCCTGTGTATACGCCGTCTGCTCCGGCCAACCTGGCTAGTCGTGCAAGGAGCTCAGTTGATACCCGAAAGGATGGGCCCTTCGAAATAACGGCCCGACCAAGCGTATTTGACAGAACCCCGAGTTGACATCCACCTGCTCTTGCTAGAGTGGTTAGGACATCATAACCCATTGCGTAGGCGTTAACCATTACCCCGTCAACACCCAGTTCCTGCGCCAAGAAAGCCCTCTCGAGCGCCGACTCGTAATCGCCAAGGATGTTCGCAAAGTACTTAGGTCGTGTTCCGGACGCGTTCTCAAGTTCTTCTCTCACAATTTCCAACCTGCGCCGGAACGACAGGCGTGCCCCCCCGACAGTTAGCTCATCGTCGGTGAGATAGTCGATCCCGCTCCTTGCGGCCTCTCGGACAAAAGCTCGAAGGTGCTTCTCATCGTCCACAAAACGGGGCTTGATTAGGATGCCAAGCCGAGTAGAACTGTCACTTCCGCCCACGAAGCTCGGACCAAACCGGGGCCCAGGGAATTGGTCGGAGTCGATCGAGACCTGCGGGAAGAAGATATCTAGGACCTGGTACTCAAGAACGAATGAGTAGGCCGCAACATATGAAGCGATCGCGAGAACGGTGGGCAGTCCGTATCGATCTGGAAGCGATCCCACATGGATTCCGAACTCTAGAATGCCTCGTCGTCGATCGAGCCCTTCACTTTCCTCTGGGTCGCATTGAATGAGCGCCGTCACATCTCGAAGGCGCGTTGCGCTCTCCCCCGACGATCCTGGCCAGGTTCCCGGCCGCGGACCGACTTCATCTAGTAGCCGCGCTGCACCTTCCTCCAAGGAATGACAGAACGTCGGGTCGAACGCGATTCGGACCTTGAAACGAAGGTACTCATTCTCGACTTGGGAGGGAGCAAGGAGTGGGTGGTTGCCCGCCGGAGGACGAAGATAGTCAGCTGGGAGCCTGTCACTCATGCGACGTCGACCGTCGGCTGTAAGGAAATGCTCGGTACGTGTGACTTCGGGCGCGTCTCGTCGGATGCGGAGGAATAGCGCCACAGCGCCGGGCCATTACGCGAACTCCCCGGACGGAGGGAAGGGGGCCCTCCCTCGCTTCTTCGTGACTCCACCCAAACGTCCGTCTGCATTCGCCGCCTCCCAGAAGGGAGGATAGCCAACGATCGCCGCCCTTGCTCAGGTCAAATAGCTCCGCCAATCGGATCGCGGCCCATGAGATTCGGTGGTGTCGCCGGGATACGAGACGTAGATCCTCCGTGCATGACCCGGGGATTTCTCCGGCGAATGATTTAGAAGAGTTCGGGCCAGGAGGGATGACCAAGATCTCTGTGAGGCTCAGTTCCTAAGGATCGGGGAATCCCGCCGATGGAGCTGCGGGACTAATCGAGCTCTAGATCCCCCAGGATCGGCAGATGATCTGAGTAAGTCGTGGGTATCAATCGCGATTCGTGAATCGTCACGTCACGCGACGCAAAAACGTAATCAAGTCTCCACTCCAGGCTGTCAGCCTGAAAACCAGCATGAGAGAATCGCTTTGTGGTCCATGTCGCCTCAGACAAGTCCGGACCAACGTGGTTAAGGATCTTCCTTAGGTTGCGAACCGTATACGAATTGGGCGTTGCGTTGAGGTCTCCGGCGAATACATAGTCGCCCCCGCGCTCTCGGATGACGCTGAGGAGAGCGTCTGCCTCTGCCCGCTTTCGTGGAGTGATCTCGAAACCAGCGGAGTAGCTCAGATGCGTCGTCCCAACGGTTAGATAGCGCTCCCCCAACTCGATGACAACTTCGAGGTACGCCCGGTCCTGATCCTCGAAACTCCCTTCGCCGGTGGAGCGATTAACAAGAACATCCTTTTGCGCCACTATAGGAAAACGACTGATAACGGCGTTCGCAAGAAACCATTGGTCCGTTGTGGCAGGAAGGAGCTCCACGTAAGCGCAATGGCGATTGAGGGCTTGAGCGAGGTGCATGGGCCCATTCTTGTGATCATGCTCGGGTCGATCGACTGTCAACTCTTGAAGGCAGAGGATGTCCGCTGGGGCTTCCTTTAGGAAACTCTCAATCTGATACGGGCTCTCCGCGCTCCACACATTCCATTGCAGGATCGAAAATCGCACGGCTTGAACCTCACAATCCCATTCTGGCGGCGATCACGACTTCAGATTACGTAGCCGGAGGGTGGGCATCAGCGGCATCTGCAATCCGCCTCGCGACAAGAGCATGGCCCACCTCGTATACGGGCTTAGTCAATTGGTGTCCCATCTCCGCCTCAAGTCGATCGAGGCCTGATTGGAGTTCCTCGTCGGCGGTGTCTTGCAGAACCGAAAGTGGCCGTAAACGAAGGCGCTGAATATAGTCTCGCGCCGTTGTCGCAGCCTGATAATGGATCTCCTCCTCAC
>JALZEI010000062.1 GCA_030862115.1 Actinomycetota bacterium
GTGCTCGCTCGATCTGCTCCGTCCGGATTTCCTCGGCACGCTTCACGAGCATCGCCACGGCCGGCTCGATCTCCGAGGCGCGCTCCCAGTGAAGGTAGTGGGCGACCTCGTCGCTCACGATCGCATCGACCTTGGGTACTTCCGCCATCCGATCGCCCATGTTCTTATCGACGATCTGTTTCAGGTCGTCGATGTCTCGAAGGATCACTCCCGGCAGGTCGGCTATCGAAGGGTCGACATCGCGTGGAACGGCGATGTCCACCACAAAGAGGGGGCGATCTCGATCACCCTCTAGAGCGGGAGCCACCACGGCGGCGTCGATGACCGTTCCGGGTGCCGTCGTGGACGAGATCACGATGTCGGCGTCCTTGATCGCCTCGGAGAGTTCTCCGAAGCTCCGGCTTTCTACTCCGAACTCATCCACGGCCGCCTTGGCGCGATCCTCCGACCGGTTGACAACGGTGACGCGCTCGGCGCCGGCATCGACCAACGCCCTTGTCGCCTGACGGCCCATCTTGCCTGCCCCCACGACCACGACGCTTTTTCCTCTCAGCGAGCCTTTAGGAAACGCCTGGCGCGCCAGCTCCACGGCGGCAGACGAGATCGATACCGGGTGTTTGGCGATGGCGGTCTCGCTGCGCACTCGCTTTCCCACGCGCATGGCTTGACGAAGCGCGTAGTTCAGTCGCTTGTCGGTGAGGCCCTCGATGCTGGCGAACTGAAAGGCGCGCCGTACCTGACCGAGGATCTCCGACTCCCCCACGACCATCGAGTCCACTCCAGCGGCCACGCGGAAGAGATGACGAACCGCACTGTCGTCGTGATACGTGTAGAGGTGGTCGACGAAGTCCTCGGGAGCGAGATGACAGTACTCGGCAAGAAAGTTGCGCACGTCCTGCGCACCGCCGTGGAATTTGGAAACGACCGCGTAGACCTCGGTGCGGTTGCAAGTCGAGAGGATCGCTCCTTCCAAGACGTGTTCGTAGGTGCCGAGCTGATGAAGTGCCTTAGGAAGATCTTGATCACCGACCGAGAGTTTCTCGAGCAGCGAGACGGGAGCGGTCTTGTGGTTCAGCCCTACGACAACCAGCGACACTGGCTTCGCCTGTCCTAACTAATGGCGCCGAGCCGGCGGTTGGCCTCCCGCGCGGTCGCAATCGCCTGAGTCCTCTGCTGGTAAAAGGAGAGGATCTGGAGTTCGATGGAAAGATCGACCTTGCGTACGTTGACGTCGGGGGCGACGTTCACGACCGCAGGAGCGAAATTCAGGATCGACTTGATCCCCGCGTCGACGAACCGCTCGGCAACCTCCTGCGCGGCCATCGGTGGGGTCGCAATAATGCCGATACAGATACCGTCCTCGGCAACCACGTCCTTCAAGTCGTCGAGGTGTCGGACCGTCAGCCCGCCGACCTTTTTGCCGATGACCGAGTCGTCGATATCGAACAAGCACGCAATACGAAAGCCGCGCTCGGAGAACCCTTTGTAGGACGCGAGCGCGCGCCCGAGGTTTCCGATTCCGACGATGGCGGCCGGCCAGTCCTGCGTGAGGCCCAGCTCGCGGGTGATCTGGTAGAGGAGATACTCGACGTCGTAGCCGACGCCCCGGGTCCCGTAGGAGCCGAGGTAGGAAAGGTCCTTGCGTACCTTGGCGGCGTTGACGCCGGCAAGGTCGGCAAGCTCCTCGGACGATACGGTCATCTGCCCCCGGGTCTCCGCGAGATCCAGCAGGGAACGGAGGTATATCGGGAGCCGAGCGACGGTGGCCTCGGGGATCGGGCGATTCGGCATGCAGTCATCTTAGCTTGTGAGCGATATCACAAAGACGAAATAGCCCCTGACCAGGACTTTTAAGGCCATTTTCAAGCACAAAGTTAACCCTGTGAATTTGTGCGCCAACGCGAGGGGCAGGCACTTACTTACTTGGCTCACCCGACGTGGGTCGCGATCCCCGATTCCGAAATGATCCAGATCAAAACTAGGGGACACGCTAGCAGGGCGATACGCGCCCAGAGGGTTAGGGGCGCGCCGGCCGCCCGCGAAAAGCTGATGGCCTTCCAGAGGCAAAACGCGCTCGAAATGGCGAAGAAGAGCGAGTAGCCGAACAACGATGGCCCGGTAATCAACGCCAGAAACATCGTGAAGAACGCCCACCGCCCGAAGTAGTCCACGAACTCTCGAGCGCGCGCCTGCTCCATATGCGAAAGCGTATCCCGAATTGGATCGAGTCGCGATAGCGACCGGCCAGGCGAGCCAAGTCAGTTAATGCTGTCCCACCACGTCGTCTCTACGATGAACTTTGCTAGATGGTGCCCGGATAGCGGGTACCAATTAACAAAGTTCGTGGAGGGGGCCTGCGCGTTGCGGGCCAGGGCGCCTCACGGATTTCTTTACCGGGATTTTCATCGCACAGCGGTGACTATTCCGCTCGGAACGCAAGGGTCAGTCGTTGGGGTCTCGCTTCGGGCGGCCGGCGATGAAGTCGGCTATCGCGCCGCCGAAGAAGGCGCACAGCGCGACGACCATGGGGTTGATCGACACCTCGCCGCAGCTACCTCGGCCCCCATCGAGATCCACGCAGGACACACCCCAGAAAACCTGAAGGCCGGCCCCCAACGACGCGCCGCCGAGAACTCCACTACCGACGACGAGCAGGTAGCGCAGCACCCTGCGAGGCGCGTCGCTCGACGCCGCTCTCAGAACGAACTCCAGAAGTCGAGGTTCGCCTGCTGCAGCTCACGCTGCATCCACGACGAGAGCTGGAAGAACTGATCGGTGACGAACAGGATGCCGACGATGATCAACAGGACTCCGCTAACCAGGTTCAGAACGCGCGTGCGCCGGCGGAGCCAGGTCATCACGCCGGACAACCGAGCGAATCCAAATCCTGCTGCGATAAACGGAACGCCGAGGCCGAGCGAATAGACGAATAGAAGAAAAGCTCCCTTGCCCATACCGCCGTCGACGGAGCTCCCGGCCGCCATCGTCAACACCGCGCCGAGTGTGGCTCCGATGCAAGGGCTCCAACCGAAACCGAAGGCGGAGCCGAGAACGAGGCTTCCCCAGAAGCCGGCCTTGGGCGACGGACGAAAGCGCGCCTCGCGATACAGCCACGGGATCTTGATCACCCCCATGAAGATCAGCCCCATGAGGATGATCAAGGCGCCGCCGATCTGAGTGAACACCTCGCGGTTGTCGCGGAGGAACGAGCCGAGAAGGGTCGCGCTTATCCCGAGCGCAACGAAAACCGCTGTAAAACCCGCTACGAAGCCGAGCGATACCAACCCCGTGCGCGCGCCGCCACCCTCCTCGGACGACACCTGCATGCCCGACATGTAGGAGAGGTAGCCCGGGACGATCGGCAAAACGCAGGGTGAAAGAAAGGACACGACCCCCGCGGCGAACGCGATCGGAACGCTCGGGTCAGCCACTGCGAGCTACGAGGATGTCTAGTAGATGATCGAGTTGCTCTTCGCTCACGGGGCCGGCCACGTGTTCGACCACCACTCCCTCACCGTCGATAAAGAAGCTCTCGGGTTGGCCGGTCAGGGCGTAGTCGTCGTATATCTCGAAGGTCTCGTCTCTGACGTGCGGGAAGTCGAGACCGTTCTCTTCGGCAAACGAGATCGCATCACTCCGAGCGTCCCGCACGTTAATCCCGACGAACGCGACCTCGTCTCCGTAAACGCGCTGCGCTTCATCGATTAGCGGCGCCTCTTCCTTGCAGGGCTCACAGCCGGACCACCAGAAGTTCAAGAAGACCGGCTTGCCCTCGAGGTCGGAGAGAGCCAGCGAGCCCTCGCCGTCGAGCAACGGGCCCGAGAACTCCGGTGCCCGGCTCCCGGGGACCGGGGCCTCGCCTTTCTGGAGCACGGCGAAAACCAGCAGACCGAAAAACGCGACTGCCGGGCCGAGGATGAGGACGGTTCGCGAAAGGGAACGCCCTCTTGGAGCTTCGAGGGTCTCTTCTGTCACAACGCCATTCTCGCGTGACCTCCAATGCAAGATTTCTCTGGACACGACCCGCCTTTCCCAGATAAGTTCTCGAGTGAGGAGGGACGGGCCCCCGGGCTCGTCCCTTTCCGCGCCTCAGACAATCGGCCGTTGCCGTAGGAGGTGCGCGCATGGATTTGGACTGTCCCGTCATCGAGGAGCTTCGTCCCGAGGATCAGGAGCTGGTTCGCGAGCGGATGTTGAGCCGCCGGCTCGCTCGGAACGAAACCCTTTACGTAGCCGGCGATCGAACCAGGCGCACGCATGTCGTGGCGTCGGGAATGCTCAAGCTTTGCTCCCGGTCCGCCCATGGAGACGAGAGCATTTTGGCCCTCGCCATTCCCGGCGAGCTCGTGGGCGAAGTAGCGACCCTGGACGGCCTGCCCCAGCCGCTGGACGCGGTCGCGGCCGCCCCCACAGAGGTCTTGGGCATCGACGCCGATCTGCTGATGGTCGCGCTTGCGCGCAGTCCGGGAGCGGCTCTCGCGCTCGCCGAGCAGCTGGCCCAACGCACGCGCTGGATCTGCGACACCGCGCTCGAGAGGTCCACCGGCGAGGTGCCCGCCCGCCTGGCCGGCCGGCTGCTCGATCTAGCCGACCTGCTGGGACGAGTCGAACGGGGGGCGGTCGAGTTCGATCTTCCGCTCGCGCAGCATGAACTCGGTCGTCTGGCCGGAATGTGTAGGGAGAGCGCGTGCAAGACCATGCGCCGCTTTAAACAAGCCGGGGTCGTCGACTATCGCGGACGGCGGTTGCGCATCCTGCGGCGGGACGTATTGGAGAGAGTGAGGTGCGCCGGACGGATGCGGGGGGAGGTGGAAGGAAGCTAAGAAGTTAAACGGGCGCCGATTCGGGCGGCACATCCTGTCTGAGCGCGCGGCGTAACACCTTTCCACTCAGAAGATGAGGCAGATCGTCTACGATCTGAATGGACTCGGGCCACTTGAAGCGCGCGATCCTCTGGTGAACGTCCTCGGCGAGCTCGCTCTCGGTCGCGGCGGCCCCCGGCGCGAGCACCACGAAAGCCTTGAGCGTCTCCCCCCTATAGGGATGCGGAGCTCCGATCACCGCCGCCTCCTGCACGGCCGGGTTCTCGAGCAACGCGGCCTCAACTTCAGCCGGATAGACGTTGAATCCCGAGACGATTACGAGATCGCGCTTGCGATCCACGAGGTGGATGAACCCCTCCTCGTCCTTTACGGCCACATCTCCCGTGTACAGCCACCCGTCGCGAAGAACGGCAGCGGTCTGCTCCGGCTGGTTCCAATACCCCTTGAAGACATTGGGGCCGCGCACGACGATCTCGCCGGGGTCACCGAGCTCCACATCGTCACCTGATTCGTTGATGATGCGCATGTCTATCCCCGGAAGTGGTTTGCCGACCGAGCCCGGCTTCGGTTTCGCCGCCATTCGATTGGAGGTCAGAGTCGGCGCGCTCTCGGTAAGCCCGTAGCCCTCGTCGATCTCTACACCGAAGATCTCGTGGAAGGACTGCAGGACTGCAAGGGGCAGGGGGGCCGCGCCCGAGACCGCGATCCGGACGCTCGAAAGGTCGTACTGATCCGCGCCCGGCGTCGAGACCCATGCCTGATACATCGGAGGAGCACCGAACACGATCGTGACCTTTTCTTTCTCGATGAGCCGAAGCGATCCCACGGGATCGAAACGCTCGAGCAGCACGCCGGTCGCGGCGTTCTTAAGCAGAAGGCCGAGAGGGACGTTGAGACCAAATATGTGAAACAGCGGAAGCACCATCAGCAGCACGTCGTCGGGTCGGACGTGCTCCTCGGGGATGGCCATCTGTTGATCGAGGTTCGCGAGCAGGTTGGCGTGCGTGAGCATCGCCCCCTTTGGTTGCCCGGTCGTGCCCGAGGTGTAGGCAAGAACGGCGAGGTCGTCGTCCGACAACGACACCTTCGGAGGCGATGCGTCTTGGCCAAACGACTCGTCCCAGTTCGTCTCGGCGATGACGTGTCGCAACGAGGCGACGTCTGCTGCGGCTCCCGCGGCGGCCTCTCCCGGGAGCCCCGCCCCCAAAAGCACCAGCGGCTCGCAGTCGTTGAGGATCCTCGTGAGCTCGATGGCGGTCAGCATCGCGTTCAACGGCACGGCGACGGCGCCCGCCCGCAGTGCACCGAGGTAGGCGGCCACGAATCGGGGGACGTTCGGCATGGCAATGGCGACCCGATCGCCCTGCGTTACTCCGAGGGCCGCGAGGCCGGCGAACACCTTGTCAACCTCAGCATCCAGCTCGGAAAAGGTAAGCCGGGCCCCGACGTCGGCTTCGCCATAGCGAAGGGCAACCTTCTCGGGGTGCCGCTCGGCGGCGGCGGTCAGGAGATCGGCCATGTTCATCGTTCTCATCTTCTCTCCAAACAGGGATTTCTGCAAACTATTGCAAGCAGATGCTAGCCACTGCATAAGGCGCGAAAAACCTTAGGGGACAATCTCTCAAGAATTTCCAGATACGGACGAAACCTAAGGTGAGTCGAGGAGAGGATGGGACGACACCATACGCCGCCCGCCCAGGCGGCGTGCTAACGAGCCTCCCAGCCCGCCCCTAGCCGGCCCGCCCTCAAACGGACTCATGCGACGCCCCTGGCC
>JALZEI010000066.1 GCA_030862115.1 Actinomycetota bacterium
GGCTTGCGGTGCGCGGACATCGCTTCTATCTCGAAGGGGACGCCGAACCGGTCGAGAACATCGCCCGCTTTCTGCATCACCGGCATGTCCGAGTCGCTTCCCATGACTATTCCGACTTGGGCACTCATGAACTGTTTATCTCAGCCTCCTCAGCTCGCAGAGCGATATCGCTCCGCAGATGTTTACCGTCGAACCGAATCATCTCTGCCGCCTCGTACGCGCGTTCTCGCGCGCTCTTGAAGGTGGGTGCGAGCGCGCTCACCGCAAGCACCCGGCCCCCGTTGGCCACAAGCGAGTCCCCCTTGCGCGCCGTTCCTGCGTGATACACGTCGACGTCCTCCAGATCCGACGCCTCCTCGATACCCTCGATCACTTTCCCCTTGTCGTGGGAGCCGGGATATCCCCGCGACGCGAGGACCACCGACACGCAAGCAAGCGATGAGAACTCAAGAGATGCTCCGGAAAGATCGCGATCGGCACTCGCCAGACACAGCTCACCGAAGTCACTCTGCAGTCGGGGTAACAGGGCTTGGGTCTCGGGATCGCCAAAGCGCGCGTTGAACTCGAGCACGCGGGGTCCATCGGACGTGAGGACGAGCCCGGCGTAGAGCGCGCCGACGAACGGCGAGCCGGCGTCGGCAAGCGCCCGCACCACCGGCTCGATCACCTCGGCCACGATCCCGGCGGCGATCTCCGGGGGACACGCCGGGACGGGGCTGTAGGAGCCCATCCCACCCGTGTTGGGGCCTTCGTCATCGTCGTAAACGCGCTTGTAGTCCTGCGCCGGTTCACATGAAGCGACGTTTCGTCCGTCGCTGAAAGCAATAAGGGAGGTCTCCGGTCCGTCCAGGAACTCCTCGACGACGATCGATCTGCCGGCCGCTCCGAAGCTGCCGCGAACAAGAGGGTCCTCGACCGCGGCTACCGCGGCGTCCCGATCGCGCGTAACGACTACACCCTTTCCCGCTGCAAGGCCGTCGGCCTTGACCACGTAAGGGGGGCCGAGCTCGTCCAAGAAGGCAACCGCCTTGGCGGCGTCCTCGAACGATCCCCAGCGCGGAACGGTCACACCGGCTCGTCGCAACATCTCTTTGGCAAAGGCCTTGGAGCCCTCGATGCGGGCGGCAGAGGCGCGGGGGCCGAAGACCTTGCGGCCCGCGTCCTCCAACGCATCGGCGACGCCGACAACGAGAGGTGCCTCCGGTCCGACGACGACGAGGTCGGCACCGACGTCGGTCGCTAAGCCGACGACCGCACCCGGGTCTTCGATATCTACCGAGCGCGTCTCGCCCAGCTCGGCAATGCCCGGGTTTCCGGGTGCACTGTGGAGTTCGTCCACCGAAGGCGAGCGGACGAGGGCCGCGGCCATGGCGCTTTCGCGCCCCCCCGACCCAATAAGAAGGACTCTCATCCCGGCCCCCTCGCCGCTCCGGCCCGTCCCGACGCAAGTCGGCCCGGCTCGAGCGGGACCATCTCGTCGCGGTCGGCGCCGACCGAGGCCCACGAGATGGGGGTCGCCGCCAGCTCCTCGATGCGCGTGAGGTAATCGCGCGCGGCCCCCGGGAGTTCGTCGACCGAACGCGCCGCACCCAGATCGGTTCGCCATCCGGGCAACTCCTCGTAGACCGGAAGACATTTATTGAAGATCGTTTGGTGCGGTGGGAAGGTGGTGTGGCGCTCGCCCTCGTAGTCGTACGCAACGCACACTTTGATGGTGTCGAAGGCCGAAAGCACGTCGAGCTTGGTCACTACCAGTTCGGTCAAGGTATTGAGACGAGCGGCGTAGCGCGCCGCGACCGCGTCGAACCATCCGCACCGTCGTTTGCGCCCGGTCGTCGTCCCGTACTCGCGGCCCTCTTCGACGAGAACCTCGGCATCGATTGGATCGGCCTCCGAGGGGAAGGGCCCCGACCCCACCCTCGTGCAGTACGCCTTGGAAATCCCGATTACGCGGGTGATGTCACGGGGTCCTACACCCCCTCCCACGGTTGCGCCGCCCGCAATGGGGTTAGAAGACGTCACGAACGGATAGGTGCCGTGATCGAGGTCGAGCATCGTCGCCTGGGCTCCCTCGAACAGCACGTTTTTTCCTTCGTCGAGCGCGTTCTGGAGGAGGGCCGAGGTGTCGGCGATGTAGGGAGCGAGTCTATCTGCGTAAGCGAGGTACTCCTCTTCTATGTCGCGCTGTTCGAGCGGCAAACGTCCGTAGACGCGCGCGAGCAGCACGTTCTTCTCTTTGAGCACTACCGCAAGCTTTGCCGCGAAGATCTTGGGGTCGAGAAGGTCCTGCACTCGAAGTCCAATTCTCGAGGCCTTGTCCGCATACGCCGGCCCGATGCCGCGCTTAGTTGTTCCCAGTCGGTTCTTGCCAAGCCGGCGCTCGGCCAATCGATCGAGTTCGAGGTGATAGGGCATCACCAGGTGCGCGTTCCCGGACAGGCGGAGACGACTTGTGTCCACGCTTCGTTCGGTGAGTGCGTCCATCTCCTCGAGCAGGACCTGAGGATTCACGACGACACCCGGCCCGATAACGGGAGTGCAATGCGGATAGAGCACCCCCGTAGGAATCAGGTGCAGAGCGTAGCGCTCGCCATCCACGACGATCGTGTGACCAGCGTTGTTGCCACCTTGATAGCGAACGACGAAGTCGGTGTGCTCGGCCAGGAGGTCGGTGACCTTCCCCTTGCCCTCATCCCCCCACTGGATGCCTACCAGCGCAACGCCCGGCACTCCGCTCCTTCGGGCCTAACGCTCGATCCGGAACTTGATCCGGACGTGCGTCAAATACTCGGTGATGTCACCGTCGGACACCGTGCAGGAGGTGTCGAGCACGTCCATGCCGGTTATGCCCCGAATGGTCTTCGAGGCCTCTTTGAGGGCCTGTGTGGCAGCGTCACGCCAGGACTCCGATGACACACCCACGAGATCGATCGTCTTGATTACCGCCACGTCGCGCCCCTTTTCTTGGTCTCAGACTGAGCGAGCAGTTCTCGCATTGTACTGAGCCAACCAATGCAAATAGAGTCTGGCCCCCAAAGCCCTAGCCCTCTATAGTTCGAGACGAGTACTGAGAAGTGGCGACCACACAACGCAGCTCCGCAGTGGGGTTGCAAGGAGGTAAGTCGACCTTGGATCTGAACCGTCTGTCGACCGGAGAAAAAGTGCTGGGAATCTCGGGTTTGGTGCTATTCATCACGTCCTTTTTGTCCATGTGGGCAAAAGTCGATTACAGGGCGGAGGGACTTCCGGAGGAAGCGGTGACGGGACTCGGGGAGCCGGAGTTCACCCTCTGGAACGGATACGGAATTCTGCCCAAACTCGGGGTCCTGATTGCCTTACTGCTCGTGGTCTTCGTAGTGGCCAAAGCGGCGGGGGCCCTCGGAAACGTCAACCTGCCCGTCCCCGAGACCCTTATCTACCTCGGGGGTGCTGCGATCGTCGTGTTGACCATGCTCATCGCGCTCATCTTTGGGACCGAGGGTGCGAACGAGAGCAGCGGCTTTGGAGTGACCGTCGAGGTCGAGCGCGGCCTACTTTTGTATTTGGGCGTGCTTCTGTCGCTGGCGATGGCGGCCGGCGCATATCTCCACATGCAGGAGGCCGGCCCGGCGACGACGACGGGCACGGGAGTGGGCCCCTCGACGCCGACACCGCCTCCTCCCGCTACCTAAGTTCGGACTCCGGAAGTAGGCTCATAGCAACTAGCCTCCGGAGGTCCAGCCATGCCAGATATAGACAAGGACCTGTACCAGCTGCTTACGCTCGTCCTGTTGGGGCTCGGCGTTCTCCTTTTGCTGGCGATGTTGTCCTCGCTAGGCCGAATCCGCAAGGCGTTGAAACAGCAGCTCGAGCGTCTCGAGTCGCTACCGGCGGGCGGAGCCCAGTCACTCGCCGCTTCGCGTGAGGGGGAAGCGGCCGCAGCTGATCTCGCAGATGAGGCGCGAGAGCCTCTCACGGAGGCGGAGCCGGCTTACTCAACGGCCTCGTCGGAGCCGATAGGCGAGGCACCCGACGCGGCCGGGTCGATTACGTCGACGACGCCGGGCGGTTACGGCCTCGGGGAATCCGAACCGTCGGTTACCGGAGCGAGCTCACATGCCGAAACATCTGAGGCGACTTCCGCGCCCTCCGATGCAAGCGACGAGCTCGCCGCTCTTGCGTCCGAGACGCCGGCGAGCACCGAGGGTGGGGTGAGCGACTGGCAACCGGACCCCGAGCGCTTCGGCTCGCAGACGCAGGAACCCGCCTCGGGGACCTCGCTCGGCGACCCCTTCGGCAGCGGGGAGCTCTCGTCGACACCGGTAGAAGACGAACCCGTGGCAGCAAGCGGCGGCGGTGCCCTCCAGGAACCCGAGGATCAGCCGTTCGAGCGCAACGGCAAGTGGTTCTTTCGTAGAGGCGATGAGTTCCTGCGCTACGACGAATCGACCGGACAGTGGGTCGACGCCGACCCGTCGGAGGCAGGCGCACAGGCGTCTGCACCGGGGGCCGGGTGGTCGGCTCCCGTAGAGACCGGGACTCCGGAGACAGGGGCCGAGGCGCTCCCCGACGAGACCGCGACGGCCGAGATCGAGTCGGTTGGACGCGAGGAGACCGCGGCTCAACCCGCGGCGGGAGGGTTCTGGAAGTGCGCCTCGTGTGGCGCGGTGAACGGTGCCTCCGCCACCTCATGTCGCATGTGCTTCTCGCAGAGGCCTTAGGCCCTACATAGCCGTCGGCGAATCTTTCGCCCACGTTCGCAGTTGCCTGCCCAAACCAGGAATGAGTAGGTCGCGGCCCAACAGCGTCACCGTGAAGAGAACCAGGAAAATCCCCACCCCCGCGAAAAATGCGATCTGGGTGGCGCCCGGCGTCCACAACGAACACGCCGTGAGGGCCGCCGGCCACAGGGCCCCCAGGAGAACGGCTTGGAGTCCATGCCAGCGCGTTCTGTCGCCCGACCCCCACAAGTAGGCGGCGAGACCCGACAACGGCGGAAAGACGTAAGCAAGAGCGGCCACGTCCACAGATTACGCGTCCCGGTGAGGGTGCCCCTCGACCAAGGGGGTAGACATGGGGGATGACCAATCGACTCGCCGACGAAGCAAGCCCCTATCTCCTTCAACACAAAGACAATCCCGTGGACTGGTACCCGTGGGGAGAGGAAGCCTTCACACGTGCCAAGAAAGAGGGCAAACCGGTGCTCTTGTCCATTGGTTATGCGGCCTGCCACTGGTGCCACGTCATGGAGCACGAGTCGTTCGAGGATGACGAAACGGCCACGGTGATGAACGAGCACTTCGTCAGCATCAAGGTCGACCGCGAGGAAAGGCCGGACATCGATTCCATTTACATGGACGCGGTGCAGGCCATGACCGGTCACGGCGGGTGGCCCATGACGGTCTTTCTGACACCGGAGGGAACGCCCTTTTACGGAGGCACATATTTTCCCCCGGTTGAGCGACATGGCATGCCGTCGTTCCGCGCGCTCCTAGCCGGGGTTGCCGAAGCGTGGCGCGACCGTCGGACCGAGGTGCAGGCGCAAGGGCAGCGACTTGTAGAACACGTCGGGGTTGCCGCCAAGCTCAAACCTTCGAGCGACGTTATCGCAGAGGACCTGTTGTTCCGCGCCGTCCAGCAATTGTCTAAATCATTCGACTCCTATTACGGAGGTTTCGGAGGAGCTCCCAAGTTCCCTCAACCGATGACGATCGACTTCCTTCTGCGGATGTCGGCGAGGGGGGACGGACAAGCCGGCGACATGGCGCGCAAGACGCTCGACGGGATGGCGGCAGGTGGGATGTTCGATCAGTTGCGCGGCGGATTTGCGCGCTACTCGGTCGACAAAGAATGGATCATCCCCCACTTCGAAAAGATGCTCTACGACAACGCTCAACTGCTGCGGACGTATGCCCGCTCTTACGTTGCGACGGGGGCCGAGCGACACCGTGAAGTGGCCGAGGAGACGGCCGCATGGATGCTCGATGAGATGCGCGACTCCCGCGGCGGATTCTGGTCATCGCTCGATGCGGACTCGGAGGGCGAAGAGGGGAAGTTCTACGTGTGGTCGCTCGACGAGGTCGCCGAGGTGACCGGAGAAGATGCCGGCGCGGCCATTGACCGTTGGGGGTTCACGGAGACCGGCAACTTCGAGGGCCACAACATCCCGGTGCTCGCCTCCGACGATGTCGATCCGGAAGCCGTCGAGCGCGCGCGACGGGCCCTGCTTGAAAGAAGGTCCACCCGGGTTCGGCCCGGAACCGACGACAAGGTGTTAACCGGCTGGAGCTGTTTGGCGGCGGCCGGCCTTGCCGAGGCGGGAACCGCGCTCCGACGCCCCGAGTGGGTGCAAGCCGCGGCCCAAGCGGTGTCCTTCACCCTGGAGACGATGCGGCCCGACGGACGGTTGCTGCGTTCCTTCCGGTCCGACGAGTCGGGCGAGACCATCAGACACCTCGGCGTATGCGAGGACTACGCGTTTTTGCTCGAGGCCTGTCTCACACTCTACGAGTCGACTCACGACCTCAAATGGCTGACCGAAGCGAGGTGGGCGGCCGACGAGGCGATACGCCTGTTCGCCGGCGAGGAAACGGGCGGTTTCTTCACGACGGGAAGCGACGGCGAAAGCCTGGTCGTCAGACCTAAAGATCTGATGGACAACGCGATCCCGTCGGCCAACTCCGTACTGGCCCTGCAGCTGCAGCGGCTCGCGCTATTCACCGGCCATGTCGAATACGAGAAGTACGCGTTAAGCGCCCTCCGGTTGGTCCTCGACGCCGCCCGGCGTTCGCCACAAGGATTCGGCCACGTGCTCGAAGCCGTGGACTTCTACACCGGAGCACCCGCGGAGGTCGTGGTCATCGGCGATCCGGAGGCAAACGACACGCAAGACTTTCTTCGAGTCGTACGAGAAAACTTCATCCCCAACAAGATCGTGATCGTGTCGGGGGGGCCGACGGCCGAGGAGGTCGAGGCCGTGCCGCTTTTGGCGCAGCGAGGGCGCATAGAGGGCCGGGTCACCGCATACGTGTGTCGCAACGGCACCTGCAAGCTGCCGGTCACGAAACCGGACGAGGTCCTGGAGCAAATCCGAGCCGGCTAACCGACAATGGTGAGGTGGCTGAAGCCGTGCGCGTCAATCGCAACCTCACGATCCCCGGCGACGAGATCAACTTTCGCTTCACGACCTCCTCTGGACCCGGGGGACAGCACGTTAATAAGTCGTCCACCCGGGTCGAGCTGACGTGGGACGTAGCGGCTTCGCCGGTACTCGGCCCCCGACAGCGCGCTCGCATCATGGAGAATCTCAAAAACCGCATTGATTCGGCCGGCCTGCTGCACCTCGCCAGCGGACGCCACCGGTCGCAGATGCGGAACCGGCAAGAGGTCCTCGACCAACTCGGTCGACTGGTCGCAGAAGCGCTGATACCTCCAAAGAAACGAAAGGCCACCACGCCGACGCGCAGCTCGAAAGAGCAACGTCTGAAGGCTAAGAAGCTCCGGTCGCGGGTCAAACAAATGAGAGGAAAGCCGGTGGACGACTAGAGGCTAGAAGGAGACGGACACGCCGGGGACCGGCTCGCGGCCACCGAACTCGAGGTGCGCGTCGCCGTCCGCAACCAACTCGCTCTCGAGCGACCACGTTCGTCCGTCGCGGGCGAAGAGCTGAAGCGCCATGTCGGCCACCTCAGAATTACAGCAGTAACGATTCGAACCGTCCGGGTCCGTGTACGTGACCTGCACCGATCTGACCGGACTCAGCTCGGCCGTTCCCGTGAGCTTCCAGCGGTCGGTCCGAGCGGTGAAGGTCCAGGTGGGGAAGTCATAGTTGCTCTTGGCGCGCAGGGCCCAGCGCATCTCGTTGAAAGCGATGTCCTCGTCGGCGTACTTGAGAAAGATTAAGGTGGTCGTGGGAGCGGGGAGGGGGCCGAGGCGCGTCTTTGCCGCAAGCCCCTCGAACACCCCACCCTGTTCCTCGAAACGGCAGTGCGCCCAGGTCCACGATTCGGAGTGGCTTCGGCCCCAACGGTGGGACTGACAGCCGTGATCTCCGTCGAAGCGAAGCACCTCCTGGTCGACGTACACCTCTCCCGCGAAGGGAACGGACAGGTTGGGCGAGCACACCGTAGACACCCTCTTCTCGATGCGGCCACGCAACGCGGCGGGGAGATGCTGAAAGCACTGCGGTGCCGGCTCCATGTCAAGCGACCACGAAAGGGATCGGCCCCCCGCCTCAACGCGACCGTCGAGATGGGTCTCCGACAACCATGCGTCTCCGATGCGAACGATCGATCCGTCGTCACGCGGCCGTCCCAATCGATCGATCGGGAACCGGTTCTTACCGGCGAACGAACGCCTGCCGGATGGATCGAAGACGAAGGCCCAGAGCTCGCAGTAGGGAGAGCCGCTTGCCGGCGACGTGATCGTGTAACGGATCCAGACGCCGCAGCCGCTCTCGCGGTGCGTAATCGTTGAGTACCAAACCTCCATGAAGCTGGTTGAGTTCCGGTCCCACACCATCTGGTTCTCGTTTCCGAGGGAGGTGAACGCGCTCATGGCTTCCCTTCGGCAGCCAGCTTCAGCAGTTTGTCGGCGACGTGCTCCCACGACCACAACTCGCGCGCCACGCGTGCGGCCTCCATGCCCAGCGCGTGTCGATCGCTCGGATCAAGAGCCAGCAAGCGGTCGATCGCGGTCGCGATCCCCCGCACCGGATCGTTCGGATCGAAGGTGAGCAGATCATGTCGCCCCAGTTCGCTTTCTAGGGTCGCTCCCACCTCGCCTATCCCGGAGTGGGCGGGAACGATCGGCAACACCGCGCACGCGGCCGCCTCCGCGGCGACCATTCCGAAGGCCTCGGGGACAACCGACGGCACGATCAGCAGCTCGAAGCTGGGCAAGACCTGCGAAAGGGGGCCGTGATCGAGACGGCCGGACCACTCCACTTCGATCCTTTTCGCGCGCGCGCGGTATCCGGCATCCATGCCGTCGCTATCCAGCCACTCGAGGACGCCCGTCAGGGGCTTGGTCCCGTCTCCCCTCTGCGCTAGCGCGCGGACCGCGGACGCGTCACCCGCCCCAAGAGCCTCCCCCAATTTCCTTAGCTCGGCCTCGTAGCCGCCATAGCCCACGACCACTGCGTGCATCTCCTCCGACACGCACCCCAAGGCGGCCAGGAAGTTGTGTACGCCTTTCGACACTATGAACTTTCCCACGTATCCGACGAGGGGCGGAGGTGAACGAGGGGCTTGCGGCGGCGTAAAGATCTCCACGTCACAGCCCGGGTTCACCACGGCCGCGCTTTGTTCCCAGCCGGAGACGACGGAGGCCGCCTCCTTGATCATGTAGTTGCTCCCACCGGTTACGACGCGAGCGCCCGACAGCCCTTCGATGGCGTACGGCAGATAGCGTTCTCTTTGCTCCTTCACCGCGTACTCGAGGGCGCTGCCGTGCAGCTTGGCGAGGTATTCGTGACCGGTGCGGCGCGTAGCCTGCAGTGCAATATAGGGACCCATGACCTCGTGTCCCGTGATAATCGCGTCCGGCCGGTGTTCTTCGATCGCAGTCACGAGGGCCTCGACGTTCATCTCGGTGTAGCGCGCGAGCTCGTCGTCCGTGAGATCGACAAAGCGCTTGACGACGAATCCCTCGTAGTCGTCGTACACATAGACCGGAAGAAGCTGGTCGATGAACGGTCGGACAAGACGACACCGACCGGTGGCAGTCAAAATCCCCGTGAGCGAGGTTTTAAAGGAGGCGTTGTCGGAGGAGAAGTCACCCTCCTCGTCGACGAAGCTCAGCGATCCGGCCTTTGTTTCCTGACACAGCAAGAGGATGTCGTGTCCTGCTTTTCTCCAAACACGCGCAAGATTTGCCGTGTACAGATTCGATCCCGACCCGGTCATCAGATACCCGTGCCACAACAGAACCCTCACGTCGTAGATACCGCCGCCACTAGACTCGCTCGGTGCTCCTGGATACCGCGTTGCGACGAACCCTGCGCAATTTCTCGACTCTCTTTCTTTTAGTGGGCATCTTCGCCGCAGCCATTCATTTGGTGTACGGCATCGTCTACCGGGATGTCCTCGCCGTCGAGGATCTCGGGGTCTTCATTAATAGCTTGAAGCCCGGGATCCAGGTCCAGGGCGTGTCCGCCGCAGACCTCACCGCCGCCCGAGATAACTATCTCTGGGTAGTCGTGGCTCAGATCGCCGTCCTCCCGATATGCACGGCAGCCACTCACCGGGTAATGGCTGTGGATGAGCAAGGAGGGGTCCCGACCGTTATCGACGCCCTGACCCGCCCGCTCGGGGGCGGCCGCTTCCGGTTGGGCCCGGGGGCGAGGGGAGCGGGAGTCGTGATCGCCGGCGCCCTTGTGGCCGCGGCCGTCTGGTGGCTCGTCGAACGGGGGGCGATGCTCGCCGTTGAGCCTCTGCCCGACCGCCTGAATTTCTTCGGTTTTGCCCTGGCGAGGACCTTGGCGCTCGCCCTCGCGGTCCCCTTTGCTCTCGGCCCCCTCTCGGCCGCCGCTGGAGAATCCTTCAGATTCTCGGAACGCTGAGAGCCCTGACAGGGCCCCGGTCACCCGGAGAATTCCCGGATTGCGAGGGCCTGGTAGGCCTGGAAAACCCATCCATTAATTATTTGCGAAGCCCCTTCCGATAAGAACAGAGGTATGCCAATATTTGGTAAAAGAACCTTACCCCGGAGGGTTCCATGGACCACGACAGGTCAACCCATCGCTCGGCCGTAGCCCGGCCCGCCGACGGGTTCCGCGAGGTCGTCGACGACCGGAAGGCCGACGTCAGGCGGATCCGCGAGCACAATCGCCGGCGCCGAACCTGGTGGACGGGCGGGATCGCTCTGCTCCTGGCCGCCTACGGCGTGAAACGCATAGTGATGGACCAGCCATTCCACCTCCCGCGGTTCGGACCCGACGCCACGCTATGGCTGTTCCCCCTCGCGATCATCGTGATCATCGGCGCGGCCGTCCTACTTCCGCTCTACGCCAACGGACGCTCGCCCCACGTTCGCTACAGCCCCGAGGAGATCGGTGTCGGGTTCTCGGACGTAAAAGGTGTCGACATCGTCTTGGAAGAGGTCACCCGAACCCTGCAGATCTTTCTCACCTACAAGGTGTTCAAGGAGGAGCTCGGCGGCAACCCGCGGAGAGGTCTCCTCTTCGAGGGGACGCCTGGGACCGGTAAGACGCACATGGCGAAGGCCATGGCGGCCGAGGCCGGCGTGCCGTTCTTCTTCGTCTCGGCCCCCGCGTTCACGAGCATGTACCAGGGAGCCTCCGCGAGAAAGATCCGTGGTTTTTTCAAAGCGCTGAAGAAAGCCGCGCAAAAAGAGGGTGGGGCGATCGGATTCATCGAAGAGATCGACGCGGTCGGAAGAGCCCGCGGCGGCATGATGAAAGCGAGCCCGATGGCCGCTCTTCGTTCCGGTTCTTGGTCCGTCAACGAAATGGGAGGCGGACCGGGCGACGCCAGCACGATGGTCAACGAGTTGCTCATCCAACTGCAGTCCTTTGACGCTCAGCCCACGGCCAACCGTATGCGTAACTGGTTCGTCAAGGTCATCAACAGCTTCTTGCCGGGCCACCGTCAGGTCAAGAAGGTGTCGCCCCCCTACAACAACGTGCTCATCATCGGTGCGACGAACCGGGCCGATGCCCTCGACCCGGCCCTGCTTCGACCCGGTCGTTTCGACAGGACCCTGTTCTTCGACATCCCGTCCAAGGCGGGGCGCCGTGTGCTTCTCGACTACTTCCTGGAGAGGCGCAAGCACGACCCCGAGATGAACCGCGAAGATCTGCGCGAGGAGTTCGCCGCCATGACGATTGGGCACTCGCCTGCGATGCTCGAGCACATCCTCGATGAGGCCCTCGTGTGGGCCATCCGAGAGGGGCGCCGCGAGCTCAACTGGCGCGACATCCAGCGCGCACGCCTATCCGAAGAGATCGGTCTGGCGCAGCCCGTTGCCTACACCGACAGGGAGCGCGACCTGATAGCGACACACGAAGCAGGCCACGCGGTCGCCGCATTCCTGTGCGCTAAGCACCGCAAACTCGAAGTGCTGTCGATCATCAAACGGCGCCAGGCACTAGGGTTGCTCGCGCATTCCGATGCCGAGGAGCGCTTCACGCGCACTCAGTCAGAGCTCGAGTCCACGCTCAAAGTTGCACTGGCCGGGATGGCCGCCGAGAAGCTGTTCTTCGGCGAGTCCGGAACGGGGCCCGCGTCCGACCTACACGCCGCGACCGGTCTGGCCGCGCAGATGGTCGGCTCGTTCGGTATGGGTTCCTCGCTCATTTCCTATGAGGCCGCCGACAACGGACAGGGCGGGGCCAACGTCGTGGCCAAAGTTCTCACCAACGACATCACCAAAAAAGAGGTCGAGGACCTGCTACGTCGTCAGCAGGACCAGGTTTCGTATCTCCTCGAGCGCAACAAGGACCTCGTCGAGGCCCTGCGCGACGCGCTTCTGGAATACGAGGAATTGCTCGGCGACGAGATCGCCGGCGAGATAGAGCGCGCGCTCGAGAGCCGCCACGAACACGACATCACAGGAACGGCCGCGTTCAGAAACTAGTTTTCGTCGAGGATTTGAGTACCCGGCAACGGTTATCTCAGCAACAGTTGTCGAGCGCTAGGAGAGGTCGACGCCTTCTATCAGGTCCGTCTCGGGGGGATTCGTATCGACGTTAGAGGTGACGAGCGTGTAGTCCTCCCACGGGTACACCTTGCGGACAATGTCGTCGGGGATCGCAAACCAAAAGCTGTCGGGATCGATCTGGGTGGCGTGGGCCAGCAAAGCCTTGCTGCGGACCTCGATGAAGTCGGCCACGTCTACCTGGGTGGTTATCTCAGGATCTTCGAAGCCGATTTCCTCCCAATTGTCGAGCCAGCCCTTGAAGGGGCTCTCGATGCCCTCGTCGGCCGCGGCATCGTGCAACATCAGGAACCGCTTCTTTGAAAAGGTGGCGTGGTGATAGAGCTTTGACGCCTGCCAGGGTTCGCCCGCTTCCGGATAGGCGTCCGGATCCGCTGCGAGCGTGAACGCCTCGGCCCCCCACTCGTGCACCTTCACGTGATCGGGGTGGTCGTACCCCCGCGACTCGTCGTAGCCGACGACGACGTGCGGGCGCTCTTTGCGAATGATCTCCACGAGCTTGCCGATGGCCTCTTTTGGATTCGCATTGCAAAAGGCATCGGGGTTCTTGGTCGACTCGGTGTTCGGCATGCCCGAGTCACGGTAGCCGAGCCAGTAGACCTGGGCGACGCCGAGTAGGTCGCAGGCAGTGGCGAGTTCGGCTCTGCGTAACTCGGCCATACGTTCGAGGATGCCGGGCTTGTCCATGCGCGGGTTCAAGATCTCGCCCTCTTCGCCGCCGGTGGCGCACACGAGCGTTACTCGGCCCCCGTCGCTCGCGTACAGGGCCATCGTGCCCGCCCCCTTGGAGGACTCGTCGTCGGGGTGAGCGTGAATGAACAACAGGCGCGGGTATTGATTTGTCACGCCGGTAGGCTACCCGCGTGCGAGAGGCATCCGGAATCGATTTCACCACGAAGGTGCGCGTGGTCGCGGGGGCCGTGCTGTTGATCGTCGGAGTGCTGGGCGTCGTCGGTTCGGTGGTCGACTGGGTAACCATCACCCCGCCCAGAAGTCCGCCCCCCGGTGTCGACTTCGAAGGCGACCCGTTCATACCGGGCGAAAGCACCGAGCCTTTCAACGGCCTCGAGGCGGGAGACGGCTACGTGACTCTGGTGGCCGCCGGATTGATCCTGGCGGCCGGGTTCTTGCTGGTCATCGGTCGCAAGGGAGGGGGACTGGGCTTCGTCTCCTCGATCCTCCTCGGCGCGGTCGCCATCAGCGCCTACAGGGGGACATCGTCGCCGGGATCCGTACTCATGGAAAGAACCGATACGGCCGGCGACCCCGATCCCGCCCTGGGCCCGTTGCTGCTTGGAATCGCCGCCGTCGTCGGCCTGGTCGCCGCCGCCCTTGCGGTGGCCGCCACACCCCGCGACCCCGCCGTCGAACAGGACGCGGTCTAGAGGCTGTCGACGGAGTAGCCGGCCGACTCGAGTTTCTCTTTCAGCTCCTCGATGTGCGGAGGCCCCCGCGTCTCGACCTGCATGGCGACATCGACCTCGTGAAGATGGCCGCGGATGCCCTCCCGGTGGTGTTCCACGCCGACCACGTTTGCGCCGGCATCGGCGATAAGACCCAGTAGTCGCGCCAGCGCCCCCGGTCGATCCGTGATGCGCGTATGAAAGGCGAAGTACCTACCGGAGGCGCTCAGTCCAAAGCGCATAACGCTGAGCAGGAGCAGTGGATCGATATTGCCCCCGGACAACAGCACGACTACCGGGGGCTTGAAGTTTCGGTCCTGCTCGAGGACCGCCGCGATCCCCGCCGCTCCGGAGGGCTCGAGGACCAACTTCATGCGCTCTGCCGAAAAGACCAGGGCCTGCGCGATCGATTCGTCGCTGACGTCCAGAACTTCGTCGACGCGGTCTTGAACATGCGCAAACGTCAGGTCGCCGGGAGTATTCGCAGCGATTCCGTCGGCGATCGTCGACATATTCTCGAGCGTGACGGGCGAACCTTTCTCAAGCGACGGGATAAAGCACGCGGCTCCCTTCGCCTCAACGCCTACGACGCGAGCGGTCGACGACAGTGTTTTGATCGCCGTCGATACACCCGATATCAAACCTCCGCCGCCGACGGGCACGATGACGGTACCGATCTCATCCATCTGTTCGTGGATCTCACAGCCGATGGTTCCCTGACCGGCGATTACGTCGGGGTGGTCGTAAGGGTGTACGAAGATCGCCTTCTTGTCCTCTGCAAACTGCAGGGAGGCCTCGAAGGCCTCGCCGAAGTCCTTGCCGGTAAGGACGACGTCGGCTCCATAGCGCTTGGTGGCTTCCACCTTCGGGAGCGCGGCCGCTTCGGGCATGAACACGGTGGAGGGAATGCCGACCAGCGACGCCCCGAGCGCCACTCCCTGGGCGTGGTTGCCCGCCGAGGCCGCCACCACTCCACTCTCCTTGGCGTCGTCGCCGAGACGTGAGATCCGATTGTAGGCCCCGCGGATCTTGAACGACCCTGTGCGCTGGAGGTTCTCGCACTTGATGAACACGGAACCCTTTGTGTGCTCGGACAGGGCGCGGGATCGGTCGAGAGGTGTCGTAATGGCAACATCACGCAGTCGCCGTCTGGCCTCTTCTATGTCCGCTAAACTGATTAGTTCCGAGTGGCCCACGATTGTCATCGTGCCACGCCAGCACCTATCTGGGTTAGGTCTTCACTTGGCAATCTCCTGGTCCCCCTCCACATGGCGCACCCGACCGGCGGAACAGCAGCCGGAATGGCCGGACGCGAACGAGCTCGAGGGTGTCCTCGAGGAGCTCCGAGCGATGCCTCCTCTGGTCTTCGCCGGCGAGGCACGCAGCTTGAAGGAGTCGCTTGCGAAGGCCTCGCGAGGCGAAGCCTTCGTACTCCAGGCCGGCGACTGCGCCGAGGCATTCGGCGATTACTCCGCCGACGGCATCCGGGACAAGCTCAAGGTGATACTGCAGATGGCCGTCGTTCTCACCTACGCGGGCGGACTGCCCGTGGTGAAGGTGGGCCGGATCGCCGGGCAGTTCGCCAAACCGCGCTCGTCACCGGACGAGCAAGTCGGCGAAGATCGCCTGCCGTCTTTCCGCGGCCACGCCGTCAACGACTTTGCCTTCGAACCGGGTGCGCGCACGGCCGACCCGCGCCGCTTGGTCCGGGCCTATCACCAGTCGGCCGCCACGCTGAACCTCATCCGAGCGTTCGCGAAAGGAGGCTTCGCCGACCTCCGCCAACTACACGAATGGAACCAGGAATTCGTGACGCAGAGCAAGCAAGGGCAGCGCTATGAAGCGACGGCTCGGCAGATCGATCGCGCGCTCAAGTTCATGGCCGCGTGCGGCGTCGACCTGGGCAGCGACTCGGCCATCCACGAGATCGACTTCTACATCTCGCATGAGGCGCTGCTACTCGGTTTCGAAGAGGCCCTAACCAGGCGGGACAGTCTTACCGGAGATTGGTACTGCTGTTCTGCCCATCTGCTGTGGGTGGGGGATCGCACGCGCCATCCGGACGGCGCGCACGTCGAGTTCTTGTCCGGTATCAAGAACCCGGTCGCCTGCAAACTGGGGCCTACGGCAACGAGCGAGGACGCGCTGGAACTCTGCAGAAGACTCAACCCCGATAGAGAGCCGGGCCGGCTTACGTTCATTGCGCGCCTCGGGGCGAACACGGTACGCGAGGCATTGCCGCCGCTGGTGCGCGCCGTGCGAGACGCCGGTGAGCCGGTGACCTGGGTATGCGATCCGATGCACGCGAATACGTTCACAACGGAATCCGGAATCAAAACCCGTCGCTTTGCCGACATCCTCGATGAGATCAAGGGGTTCTTCGCGGTGCACCACGACGAGGGCACCATTCCGAGCGGCGTCCATCTCGAGTTAACTCAAGAGGATGTGACGGAGTGTCTTGGGG
This sequence comes from Actinomycetota bacterium, assembly GCA_030862115.1. Taxonomy (GTDB): domain Bacteria; phylum Actinomycetota; class CADDZG01; order CADDZG01; family WHSQ01; genus JALZEK01. The sequence continues at coordinate 16,525 of JALZEI010000066.1, forward strand.
GGGCCGAGGAGATCCTCGATACGAACCTCTCTGATCGCTACCGCGCGCTTTGCGACCCGCGATTGAACGTCAGACAGTCGCTGGACCTCGCCTTCGATCTGGGAGAGCTGCTGCAAAATGAGCCGGCGCTGAAGTCAGCCGGTCCCTAACTGCCTGATCGACGCGAGAACTTCCTCTGGATCGGCGTGGACGCCCGTTTCCTTTTTCGAATACACGAGCTGCTTGTCGACCTCAACCTCGAAGACGCCGCCTCGAGACGGGATCATCGTCAGGTCGTCAATGTCGAACTGGAACTCCTCGAGGATCTTGTCCGCCAGACCGACGGCTCTAGGCGCGTACCCTCATTGAGCGCAGTACTCGATCGAGATTCTCATCCGGCGAGCTTATTCCCCGCGCGTAGGGCATCATGGAAGGGACGCATCACCACGCTTTAGAAGGAGGTCCCGTTGAGCGTCCTTGTCTGGGTACTGCTGGGAATCGCCCTGTTTCTGGTTCTTTTCCTCGTCTTTACCTACAACAAGCTCGTTCGGCTCCGGAACCAGATCGAGGCCTCGTGGTCGCAGATCGATGTGCAACTCCGGCGACGCTACGACCTCATCCCCAACCTCGTCGAGACCGTCAAGGGCTATGCAGCCCACGAGCGCGAGACGTTCGAGAACGTGACCCGGGCGCGCCAGCAGGCCATTTCCGCCGAGGGCATCGAGAACCAGGCCCAGGCCGAGAACATGCTGACCGCGGCTCTGCGCCAGTTGCTTGCAGTTGCCGAGGCCTACCCGGACCTGAAGGCCAACCAGAATTTCCTCGCGCTCCAGGAGGAGCTGACCGCAACGGAAGGGCGCATCGCGTTCTCACGGCAGTTCTATAACGATCGAGTACTCGTATACGACAACGCACTCGAGCAGTTCCCCTCCAACACGGTGGCCGGGTTATTCAACTTCGAGCCGCGGGCTTACTTCGAGGCGGAAGAGGTCTCGAGGCAGCCGGTGGACGTCGACTTCGGGCAGGGCACGCAGCCGCCGACGCAGTCGACTCCCCCGCCGGCGCAGCCCACCACCTGATCATCCGGGGGGCCTGAGGGCCGTGTACGAACGCATCTCTTCCAACGTTCGCAAGTCGTGGATGTTGATCATCGGCTTCATGCTGTTCGTCATCCTGATCGGGTGGGTGGCGGGAATGCTCACCGGGTTCGGTCACTGGCTCACCGTGGGGGCCGTGGTGTTCGCGGTGGCCATGACCTGGGGTTCGTACTTCGCCTCCGACAGGATCGCCCTGTCGATGAGTAAGGCTCAGCCCGCGGATCCACAGCGCTACGCGCAACTCCACAACATCGTCGAGGGCCTTGCCATAGCGGGTGGGCTCCCGAAGCCGCGCGTGTACGTCGTCAACGACAGCGCCCCCAACGCTTTCGCCACCGGTCGCAATCCCGAGCACGCAGCCATCGCCGTCACGGATGGGCTGCTCCAGAAGATGGATCGCAACGAACTCGAGGGCGTGCTCGCGCACGAGCTCGCGCATGTCAAGAACCGCGACACCCTCGTGATGACTTTGGCGGTGACGTTGGTCGGGATCATCGTCCTGCTCGCCGACTGGATGCTGCGGGCTCTGTTCTGGGGAGGGATGGACGACAATCGCGGCAGCGGCCTCGGTCTGCCCTTCGCCATCATCGGGGTGGTGCTGCTGTTGATCTCGCCCTTCTTCGCCCAGATGATGCAATTCGCGATCTCTCGCCAGCGAGAGTTCCTCGCCGACGCAGAGGCGGTCAACCTCACTCGCTATCCGCAGGGACTTATCGGAGCGCTTGAGAAACTGAAAGGCGATCAGACGGTGGTCAAGTCGTCCAGCCGCGCCACGGCCCACCTTTGGATCGAGGCGCCCATCGCGCAGAAAGCAGCACACGGACGAAGGGGCGCGACCAAGTCGGGAGCCTGGCTCAACCGCATGTTCAACACCCACCCGCCCCTCGACGACCGCATCAACGCGCTACGCCAAATGGCCTTCGGAGCCGGAGCCCCCGAACCCACCCCCACCCCGCCGAGTGCGTAATGAGAGCCGATTATCAGCCCTCATCACTCGCTCGGCGTTTGTGGTTGGGGGTTAGAAGCCTTTCGGCAGTTTGATGCTGTAGGCGCCGCGGCCGTAGGTCGCCGCGTATAGCTGCTTGCGTTTGGCGATCAGGTCGATGTCGTTGATGGGAGCGAACGGAAGCCTGCTTCCGACGCGGAGCCAGCGACGACCATTGTTCTTGGTGACAAAGACGCCGACGTCGGTCGCCACATAGGTCATGGGACCACGCAAGACGACGTCGTTGACCGGAGCATCGGGCAACCTGCGGGAGATGTTCTTGAAAGTTCTCCCGCCGTTCTTCGAGTACGCCACGCGTGGGTTGTCGTTGTTATTGCGGTAACCGGAGAAGCTCACGTACATCCTCTTGTTGGTTGGATGGATGGCGACGCGAGTCACCCAGAGCTTGGGAAGGTCGTCGTCCTTGAGCCTCGTCCACTTCTTGCCGGTCGTCGTCGACTTCCACACGCGTCCGTCGTCGGTTCCCACCATCAGGAGCTTCGAGTCCTTCTTGGCTATGGCGATCGTGGTCGTGGTGCCGTACGGGTAATCGGTGTCGCGGCCCGGCCCCCCCGTCAGATCCCTACTGATCACCGACCAGGTCTGGCCGTTGTCGGTTGAGCGGTTGATCTGGTTGCCGCCGTAGTACATAACCCGCGGGTTGCTCGGATCGAACTCGAGAGGGCTGAACCAGTTGCGTCGGAGCGAAACGGTCTGACCCGAGAACTGCGTCATGCTGTCGCCGCCGTTGGTCGACCGAGCACATGCTCCGTACTGGTAACAGGCAAAAACGTTGTCATGGTTCTTGGGGTTGATCAGGTTCTGCACGCCGTCGCCGCCGAGGAAGTTGTTCCAGTCGCCGCAGTTGACCCACGTCGCGCAACCGAACGGATCGTCGTTGGGCAGGCCCCAGGAGCGCAGCGAGCCGTTGTCCTGAGATCCTCCCGAAACGCGCGAGGCATCCTGGGAGCTCGCGGCAACGCTATAGAACTGCGTCCAGGGCATATGAAGCGAGGGAACCCAGTTCGACTCCGGCGATCCGTTGCTCGGCGACATGTAGAAGCCGCCGTCGTTTCCGAGATAGACGCGATTCTTCACCAGTGGATCCCACGCCATGGCGTGGTGGTCGGGGTGAACGTTGGCAGCCTGCACGGCGAAGCTCAGGCCTCCGTCAAACGACTCGGCCAAGAAAAGTCCGCCGGCGTAGAGGTGCAACGGGTTGACAGGGTCTACCCAGATGCGTCCGAACCACCATCCGTAGGTGGCCTGGGCGGTCGGCATGATCGCGTCGCCGGGTTGCGGCGTGGGTGAGAACGAGTCGCCCCCGTTCGTCGACCGGTAGAACTCCAGGTAGGGACCGCGCGCGGTGATATAGATCGCATAGACCATGTCCGGGTTCATCGGTGCGGTCGCCACGCCGATGCGGCCCACTTCCTTACCGGGCCCCGGCAAACCCTGCTGAGGGCCGAGGCGCTTGAAGGACTTGCCTCCGTCGGTAGAGCGATACAGACCGGAACCGACGCCGCCGTACACGCGCAGGTCGGGTCGGCGGATGTGATCCCACATCGACACGTAGATCGTCTTGGAATCTGCGATCGCGATGTCGACGGCCCCCGTCGTTGCGTTCGAGCCCTTCAGCACTCGTTTCCAGGACTTGCCTGCGTTGGTTGACACGTAGAAGCCGCGGGTTCCGCCCTTCGTGAACAAGGGGCCGGCCGCGGCAACGAAGATCTTCTTGGGGTTGTTCGGGTCGACCATGATCCGACCGATCGCTCCGGACCCCTTGAGACCCACGTTCGTCCAGGTCTTGCCGCCGTTGGTCGACTTGTACACGCCGTTTCCGCCGTAGACGATCGAACCGCCCCCCGGGTTTGCCTCCCCGGTCCCGGCATAAAGGGTCCCGTCCGAGGCAATGGCGAGGGCTCCCATCGAAGGACTCGCCTTCTTAGGCCACGCCAGCGTGAAGTTCAGCCCTGCGTCCGTGCTCTTCCACACGCCCGCCGTGGCGACCGCCGCGTAGACGGTATTCAGCTCGTTCGGATCGACCGCGATGTCCACCACGCGGCCGCCGGTGTCGGTCGGTCCCTCGAGTTTCCAGCGAGCCTTCGACAAGGCGGGCGCGGCGGCACGCGTCTCGGCTGCGATAACCGACGCATCGTCGACTGCGTTTTCGTAGGCGTTCGCGGGGATGACCCCGGTACCGCCAGCGCGCTGCGCCACGATCCAGTCATCCGGCCCTCGCGGCGGGATCTCGACCCGCTTGAGGCGTTCCAACGGCGCCGGCGGGGTGTCGTCCCCGAGGTAAACGACGCCGGCGACGAGCGCTCCTGCCACTGCGGCCGCAACGGCCACGGTGCTGTAAGTAACCCGAATGCTCCTGAACATGGCTCTCCTTATTGGGGTGCGCGGCCCAGGATCGGGCCTCGTTTCTAGGTTCGGCCTCCGGCGCGAGTTTCCTCCGGCGCCCGGGCATCAACCCGGTAGTGACTCGATCCACTGGGCCGAGCGGGCTACGACCTCGTCCCACGCCTCGGCGCTGGAGCGCCCGGTCGACTTCGGCACCTTGAAGGAATGATCGCCGCCCTCGATCACGGCCAGCTCGGAGTGGGGGATCCGGCCCCGTACCCGGTCGAGGGTCTCGAGAGGACAGAACGGGTCTCGGGTTCCCTCGACGAAGAGCATGGGGGCCTGGACGCCGTAGAGGTGCTCATCCCGGAGGCGTTCCGGCTTGCCGGGCGGATGAAGCGGATAGCCGAGATACAGCAAACCGTCGAGCTCGTAACCGCCGGCCGCGACCTGCGAGGCGATCCGTCCGCCCATCGACTTTCCGCCGGCGATCAATAGCTTTCCCTCCCGCTCCTCGGACAGCGAGTCGAGAACCGCGCGATAGGTGTCCTCGAGGACCGGCGCGCGGTCCGGGCTACGACGGCCCTGGTCCTGGTAGGCGAAGTTGAACCGGCACACGCGCAAACCCCGGTCGGCGAGTCCATCGGCGAAGTGCTCCATGAAGACGTGGCGCATATCGGCGCCGGCCCCCGGTGCCAGGACGACCAGAGCGGGCGCGTCCTTGGGACCCTGCAGATGGCTTGAGACCGAGCCCGCGCTCGCTTTGCTCACGACCGACAAAAGGGATTATCCGAGGCCGGCGGGAGGGGAGGGGAAGGTGCGGCGACGCCCGGCTCGATCAATCGCATCCGACTTCATCGCGCGCCGCACGCGGCGCACGTCTTTGAGCGGGACGAGGGCCATGCTCTCGTGCTGAAGCTCGTAATCCTCGAGACGACGGTTCATCTCGTCGAGTTGCTCGGCGAGGCGATCGTAGATGCCGTGGAGTCTCACTATCTCGTCTTCGAGTTCCATCACCTTCATGACGCCCGCGAGGTTCAGGCCCTCCTGGGTCAACTCCTGTATGCGACGCAACAGGTTGATATCTCGTTCGGAATAGCGACGCGTGTTGCCCGAGGTTCTCTGTGGATGCAGTAATCCCTTGCGTTCGTACACGCGCAGTGTTTGAGGATGCACCCCGGCAAGCTCGGCCGCTACGGAGATCACGTAGATGGCCTGCTCACCCTCGGAAGGGTTCTTTCGGGCCGAGCTCTCTGCGTCCATCACGAAGCCCTCCTCGCTGCATCGCGGGTGTAGCGCTCGAGATGCTCGCGCGGCGACGCGGTATGTACCTCCGCGAAGTTCTCGAGCGCCTCCTTCTCTTTACGGCTCAACTTCTTGGGGATTTCGACATGAACCTTGACGAGTAGGTCGCCGTTTCCGCCCTCTGGCCGGACGGCTCCGCGCCCTTTAACTCTTAAGGTCTTCCCGGGCTCGGTTCCGGCGGGGACCTTGACGGTGACCGAACCGTCGAGGGTGGGGACTTCGATCTTGGCACTCAGCGCCGCCTCGGTGTAGGTCACGGGTAGATCGACGACGATGTCACCGTTTCCGGCGCTCTTGAACACCGGGTGATCTTTGACGCGCACGCGCACGAACAAGTCGCCGGGCGGACCGCCGTCACGAGAGGGTTCGCCCTTGCCGGCAACGCGGATCTTGGCGCCGTCACCTACGCCGGCGGGAACTCGAACTCGAGTTCCGGCTTGAAGGGTAAGGGTCGCCCCCGATACCGCGTCGTCGAAGTCAAGCGTGACCTCGGTCTCTAAATGTTGGCCCTGTTGGGGGCCGGTCGACCTGAAACCAAAAAGGTCGTCGAAAGGTGACCGGCCTCCACCGCCTCCGAAGAGATCGCCGAGGTCGCCGACGTCGACGCGAACCCTGCGTCCTCCCCCGCCTGGAGTGAATCCAAAGAACGGGTTACCGCCGGCCCCCGCGTACGTGCGCATCTGGTCGTACTCGGCGCGCTTCTCGTCGTTCGACAGAATCGCATGGGCCTCGGAGATCTCTTTGAAGTGAGCCTCGGCCGATTCGTCGCCCTTGTTGGCGTCGGGGTGATGCTTCTGGGCTAGCTTGCGATAGGCACGCTTGATGTCTTCTTTCGACGCGTTCTGATCGAGGCCAAGCACCTTGTAGAAATCTTTTTCGAACCAGTTGCGCTGGGCCACCGGGGGTCCCCTCTCCTAGCCCTCGGCCGCGTCGGGCTCAGCAGTTGTTGAGGCCTCGGCCTCGCCTTGGTCGCCCGGCTCTTCGTCTCGGATCTCGTCATCAAGTGGCTGCGCGTTTTCGGGGGGCCGGGCGACCGACACCATGGCCGGCCTGATGATCTGCCCCTTGAGGAGGTAACCGCGTCGCAGCACCGAGCGAACGATCGGCTCGTGCGCGTCGGCATCCTCGACCGCCTGGAATGCCTCGTGCATCGTCGGGTCGAAGGGCCTTCCCTCGGCCTGAATCTCTTCGAGTCCCTCCTCCTCGAGGGCGCGGCGGAGCTCACGGTAAACGAGCTCGATCCCGCTACCGCCCTCACCATGATCGAGAGCGGACTCGAAGTTGTCGATAATCGGAAGCAGCCGCTCGATCAACCTGGCCGACGCACGCTGGGTCAGCTGTGTCTGCTCGCGCAGCATCCGCTTGCGATAGTTGTCGAACTCGGCCTGCAGCCTCCGCAGATCGTCGAGGTAGTCCGGAGACGTCTCGGCGCGCCCGACCGTTTCCTTTCCGCCCTCGACGACGACAGGGCCCTCATGACTCTCTGGTTCGACTGCGGCCATAACTGTCTCGTTGTTCGGTTGTTCTTTCGCCTTGTCCTCCGGACGGGGTTCGGGCCGTCCTGTGGAACGGCGCTTATCCGACACCTTCACTTTGATCGGTCGCCCCTTCGGCTGCTCTTCCATTACGCAGACTTCTCTTCGCCTTCGTCGACGACCTCGGCGTCCACCACGTCATCGCCGCCCGGGGCCTCCGCGCCCGGCTGCTGCTGGGCGCGCTGGTACATGACCTCGGCGAATTTCTGCGAGGCGGTAAGCAATTGCTCGCTTGTCTGCTTGATGTGGTCGACTTCGGAGCCCTTGAGAGCTTCCTTGGCTTCCGCCAGCGCGTCCTCGACCTGCTTGCGATCGGACTCGTCGAGCTTCTCGCCGTGCTCCTTAAGGGTCTTCTCCGTCTGATAGACGACGTTGTCGGCCTGATTGCGCGCTTCGACTTCCTCGCGCTTGCGACGGTCCTCCTCGGCGTGCTCCTCGGCCTCTTTGACCATCTTGTTGATCTCCTCGTCGGCGAGCTTGGTTCCGCCGGTGATCGTCATCGACTGCTCCTTGCCGGTTCCGAGGTCCTTTGCATGAACGTTGGCGATTCCGTTCGCGTCAATATCGAACGTGACCTCGATCTGAGGAACGTTGCGAGGGGCCGGCGGGATGTCGGTCAGCTGGAAGCGACCGAGCGATTTATTCCGGTAGGCCATGTCTGCCTCACCCTGCAGAACGTGGATCTCCACGCTCGGCTGGTTGTCGTCCGCGGTGGTGAACACCTCGGAACGTTTGGTCGGGATGGTCGTGTTCCGCTCGATGAGTCGAGTGAACACCGACCCCTTCGTCTCGACACCAAGCGAGAGAGGGGTCACGTCAAGAAGCAGAACGTCTTTGACCTCGCCTCGAAGAACGCCCGCTTGAATCGCCGCGCCGACCGCGACTACTTCGTCCGGGTTGACACCCTGGTGGGGCTCCTTGCCACCCGCCAGGTTCTTGACGAGGTCGCGTACCTGGGGCATCCGGGTCGATCCCCCTACGAGGATCACGTGGTCGATCTTCGAAACGTCGATACCCGCGTCCTTAACCGCCTGCTGGAACGGCCCCTTGCACTTCTCGAGCAGATCCGCGGTCATGCGCTCGAACTCCGAGCGAGACAGCGTCTCTTCGAGGTGCAGCGGGCCCTGGTCGGACGCGGTGATGAACGGAAGGTTGATGCTCGTCGATTGCGTTGACGACAGCTCGATCTTTGCTTTCTCGGCGGCTTCCTTCAGCCGCTGCATCGCCATCTTGTCTTTCGACAGATCGATGCCGTGCGCGTTCTTGAAGCTCGAGACGAGGTGATCGATTACGCGCTGATCCCAGTCGTCGCCACCGAGACTGGTGTTGCCCGACGTCGACTTCACGTCGAAAACCCCGTCGCCGAGCTCGAGCACCGAGACGTCGAACGTCCCGCCACCGAGGTCGAACACGAGGATCGTCTGGTCTTTTTCGTCCTTGTCGAGTCCGTAGGCGAGCGAGGCCGCCGTCGGCTCGGCGATGATGCGCAGAACCTCGAGCCCCGCGATCTTCCCGGCCTCCTTGGTGGCCTGGCGCTGAGCGTCGCCGAAGTACGCGGGGACGGTAATGACGGCCTCCGTCACCTTGTCCCCCAGATAGCTCTCCGCGTCGGCCTTGAGCTTCATCAGGATGCGGGCCGATATCTCCTGCGGGGTCCAGTCCTTTCCGTCGATCGACGCCGTCTCGTCGGTCCCCATTTGGCGCTTGATCGAGCGAATCGTCCGATCGGGGTTGGTGATGGCCTGTCGCTTGGCCACCTCACCGACGAGGATCTCGGCGGATTTCGAGAAGGCGACAACGGACGGCGTGGTCCGGGCCCCCTCCGCGTTGGGGATAACCGTGGGCTCTCCCCCCTCCAGGACCGCCACGACGGAGTTGGTCGTCCCGAGGTCAATTCCTACGGCCTTAGCCATTTACGTATCCTCCTTGGTTTGCCGTGCGCTGATGCGATAGTTGAGTGCCCTCAATGATCCAACTTGAGTGCCTTATTGTCAACTCTGGTGAGCGCCTCCCTATTCCAGCCGCAGCCTAGAATTCTCCGAGTGAACCGGGCCCTCGGAGGGGCTCCCGGCGTACTGAGAACGTGGAAGGCCGGGCCTCTGGGGGCGGGCTCCGAGCGCCGTTGGCCAGCGTTCTCTAGGGAACGAGGCGGCCGCCCGGCACCGACCTATACTTCGCTCGGTTTGGGGTCCCCACCCCCGTTGGTCCTCTAGGAGGCCAGGTGCTCGAGAAGGTCCTGATGACGGTGTTGATCCTGGCCTCGCTCGGGGCCTTCGCCGCCCGGGCCCGGGATCTCGTCGGCTTTCTCCGGTTGGGCAAAGACGAAGACCGCATGCCTCAGGACTGGGGGCGAAAGCTCAAGGATCAGCTCGTGGTCGTATTCGGGCAGCGCAAGCTCCTCCAGTGGAGCATCCCCGGGATCATGCACTTCTTCATCTTCTGGGGCTTCGTGATCCTGTTCACGACGATCGTCGAGGCCTTCGGAGCCGTGTACCAGGAGGGCTTCCATATCCCCTTTATCGGTAGGTGGGGGCCGCTGGGGGCACTGCAAGACTTGTTTGTGGTTGCAGTGCTGGTGGGGATAGCCATGGCCTTCACGATCAGGAAGTTGCAACGTCCGGGGCGTTTCCGGGGATCGCATCTAAAGGAGGCCGATTACATCCTTTATGCGATCGCCGGGATCATGATCACGATTCTGTTCACCAGGGGGGCCGAGATATCGCTCGGGCACTTCCCCTACGACACCGATTGGGCACCGGTCTCTAACGCGGCCGCGCAACTGTTCGAGGGTTTCTCCCTAGAGGCCCGGGACGCCATCGACACGGTCTTTTTGTGGTGGCACTCGCTGATCATCCTGGCCTTCCTCGTTTACATCACCTATTCGAAGCACCTACACATCATCACGTCTGGATTCAACGTGCTCTTTACATCCGAGCGACCCAAGGGCGCACTCAAGCCGATGAACATCGACATCGAACAGATGTCGGAGGACGACGTGTTTGGTGCCCCCAAGGTGACCGACCTGACCTGGAAACAGCTCCTCGACACGATGACGTGCACGGAGTGTGGCCGTTGTCAGTCGCAGTGCCCTGCGTGGAACACCGGCAAGCCGCTGTCTCCCAAACTTTTGATCATGGATCTGCGCGATCAACTTTTCGAGAACGGCCCACGATTGCTTGCGGCAAAGCGAGAGAGCGAAGAGGCATTTGCGCAGGCCGTTGAGGAACTCTCCCCGCTCAACCCTGAGGTGGTCGAAGACGAAGTGATCTGGGACTGCACGACGTGCGGGGCTTGTGTGCAAGCGTGTCCCGTGAACATCGAACACATCGACTCGATTGTCGACATGCGCCGCAACCTGGTTATGGGCGAGTCGCGCTTCCCGCGCGAGATGCAGAGCGCGTTGCAAAACCTCGAGACCACCGGTAACCCGTGGGGCTCACCGCCGCAGGCCCGGCTTGAGTGGATGCAGGGAGGTTCCCGACAGCAGCCGCTTGAGATCCCTCATGTATCTGACGCCCCGGACGCGGACGTCTTGCTGTGGGTGGGTTGCGCGGGGGCCTTCGACGACCGCAACAAGAAGGTCACCTATGCCCTCGGTAAATTGCTACAGAAGGCGGGAGTCAGTTTTGCGGTGCTCGGGCCCGACGAGTCCTGCACCGGGGACCCTGCTCGCCGCATGGGGGCCGAGTACATCTACCAGATGCTCGCCGAACAGAACATCGAGACTCTCAAAGAGCACAAGGTGAAGAAAATCCTCACCTCCTGTCCCCACTGCTTCAATACGATCTTCAACGAATACCCGCAGTTCGGTGGAACGTTCGAGGTGGTGCACCACAGCGAATACCTCGCGCAGCTCGTGAAAGAGGGCCGTTTGAAGCCGGTCGGCTCGATTGAAAAGACCGTGACGTACCACGACCCCTGCTACAACGCTCGACACAACGACGTGTGGAAGGGGGCCCGCGAAGTCATCGAGAAGATCCCCGGTACCCAGTATCAGGAGCTGCATCGCCACGGACATTCGACTTTTTGCTGCGGCGCCGGCGGGGGCCGCATGTGGATGGAAGAGCGCATGGGCAAGAAGATGAACATCGAGCGCACGGACGAAGCCCTCGCGTCGGCCTCCGACACACTCGCCGTGGGCTGTCCCTACTGCAACATTATGCTTTCCGACGGCGTCACCGAGCGGCACGGCGACGAGGACATGGCGGTGCAGGACCTCGCCCAGATTCTCTTGCAGTCGGTCGAGTACGAAGGCGATCCCGAGGTCGTCGGCACGAACGGGAACGGCCACTCCTCGGGCGATGAATACCCCGGTTCCCGCGAGGCCGACGAGGTCACAACCGGCAAGTCGGTGGGCCGCGAGGATACGACCGGTTCGTAAGCGGCTCAAGCCGGCGGCACGACCATGATCACTCGACGCATCGTCCTCATTGCGGCGTTATCTCTGCTTGCGGCGGCTGTCGGCGCCTATTTGTCCACCGATGAGGACCAGGAGCCGACGGGGCCGACGCTTAACGAGATGGCCGACGCCGTGGGAACTCCGCTTATGACGAGGGTCGTGAGAGGCCACGTCCCTCGCCGCTCGGGCGACATCATGCTTGTGCCGCGTCCGCATGTCTACATGGCGGTGCCATGGGACATGACCACCTGGGGAAGTGACAACCCGCTCACCTTTACCTCCCATGCGACGGGATGGGGTTATTTAGATCACGTACCGCTGGTGTTATACGGACCTCGGCACGTTCCGTCCGGACGCATAGACGAAGAAGTCGTCGACGCCGCCTCCGTCGCGCCTACCTACGCTTCATTAGTAGGCCTCGAGGACTTCGAGGCAGATGCCCCTCCTCTAACCGGGATCGGGAAGTCGGGGCGGCCCCGGGCAATCGTGACGGTGATCATCGACGGAGGTGGGTGGAACGTACTCCGCTCGGCTCCCGAAGACTGGCCGACTCTCAAGGAACTCTCTCAGAAGGGAACGACATTTCTCAACGCCTCGGTCGGAACAATGCCTTCGGTGACCGGCCCGGTGCACACGACTTTCGGCACCGGTCGCTACCCGGCGCGCCACGGCGTTCCCTCGAATCCCTGGCTGCAACTTTCCGATCCGACGACCATCCGGGTCCCTACCGTGTCCGAACGGTGGGATGAAGCGAGTCAGAACGAAGCCATCGTCGCGGGGATCATGTACGAAAGCCCCCATCTCGGGATGATCGGCGTGGGGCGCGGTCGCCCGAAAGGGGACGCGGACATCGCGGCGCTGTGGTCGGACGGCCAAGAATGGATTAGCAACCCCCGGTTCTACGACCTTCCCGATTACGCCACGGCTCCTGCGAAGGCGAGGATTCATCGCCGTCTCGAGGCTATGGACGAACGCGATGGAAACGCCGACGGACTGTGGTTCGGACACGAGATCGCGGATCTCGATGAGGAAAACCTGCCGGGAACCCCGACCTTCGTGGAGATGACAGGCGATCTGACTCTGAACGTGATGCGGAACGAAGCGATCGGGGCGGACTCGGTCACGGACTTCGTCTGGATCGAGTTCAAAAGCCCCGACTTTGCAGGGCATCTGTACAACATGGTCGGTCCAGAAGTAGGAGACGTGTTGTCCCAAGTCGATTCGGAGCTAAGCGATATCAAGAACGCTCTCGACGAACTGGTGCCCGACCGGGACTACGTGCTGACCGTAAGCGCCGACCACGGACAGCAGCCGCTTGCGGATCGCGTCAACGGATGGCCGATCAACAAGGTCGAGCTGGAAAAAGACCTCCAAGTCCGCTTCCCGGGTGTCCTCAAAAAGGCGACAAGCGTTGACCTCGAATTGGACTCAGAGAAGGTCGCCGAGCTGAATATCACCCCGTCAGACATCGCAAGCTGGCTCGTCGCTTACAAGATCTCAGACAATATCCCCCCGGGCTCGTCGGGAATCGATCGCCTGCCCGACGATCTGCTCGACCGCCCGGTCTTCGCAGGTGCCTTTACCGACGAGTATCTGCGCGCTCTCACCCCGAGTGACCTGAGTTCGTTCGGAGCGAGCAGCTTTAACGAAGGCTCCAGCGAGTAAGGGGACCGGTCATCGGTCAAAGTTCTCGTAGTAACGAGATGGTGTAGGGCCGCGTTGCCCTTGATACTTCGAACCCACCTTCTTCGTCCCGTAGGGATGCTCCGCCTCCGAGGTGAGCTGGAAGAAGCTGATCTGGCCGATCTTCATCCCGGGATAGATCGTTATCGGAAGGTTGGCCACGTTGCTGAGCTCGAGCGTGAGATGCCCTTCGAAACCGGGATCCACGTAGCCGGCGGTGCTGTGGATAAGCAAGCCGAGTCGACCCAACGAGCTCTTCCCTTCCAGCCGCGCAACTAGGTCGTGCCCCAGCCTTACGTACTCAAGTGTGGAACCCAGGACAAACTCCCCCGGGTGAAGGATGAAGGGCTCGTCCTCTTTGACGTCCACGAGCTCGGTCAGGCCGTCCATCGGCTTCTTGACGTCGATATACGGATAGCGAGCGTTGTGAAAGGTGCGGAAGTAGCGGTCGACGTGGAGGTCCACCGACGAGGGCTGGATGTCCGCGGGGTCGAACGGATCGAGCCCGATCCGCCCCTCTTCAATTGCCTTGCGAATGTCTCGATCCGACAAAATCACGGCGCTAACTCTACGCGGACAGAGTGACGTTTATCCGGTAGTCGCGAAAAGATTCCCCGCCGTTCCGACTACTTGAAAGTGGTAGGGACTCGCCCCGCGGCCATGGAACATCGGAGCATCCCCACTCCGACGACTACTAGGATCGGGGAGCCAACTAGGCCGACGGGGGTAAACGGGTGGACGAACTCAGGCTCGTGATCCGACGGGAGAGCTACGCGGCCCCGCTCGAGGGCACCTCGAGAAGACATGACGGTTCCGGCGATTACCAAGGACCCGCGGTCTTCATCGAAGTCAACGGTGAGGACCTCCGACAACTTCTTGGGAGGCCGCATGTGGCGGGGCTCCCCCTCGCAGAGGTTCGCGCCACCTTCTATGCATTGGCTCAGAAGACCTCTTTATGGAAGAGGGGGCCGGACGGCAGTTTTCACTTGTTCATGCGGTGTCTTCGGATGCGGAGGCATCGCCTGCGAGATCCATCTCGGTCAAGACACGATCACCTGGCGCGACTTTGTCGAACATCCGAGTGAGAAGTCGAGCGCTCAGGTGTCGCTCGAGTTCGATCGTCGGCAGTACGAAAGCGAGCTGGACAAGCTCACACACGGCCGGCAAGGCAAGTTCCGACCACCTCTATAATTCCTGGTCACCGCGGGTGTAGCTCAATGGCAGAGCTCTAGCTTCCCAAGCTAGTGACGGGAGTTCGATTCTCCTCACCCGCTCTGATGCCCGGTCACACTTATAAGCACGTTTAGAGCGTTCTTTGGAGCTAAACATTCGCTGAGCGCACATCTGGCTCCAAAGAACGGAAGACGCGCCGTGAGCCGACCGCTCTTACCGATCTATGTCACTAGTCGAAGCCCAGCTCGATCACCGACATGTAAAGGTCGCTGATCACGATGTCGCTGCTGTTAGGAGCCTGTTCGTTGCACTCGAAACCGATCTTGTGCGTCCCCGCGGGAAGGCTCATTACATCCACAATGGGTTTTCCTCCGATGTTGTAATCGCTGTCATCCTCCGACTGCAGAACGAACTGTCCGGACTTGTCGGCGCCGTTTAGCGTGGTGGTACAGACCCCAATCGGTGGATCGCCGCCGTCCGTTCCGAAACCATAGGTCCACGCCGCGGAAACCTCCATGGGTCGCCCAAGCGTGAAGCTCAGCTCATCGCAGACGATGAAAGTGAGAGAGCCGGGGTCGCATTCTCCGACGTTGGAGTCATGGCCGTCCAGCGGCGTCAGGGTGGACTCGTCTATATCGACCGTCCCTAACGAGCCGTCTTCCACCTCGGCGCTTTGGATCGCGTCGTTCGGGATGGCGAACAAACCACTTTGCGCCCGGGCGATATCGGCTTCGAAGAAGGCGAGGTCACTCAGCTGGCTCGATCTCACAGACCCCGGACCCAGATCTGTTTCATTGATCGTGTCGGGCTCGATGTCTTCGCTCAACAAACCGCCTCCCTTGGAGGTGTCGTTCCGGATATCGATGCTCTTGAGAGAGTTGTTGATCACATCGCGACTGCCGACGGTCGCGGCGGCGTAAGCAGCTCCTCCGCCGGCCACCGCCACCAATAAGGCCAGAGTCGACATCACATTGGCGTAGGTAAGGTGTGGGCGCAGGCGTCGAGAACGGCTGGGGACGGCGGAACGATCAGTCATGGGGACCTCCCTTGTGGTTGATGCCCGAGAAAACTATCAGCGATACAAACGAAATGCCGCTTGCGTACTGGGTCCTGAGGAAGCAAAAGGCCAGAGGGCCCTTAGGGTCCGTGCTCCTTCTCGCACGCCCTGCCGAGCATTTTTGCGGCCCGGTCCACTGCCTTTTCCGCTCCCACCTTGTCGATCAAAGAAACAGTGCGACGGTAGACGCTGTGCACCGTCTTGTATTCAAAACTGCGTCGGTTATGGGCCGCCAGCAGGGCTCGCTCTTCCTCTCCCTCCGATTGAAGCAACGTGTCGACGTACACGGCGAGTTGGTTGACACATTGGAGGAACTCCGCGCTGGACGGGTTCGTAGCCCGAGTTCCCTCCTGCTCGATGAACGGCGATGCTTCTACGGCGTCTTGAATGGAGTCCCCTATAGCGTCGGTGACGGTTTGGACCGTGCTTACGATCCGGAACGCGATAAAGCCCACTATCGCCAAGATGCCGAGGGTGACGATCCGGCCAACGGTCGACCGACGCCGGGGGGCGGCTACCGGATACCCCGACCTAACGGCACCCGAACTTCCGGACGCAGCCTCTTCGACCGTTCCGATTGAATCCTCGTCGGGAGGAGCCGCGCCGCAGTACGGACACGATTCAGATCCTGCAGGGATGGCGTTCGAACACGTCAAGCATTTACGATCGCCGTGGGCCACAGAGCCTCTCTTCGTCGGTAAAGCAGACCAACCCTATGCGACCCCTCAACAAGATGGGAGAAACGTCCGAGACTGGTCCGGCCCGCATCAGCGGGCTTCGCCGGAGGCCAGTAGGCGCGGGCCGGCGGGACAGAGCTCCAACAACACGCACTCCGAACAGAGCGGCGCGCGCGCTTTGCAGATCGTTCGTCCATGCTGGATGAGCTGGACGTGGAACTCGTAGCGCAACTCGGGCGGGACTCGCGGCGCAAGAACCTGCTGGGTCTGTTGGGCCGTCGCTTTCTCGGGGACAAGTCCGAGTCTCGTCGCCACGCGATGGACGTGTGTGTCCACGGGAAAGGCCGGTCGGTTCATCGAGAAGAGCAAAACGCAAGCGGCCGTCTTGGGGCCAACTCCCGTGAGCGAACACAGGTAGTCGTTGACCTCCTCGTCAGAGAGATCGTTGAGCCTCGTCAAATCAAAGGAGCCTTCGCGCTCTTTGATATCGGTGAGTACCTGCTTGATCGTCCGGGACTTTGTGTCGGCGAGACCTCCTGAGCGAATCGCATCGGCGATTTCGCTCAACGGCGCTCGATGAACCTGCTCCCAGTTCGGGAATCTGCTCTTCAGGGATGCGAAAGCGCGCGACGAGTTCAGATCCGACGTGTGTTGGGACAAGATCGTCATGACGAGCTCGTCGAGAATCGGCAGTCGATTCTTGCGTACAAACTCACCCTGTTGTTTCCAAAGTCGGCGGTGAAGCGCACGTATACGCCGAGTCGAAGGTACGACCGTCAGCCCGTGGGCCCCTTGGCGATCGACGCGAACTTCGTGTACTGATTCATAAACGCGAGCCTAACGATTCCGGTCGGACCGTTGCGGTGCTTGGCTACGATCAGCTCGGCCTCCCCGCGCGCCTCGGTGTCCGGGTTGTAAACCTCGTCGCGATACAAAAACATCACCAAGTCCGAATCCTGCTCGAT
>JALZEI010000083.1 GCA_030862115.1 Actinomycetota bacterium
AGAAGGAAGAGATGGGCGAACGATTCGTCCTTCTGAGAAGGGATGTTATGAGCGTTACTTCGACAGCGCGCCGAGCGGGAACGCTGGGGGAACACCTCCTTGCACGGCGGCTCGTCACCGAAGAGCAGCTAGACGAAGCTCAAAGAAATGCGGCGGAAAGGGGCCGTTCGCTTGGACGCGTCCTCATCGAGCTCGGTTACGTCTCCGAGGCCGGCCTCGTGTCCATTCTGGCCGAGCAGCTCGGGCTTGAGTTCATAGACCTCTCGGAGGCATCCGTCGATCCTCAGGCGGTTGGTTTGGTCGCCGAGGCCGTAGCTCGCCGGCACAGCTGTCTGCCCGTCTCCATAGTCGACGACGCCCTCGTGGTGGCCATGGCCGATCCGGCCAACGTCGTCGCGGTCGACGACATCCGCGCCATGACCAAGCGGGACGTTCGCGTGATCGTTGCCACCAAGGCCGACGTTATGGCGGCCATCACTCGCTACTACCGCATGGACCGGACGGCCGAGACCCTGGCCGAAGAGGTCGCCGCCGAGCAGGAGAAGGACGCCAAGCTCGATCTCGAGGCCCAGCTCAAGACGGCCGGCGCCGAGGACGCTCCCATCATCAAGCTCGTCAACCTCTTGATCACCCAGGCCGTATCGGATCGGGCATCGGACATCCACATCGAGCCGGCCGAGAAGGAGCTGCGGGTCCGCTATCGCATCGACGGGGTTCTGCACGAGGTCATGTCGCCCCCGAAGTCGGTGCAGTCGGGAATCACGAGCCGCCTGAAGATCATGGCCGACATCAACATCGCCGAGCGTCGCATCCCTCAAGACGGGCGTATCTCTCTGATCGTCGCCGGCAAGTCGATCGACATCCGCGTTGCCACCCTACCCACGGTCTGGGGCGAGAAGCTGGTCCTCCGAATTCTCGATAAGTCGAGCGTGTTGCTGCAACTGCAGGACCTCGGCTTCCTTCCCGGCAACTTCCGCCGGTTCGAGGAGGCCTTCAGCAAGCCCTACGGCGAGATCCTCGTTACCGGACCGACGGGATCGGGGAAATCGACGACCCTGTATGCCACGCTGAACATCCTCAACAAGGCCGAGGTCAACACGATCACGGTGGAGGACCCCGTCGAGTACCGCCTGCCGGGAGTCAACCAGGTTCAGACCCATCCCAAGGCGGGCCTTACGTTCGCGTCGGCCCTTAGATCCATCCTGAGAGCCGACCCCGACATCGTCCTGATCGGTGAGATCCGGGACCGCGAGACCGCTCAGATCGCCACCGAGGCGGCCCTGACCGGTCACCTCGTCCTTTCAACCTTGCACACCAACGATGCGCCGTCGGCCCTAACTCGGTTGGTCGAGATGGGCATCGAGCCCTACCTCGTCGCCTCGGCCCTCGACTGCATCCTGGCCCAGCGACTGGCGCGCAAGCTGTGCGGGCGCTGTAAGGAGCCGTACACGCCGACCGTAGAGGAACTCACCGCGTCGGCTTTCCCCTTCCACCCCGACGGCGATCTCCCGGAGATTTTCCGAGCGACCGGTTGCAGCGCCTGTGGGAAGACGGGATACAAGGGACGGATGGCGCTTCACGAGGTGATGACGGTGACCGAGGACATCGAGAAACTCGTAGTGGAGAGTGCGTCCTCCGAGGTCATCAAAAAGACGGCACTGCAGCAGGGAATGATCACGCTCCGAGAGGACGGCATGGAAAAGGTTCGAATGGGACAAACGTCGATCGAGGAGATCCTCCGAGTCGTCGTCTGAGTTTTAAGGAATTACAACCGGGGACTGAAGCCACGTCCGCGGCGGCCGATAAGAGATGAAACAAGGATAAAGGGAGACTTCTATGCAGTACGGCAACGAGGGAGCGGAACAGAAAAAGACGGCTTTTGTGCCGCCGGCTCCGCCCGCGGCCGTGAATCAAAGCGCTGCGGTACCGCCGGCGGCTCCGGGAAACGCCTACAACATTATGCCTCCCCGGGCGACCCAAGAGGCCGAAACGGCCGAGCAGCGCGTCGATCACTTCGGGCCGGGGGAGATGAGCGTTCCCCTAGTTGAGGTCCCCGCTCCCGAGATCGACGAGGACGAGGACTCGGACGATGTTGAGGAAGAAAAGGACCCGAGCCTGGCGGACTTCCTGGTCGCGGTCATAGAGAAGGAGGGTTCCGACCTTCACATAACGGCGGGACTTCCCCCCATGGTGCGTGTAAACGGGGAGCTCCTTCCCTTGAAGGGCTACCGCAAACTGACCGCGAAGGACCTGCAGGATCTCATTTACTCGATGCTCACCCAGCGTCAGCGAGAGATCTTCGAAGAGGAGCTGGAGCTTGACATCTCCTACGCCCTTCCCGGCAAGGCTCGTTTCCGCGTCAACGTCTTCCAGCAGCGCGACGCGCTGGGTGCCGTCATGCGACTCATTCCTTACGAGATCAAGAACCTCGACGACCTGGGCCTTCCCCCCGTCTGTACCGAGTTCGCAAGGCTTCGTCGAGGCCTGGTCCTCGTCACGGGGATCACGGGATCGGGAAAATCGACCACCCTTGCATCTTTGATCGACGTCGTGAACCGCGAACGGGCCGAGCACATCATGACGGTGGAGGATCCGATCGAGTTCCTACACCGGCACAAGAAAGCTGTGGTCAACCAGCGAGAGGTCGGAACCGATACGACCGGTTTCGGTAAGGCTTTGAAGCACGTGCTTCGCCAGGACCCCGACGTGATCCTCGTGGGTGAGATGCGCGACCTGGAGACCATCTCCACCGCACTGACCGCGGCCGAGACGGGCCACCTGGTCTTTGCGACCTTGCACACGCAGGATGCACCTCAGTCGGTCGACCGTGTCATCGACGTCTTCCCGCCCCACCAGCAGCAGCAGGTCCGCGTTCAGCTGGCCGGCTCTCTCGCCGGGGTTGTCTCGCAGCAGCTCGTTCCCGCCGACAACGG
>JALZEI010000108.1 GCA_030862115.1 Actinomycetota bacterium
ACTTCTACGACTTCCGCGGCGACCCCGAAGACCTCGGGGAGCTGCTCGACCCCGGGGCTTGGGTCGACGACTACCACGCGGTGGACGTCGACGGGGAGCTGGGCGGGTTCTTCTCGTTCAAGAGGCACGGCGACGCGATCGAGCTCGGCCTCGGGCTGCGCCCCGACCTGACGGGGAAATCGCTGGGCCTCGAGCTCGTGGAGATGGGGCTGGAGTACGCGCGCGAGAAGTGGGGGCCGCGGGAGTTCTGGCTGGACGTCGCGACGTTCAACGACCGGGCGAAGAAGGTGTACGAGAGGGCCGGCTTCGAGCCGGGCCACGTGTGGCTGCATCAGACGCGGCAAGGCCAGGTGGAGTTCCTGCGGATGACCCGCTCGGTCTGAGGCTTTCATCGCGGAATAGCGCAGGTGGGCGAACCAGACTACTGAAGTGTCGCAGTGCGAACTTGCCGTGGACTAACCCGTTGCGGCGTGCGGCGCCTCGAGGGAGCGGAGTCTTTTCCGGAGGTCGCGGAGGTGGTCGTCGTATCCAGAACCCTGGGCCCATCCTGTGAAGGCGGTGAGGTCACCGCCTGCGGCTTCCCACCGCCTACGTAGTCGGTCGATCTCCTCTCCAATCGAAGGAAAGGGATATCCGTCGCCGTTCGTCGAGTCAGCATCGATTTCGTAAGTGGTTTCGTCATCGCTGACGACGGCGCTGATTAGCCTGTAGGTGGCGGTTTGGCCGTCCGCGGCAGTAAGCGTGAGGGTTCCCGCATCGTCGTCGACTTCCAAACGGTGCCCTTCAGGCAAGGTGAAACCCCAGCCGCCCCGCCTAACTACTTGATCCATACGCACCTCCTTGAACGACGTTAGCAGTAGGACGAGATAACTCGGCGGAACTCACGGCGATGGTCTGCGGAGCGTTACGTGCGCCATGACGACCTCGTGAACGGCGTCACCGCGGAATCCTTCCAAGACAGATACTGCCCACGGTGAGTAGGCCGTCATATCGTTGGCTGCGGCAATCAGATCAGGTCGGAAAACAGAGGGTGCGAGCTGCCACAACCGGTCCAATAGTCCCTGCTCAAGCCGTCCTGTTCGCGCCAGCAGTTTCGTCGCCTGAATTCGAGCGAACCATTCGGCGGCCTCGCGTTCGGCCACGCTGCGTACGAACATCACGAACTCCTCTCTCAACCAGCGAGTTGAGTTCTGAAGGATTTGGAGCAGCCAACCCTCTTGCCAGGGATACCGGAATCGTTCCGGCAAGAGGTACTCCTCGACCGTCTCAACCATGCGCTGCTCGGAAGCAGTCGAAGCCAACGCAGCGCAATAGTTCGCCACCGTCGCGGTCTCGTCCGGCAGGCGAAACAGAATCGTCCTAACGTGATTCAGGGCCGCGGGGCTGTGGGCCGCGGTTAGGACTGTTAGTGACCATGTCAGCCGACCATGGAAGATCTCCCGGTTGAGTGGCGAGCTCGCCCAGGGGGCGTAGTCGATCGTGTCGTTGAAGATTGCCGTGGCGACATCAGCGTCGTCCGGCTGAAGATGCGGTCGAAGCTTCTCCACGATCTCGTCAATCGTGAGTCCGCCCGCATACAAGTCCCAGCCGATCTCCTCCAGGCCTGCTTCTTCGGCGATCTCTTGAATTTCCTCATCGTCCATCTCGTACAGACGGGTGACTCTCTCTTCACCGAGTCTGCGCCGAAACTCGTCACGAGCTTGATCCAGCGCTTCAAGTCGGTCTCGGTAAGTCTGCTCTCGCAAGACCAGACTCTTTGTCGGGTTGAGCATGAGTCGCAGTCGACGAAGCTGTTCCTCGATCGCGGCGACCGCCGCCCTCCCCTCCGAGAAGCTGTCGACCGAGACGCGCATGTCGTCGCCGCGCCGGAAATAGCGCCAGCCCTGTCGGATCATCTCTCTGTCGAGCGGCGCGAGGTAGAACGTTGCAAGAAAGTCAGATGGAACCGGCCCCTGTGGCAATCCTCGATTCCCACCCATTACACCAGTGAGAAATGCCGCTAGCGCCGCGACGATCTCCCGCTGTCCGGTAGCGGTGATCAATGCGGTAGCGAGTTGTTCATGCGGAAGCACCTCGTAGAAGCCCGCGATGTCCGCCTTGACGATGTGAGTGGGCTGACCCTCCAGGGGGGCGCGCTCGAAATCCCCCCACGGACGGGTTCCGTTGAGTGGTCTCGGTCCGAAGAGGACGTCCGGCCCGACGACGGCGCGGTCCATTCTTTCGCGGAGTGTTTCGACCAAAGCCTGGTAAACGGCACGGTCCTGAAGTGTCATCAGAGCCGCGAGCCGCGTCGTAAATCCCGACTTTGGGACGGCCACGAAATGCGCCGTGTGCGGGGCGTACGTCCCGGTCTCCATAAGGTGGAGCAGGGAGTCCGAAAAGCGCCGGCCTACCTCACCGCCGACTTTGTCCTCGAAGCGCGGCGGCAACAAATCGCTGGAGTGGGACGAGCGCGCGACCGCCCGTCGAATGTCGAGCCGCTCGTGAACCCTCGCGAAGGCTCCGTCGCTCATCGACGCAGCCGAGGGTGGATCTCGGTCAAAGTCCGAGGTCGGGATGCACCGGTTTCACGGCTCAGAAGTAGACCATCAAACGCAATAGGGCGCAACCTGAAGCATACGGGCGTGAACAGACGCAGTTCGCGGAAGTAGACCCTTCCACCTACCGCAGGACGTACAGCGTCAGGAAGACGAGAATCCAGATCCCGTCCACGAAGTGCCAGTAATAGGAGACCGCCTCGGCCGGGCCCGACTTCACGCCCCCCAACCGCTCGCGCCTCAGGAACACCGTCGTCAGCATCACCAGGCCCACCGCGACGTGGAGCCCGTGGAAGCCCGTCAGCGTGAAGAACACCGTCGCGAACGCGTCGGTCGACGCCGAGAAGCCCTCGCTCGCCAGCTCCGCGTACTCCCACGCCTGCCCCGCCAGGAACAGGAGCCCCAGCACCATCGTCAGCCCCAGCCGTCCCGCGTGGACGGTCACCGACGACGCCAGAAGACATACCGTCAGGAGCGACGGCAGGACGAGCGACGTCTCGATCGAGCCGGGCGGCGGCCACGTCTCCGCGGTCCCGCGCAGCAGGAAGTACGCCGCGAACAGCGCGCCGAAGAACATGACCTCGG